>CAXTUZ010000020.1:0-19024 GCA_964247525.1 uncultured bacterium
GACCCCGGGTGATCGCGTCGAGCATGCAGCCGTGGCGGGGCCGGCCGAAGCAGCGGCGATGGCTGAACTGGGCTTGCTGGTCGTGACCCAGCCCTCGCTCGTCGCACGGCGCGGGGCTTCGTACGCGAGCGACGTCGAACCTGCCGATCGCGAGGACCTGTGGCCCTACGCGTCCCTGCTGGGCCAGGGCGTACCGGTCGTCTGCTCCTCGGACGCGCCGTACGGTGATCTCGATCCCTGGGCCACCATCCGAGCCGCACGCGACCGGGCCACCCCCGGCGGGGTCGTCGTGGGGACGGCGGAGCGGGTATCTGCGGCGACCGCCCTGCATTCCATGCTGAGCGATCCGCGCGCGCCGGGGGGGCCGGCGCGCCGAGTCGTTCCCGGCGCCGAGGGCAGCCTCGTCGTGCTCCGGACGAGCCTCGACGAGGCGCGGGCCGAGCCGGACGCGGACCTCGTCCGGCACACCTTCTGCGCGGGTCGCCTGACTGCTAGCGTCTGACGGCCAACGCAGACTCCGGCCGCCATGCGCCGCTGCACGGAAGGGGACACCGATGGCGGTGACCGAAGCGCCCGTGGAGATCCTCCCGCAGGCGGCGCTGCTGATCGGTGATCAGCACATCACCGACAGCACCGGCGGTCCGTACGACCACATCTACGCCGCGAACGGCAAGGTCACCGCGACCCTCCCGCTCGCCGGAGCATCCGAGGTGGATGCGGCTGTCGCGGCGGCACGGGCGGCACTTCCGTCGTGGAAGGGGATGCGGGCCGACGCCCGCCGCCGGTTGCTTCTCGCCGTGGCCACCCTGCTCCGGGAGCACCACGAAGAGTTCGGGAAGATCGCCGTGATCGACAACGGCGCGCCGATCGCGGGAGCGGCACTGTCACCGAACACCGCCGCGGACATGTGGGAGTACAACGCGGGGTGGGCCGACAAGATCGGTGGCGAGGTCGTCCCGACGTGGCGCGCCCCGGCGCTCGACTACACGCTGGAAGAACCGTTCGGCGTGGTCGCGATCATCTTCCCGTGGAACGGCCCGCTGGTGTCGCTCGGGCTTTCCCTCGGGCCGGCGCTCGCCGCCGGGAACACGATCGTGCTGAAGCCACCGGAGCTCGCGCCCTGGATCGCGCTCCGGATGGGCCAGCTGTTCCTCGAGGCGGGTTTCCCACCGGGCGTCGTCAACGTGATCCCCGGCGGCCCGGAGGGTGGTGCGGCCCTCGTTCGCCATCCCGGTGTCGACAAGATCCATTTCACCGGGAGCGGCGCGACCGCCGCCCACATCCTCGCCGGAGCGCAGGAGAACCTCACCCCGGTCGGTCTCGAGTTGGGTGGCAAGAGCGCCAACCTGATCTTCGCGGACGCCGACCTGCCGCGCGCCGTCGCGCAGGCGATTCGCGCGGTCACGATCATGTCCGGTCAGGGCTGCATCAACGGGACCCGCGTGCTCGTGGAGTCCGCGGTGTACGACGAGGTCGTTGCTCTCGCGACGCAGTCGCTGGCCGCGGTGAAGATGGGCGATCCGTTCGACCCCGGCACGGTGATGGGCCCTGTTGTCAACGAGGCGGCCGCGAACCGGATCGTCGGCATGATCGAGAAGGCCAAGGAGTCCAGTGCCCGGCTCGTCCTCGGCGGCACGCGCTCCGGCGGCGACCTGGCCGACGGGTACTTCATCGAGCCGACCGTGTTCGCCGACGTCGACAACGGCGACTACATCGCGCAGAACGAGGTGTTCGGCCCGGTTCTCGCGCTCATGAAGTTCGATACCGAGGAGCAGGCGATCGCGCTCGCGAACGACACCCCGTTCGGCCTCGCCGCGTACGTCTCGTGCAACGACCTCGCCAAGACCCACCGCGTGGCCGCCGCGCTCGAGGCAGGCAACATCTGGGTCAACGGTTTCGCCGGGCTCATGTCCTCGGCTCCGTTCGGTGGCATCAAGCAGAGCGGAGTCGGCCGCCTCGGTGGCCGGGAGGGAATTCGCGAGTTCACCCGACCGAAGAACATCTGGATCGCGCTCTGACGACCCGGTCCGGCGGCACGAGCAAGGGAGGATCCATGGCCCCGGTCCTGGACGGCATTGAGGTGCTGGACCTGTCCTGGGGCATCGCCGGCCCGATGGCCACCATGCTGCTCGCCGACCATGGCGCCCGCGTGACCAGGATCGAGGTTCCGGGCGGTGGTCCGCTTCCCGGCTTGTCCGGGTATCAGGTGTGGAACCGCGGGAAGCGCAGAGCGGACCTCGACCTGCGTAGCCGGGAGGGCAAGGGGGCCTTGACGAGCCTCGCGATCGAGGCTGATGTCCTCGTCGAGAGCATGTCTCCGGGGACGACGACGGACCTCGGCATCGACTACGGCGCGCTGGCCGCGCTCAATCCTCGCCTCATCTACTGCTCGATCACCGGCTACGGCAGCACCGGTTCGCTCGCGGACCGTCCTGGCTACGACGCGCTCGTCGCCGCACGGTCCGGTCTGCAGTACGAGGTACGGGGCGTGGCCGGTGGCACGCTCGCCAAGCTCGCCGGGGTGCCCGGCGCGTTGGAGGACCTGGAGTGCCCACCGTCGTGCCTGGTCGGCGCACGGCGCCCGGGGCCGTTGTTCAACGGCATGCCGTGGGTGAGCCTTGCGACGATGTATCTCGCGACGCTCGCGATCAACGCCGCCCTCCGTGTGCGTGAACGCACCGGTCGGGGCCAGCACGTCGAAACCTCGCTCCTCCAGGGAGCGTTGCTCGCCGCCGCGACCCCGTGGCAGCGGGTCGAACGCATGGCCGACGACTATCAGAGCTGGGTGATCGACCCGCGCGCCCCGAAAGGGATCTTCCGGGCCCGTGACGGGCGTTGGGTGAATAACTGGGCGCCGTTACCGAGCTTCCTGCTGGGAGCGTCGGAGGGCGACACCCTCGCGGTGACGGAGACGGTCACTGCCCCGAGGGCAGCGGCAACGCGGCTCGCGATGTCACCGCAGGACATGGTGCTGCTGCATCACTACGACGAGCCGATGCGCGAGGCCGTCGCCAAGTTCGACGCCGCCGACTGGGTGGAGTTCGCGGCCGAGGTAGGGGTGCCCCTCCAGGTGGTGTGTTCCCCCGAGGAGGCGTTGGCCGATCCGCTGCTGCTCGCCGACGGCTGTGTGGCCGCGATCGACGACCCCGAGCTCGGGCCGGTACGCCAGGTCGGTACGACGTACACGCTTTCGCGGTGCCCGGGGAAACTCGGCGCCGCGCCCGTCGCGCCCGGGTCGGACACCGCCGAGGTGCTTGCCCGCGCCGAAGCCCGAGCGGGGCGCGTTGCCGGTGATCACCGGCCTTCGGGGCCGAACGATCGCCGGCCTCCGCTCGACGGGATCACGGTGCTCGACCTCGGTCTGGCCATGGCCGCACCCTTCGGCGCCTCGATGCTCTCCGACCTCGGCGCGAACGTCATCAAGGTCAACTCACTGACCGAGCACTACTGGATGGGCACCCACCTCGGGATGGCGGTGAACCGGGGCAAGCGCGGGATCGCCCTCAACCTCAAGGACCCGGCAGGGCTCGCGATCCTGCATCGCCTCGTCGAGCACGCCGATGTCGTCTCGCACAACATGCGGTACGCCGCCGCGCAACGGCTCGGTATCGATTTCGACACGCTGCGCACGATCAACCCGGCACTGATCTACTGCCATACCCGGGGGTACGAGCGGGGCCGTCGCGACTCGTACCCGGGCAACGACCAGATGGCCGCGGCGCTCACCGGCACCGAGTGGGTGGACGGAGCGACCGACAACGGCGGGATGCCGATCTGGGCGCCGATGGCCCTCGGCGACAACGGGTGCGGCATGCTCTCCGCGATCGGCGTCGTCCAGGCGCTCTACCACCGGGACCGCACCGGCGAGGGCCAGCTCGTTGATACCTCGATCATGTATGCGCACCTGCTGCACAACTCGAGCGCCTGGATCACCGACGGCGACACCGTCGGCGATCGGCCGAAGCTCGACGAGCAACAACTCGGCTACGGACCGCTCTATCGGCTGTACGAAACCGCGGACGGGTGGCTATGCGTCGCGGCGCTCACCGACGGGCACTGGCGCGGGCTGTGCCTCGCCCTCGAGCGGCCCGCTCTGATCGACGACCCCCGCTTCGCCACGGCGCGGGCACGGGCCCGCAACACCGAACTCGGGCCGCTGCTCGAGCCGCTGTTCGCGGCGCACACCGCGCGGGAGTGCTTCGCGCTTCTCGACGATCGGGGCGTGCCGTGCGAGATCTCGTCCCAGGAGTTCGTGTTGGGCATGTTCGACGATCCGGAGATGATCGACCGCGGGTGGGTGAGTTCGCGGGAGAACCCACTCGTCGGCCGAATCGACATGCGGGGTGTGCTCTTCGACTTCTCCGAAACCCCGGGACGGGTTGCCGGCGGCCCGATCGTCGTCGGCCAGCACTCCCGCGAGATCCTGCGCGAACTCGATTTCGACGAGGCCGCCATCGACGAGCTCGTCGCGCGCGGCGTCGTGGGCGTTCCGCAGCGCACCGGCCGCCGGAGGTGACCCGGTGTACTTGCGCCCGCCGCGGCGCGGTTCGATGATGGCGGGCGCGTGTACATCCGGCTCGTGCCGCACGTCGCGCATCTCGTCACGCTCGCGCGCACTGCGCGTACCGAGGGAGAACACATGGTCGCCGCACACGTCGTCGAGTCGGCCTTGGACGTCCTGCGCCCCGGTCTGGCCGCCGACGGTTTCGACCTGCGCGCCGGCACACAACGAGGCGCGGGCGTCGTCGAAGTGGTTCTCGAAGCAAAGCCCGATGCGTGCCTCGACTGCCTGGTTCCCGACGATCTGTTGGTCCAAATCCTCGACGAGGCCATCCGTTCGCAGGACTCCTCCTTGGGACGCGTCGATCTGGTCAAGCAAGGATTCGACGCCGTGGAAGCGCACTAGCCACAAGGAAGGTCGGCATGAACATGCACCGCACATCGGAGACCTACAAAGTACTCGCGCCGACCGGTTCGACCGAGCCGGCGAAGGTTCAGGCGGCGCCGCTGGGTGACCTGAACGGCAAGAGAATCATCGAGTTGTGGGATTACCTGTTCGGCGGCGACGCGATGCTCGAGATCATCAACGCCGAGCTCCGCTCCCGATTCCCGTCGGTCGACATCGTCGAGTACACCGAGGTCGGCAACATTCACGGCGTCGACGAGCTCGATGTGGTCGAGACGATCCCCGGCATCCTCAGTGACAAGGAGTGCGACGGGGCGATAGTCCTCGTAGCGGCTTGAGGCAGCTGTACGGCCGCCGTGTTGCGGTCCAGTGCAATTGTCGAACGGTCCGGGGTTCGCGCCGTACCTGTTGTCGCAACGAGCTTCATGGGTCAGGCCAAAGCGATCGCACGACTCGAAGGGTTCCCCGACATCGCCATGGCCGAGTACCCGGGCCACCCCGCGGCCGATGATGCCGAGGTGACCAGAGCCAAGCTGATCGACGGCGTGATTCCGGCGATCGTCGCAGCCTTGTCCGGACCTGACTATGAGTGAGGTGGACGCGCACCTAGGCGATATCGCGTTCGAAGGAACATTTGCGCAGGTGCAAGAACACTTCCTTGCCAAAGGCTGGTCCGACGGGCTGCCGGTAGTTCCGCCGACGGCGGAGGCGGTCGGCGCTTTTCTTGCTTTTACCGACCTTGCAGCCGATGACACGTTGGGAATGATCCGCCCGTCCCGAGCCCAGGTCACGCTCACGTCGGTCGCGGTGAACGGGGTCATGGCCGGGTGCCGGCCGGAATACATGCCGATTCTTGTCGCGATCGCTCGTATCCTCGTCGACCCTGAGTTCTGGACGAAGGACGCGGGCGCGACCCCGGGCATGGAGCCGATCGTCGTCGTCAGCGGGCCGCTGATCGAGGCCCTGGAGTTCAACTATCTGCAAGGCGTGCTGCGGATCGGGCGCCAGGCGAACGCATCGATCGGGCGCTTCACCCGGCTGTTCATGCGGAACGTGGCCGAGCTGCGGATACCGCCGGGGAACACCGACAAAGGTGCGATCGGCATGAACTTCCACGTGGCCCTGCCGGAGAACGAGGCCGCCGTACGAGCCTTGGGATGGCCCACCTTCGGCGACGAACACGGCTGCCCGCCGGGGGCAAATCTCGTCACGATTCTCGGGCTCCTGTGTTCCACCGCGCCGATCTACACGGCGGGTGAGGATCCCAAGGTTCATCTCGACAAGATCGCCCTGTTCCTCGGCGACCTGTCGGCGTCGTGGGTCGGAGTGTCGTTGTTGTTTCCCGGTCACTGGCATCCGCTGCTCGTGCTCAGTCCGCAGACGGCCCGCATTCTCGCAGCGGGTGGATACGACAAGCCGGCAATTCGGCGGTACCTCCACGAGAAGGTGTGGATCTCTCCCCGGAAGCTCGTGGATTACTGGGCGACGGGCGAGCGCGGGCCGGATGTGTTCGTACCGGAGCCCAATTTCTCCGGAGCGAACAGGGAGGCGTTGGCGGCGGCGTTTCCGGGTCTGCAGGAAGCACTCTCGGCGGACGTACTCAGCGAAGAAGCCACGGTGCCGGTGTTCCCCTGGCCCGAGCAGATCGAGATCGTCCTCGCGGGGGAACCGCGCTATCACCAGTCCCGCGGATATCTCACGAACCATCGGTTCGGGACGCCGGTGAGCCAGGTGGTCGAGCTGCCCCAACGATGGGACGAGCTCTTCGCGGACGCCCTGACCCGGTGGGCTGCGCTGGCCTGAGGGTCAGAGCTTCGAGCGCCGTCACTCCGCGGGTAGCTCTGCGCGTCGCTGGTCCCGAATGCGCCGTGTCGCTGGCCGCCGCCACCGGCTGACACGACGTTACGCTGCGATGACGCGCCTGAAGGAGACACCGATGACCTGGAATCGCGACAGTACGGCGATCGTCGGCATCGGGTCGACAGACTTCTCGCGGAACTCCGGTCGAAGCGAGCTGAGGCTCGCGGTCGAGGCGAGCGGCGCGGCGCTCGAGGACGCCGGCATCGATGTTCGGAGCGTCGACGGCATCGTCCGCTGCGAGGCCGATCGGGTGTGGCACAACGACCTGGCTGAAGCGCTGGGAATCCCGAATCTCACCTATTGGGGCGCGTGCGGGCCGGGCGGCGTGTCGCCGGCGGGGCAGATCGCGCAGGCGGTCGGCGCGATCTGCAGTGGGCAGGCCTCGGTCGTCCTGTGCATCCGGGCCCTCAACGGCTACTCCGATCTCCGGATCGGGAGCATGACCAAGACAGCCGGCCCGATCACTGCCGGCGGTAACGGCAGCTACGACGAGTTCTACGCGCCGTACGGATTCGGCGGCGCTCCGGCCGCGGCGTACGCCATGGCGGCGCGGCGCCACATGATCGAGTACGGGACCACCGAGGAGCAGCTCGGCCGGATCGCCCTCGTTTGTCGGGAGAACGCGAACCGCAATCCGCGGGCCCAGATGTACGAGCGGCGGATGACGATGGCGGACTACCTCGACAGCCCCAAGGTCGCCACTCCGCTCAAGCGCTTCGACTGCTGCCTTCAGACGGACGGCGCCTGCGCGGTTGTGGTGACGAGCGCCGAGCGTGCTCGCGACTCGGCCCGGACGCCCGCGTACATTCGGGCAGTCGCCATGGGCAGCGGACCGCGCCCTGGTTTCGGCATGATCGACACGGTGCTGGCGCGCGAGAGCATCACCTCGTGGCCCTCGCGCTTCGCCGCCCGGACCCTCTACGAGCGGGCTGGTCTCGGTCCCGCCGATATCGATGTGGCGCAACTCTACGATTGCTTCACGATCACGGTCCTGATCCAGATCGAGGACTACGGATTCTGCGCGAAGGGCGACGGCGGTCCGTTCGTTGAGAGCGGCGCTATCGCCCGCGACGGCAGCATTCCCATCAACACCGCCGGCGGTCAGCTGTCCGAGGGCTACATCCCGGGCATGAACGCGATCGTGGAAGGCGTCCGCCAGATCCGCGGGACATCCACCACCCAGATCGCCGGCGCACAGACGTGCCTCGTCACCTCCGGTACCCCACCGCCCACCGGCGCCATGATCCTGGTCGGGGAGGGAGCACGGTGAACCTGGTCGTACCGGCCACCGACTGGCCCGAGACCGCGGGCTTCTTCTCCGCGGCCGCGCAGGGACAGCTCGCCGTGCGCGCCTGCCGCACCTGCGGGCGCCTGCTGCACCTGCCACGGAGCATCTGCTCGGAGTGCGGGAGCGCCGACCTCGAGTGGCGGCAGGTGTCCGGACGCGCGCATCTCTACTCCTGGACGACGATCTACCTCCGTCATCCTTCCTTCGCCTCACCCTTCACGATGGTGTTGGTCGAACTCGACGACGCTCCCGGTGTTCGGCTGGTGGGCCGACTTCCGGGCGAACCGCCGCTCGAGGTGGGAATGCCGATGCAGGCCTGGTTCGAGATGCTCGAGGGCGGGGCTATGTTGCCGCAATTCGCCCCGGTCGGAAGGGACTGACATAGCAGTGCTCGCCGCGCCGACTCACGTGTTGCCACGCGCCGCGTTGCTGATCGGGGATCAGCGGCTGACCGACACGAGTGCGGGCTGGTACGACCACATCTACGCCGCGAACGGCAAGGTCACCGCCTCGGTCCCGCTTGCCGGAGCCCGGGAGGTCGACCTCGCGGTGCGGGCCGCTCGCTCTGCGCTTCCTGCGTGGCGGGCGCTGCCGGCGGGAACCAGGCGGAGCCTGCTGCTTCGGCTGGCCACGCTGTTGCGCGAGCGCCGGAGCGACTTTGCGACGGTCTTCGTCATCGACAACGGCGCGCCGCTCGCGGCGGCGAAAGGGACCCCCGCGCGGACCGCTGACCTGTTCGAGTATCACGCCGGGTGGGCCGACAAGATCAGCGGGGAAGTAGTCCCGGCGTGGCCGAGGCCTGCCTTGGACTACACAACGCGTGAGCCCTTCGGTGTCGTGGCGATCATGTCGCCCTGGAACGGACCGCTGCTGTCGCTGGGAACGCGGGTGGCGCCGGCGCTCGCTGCCGGCAACACGGTGGTCCTCAAGCCTTCGGAGATCGCGCCGTGGAGCGCCCTCGCGTTGGGAGAGCTGTGTGGTGAGGCGGGCTTCCCACCCGGCGTCGTGAACGTGATTCCGAGTGGTCCCGAGGGCGGCGCGGCGCTCGTACGACATCGGGGCGTGGACAAGGTCCACTTCACCGGCAGCGGGGCGACGGCGAAGCACGTCCTGGCCGGCGCGCGGGAGAACCTCACTCCGGTGGGCCTGGAGCTGGGCGGGAAGAGTGCGAACGTGATCTTCGGGGACGCCGATCTCCCCCGGGCGGTTTCGCAGGCCATCAGCGCGGTCACGGTCCTGTCCGGCCAGGCCTGTATCAGTGGAAGCCGGGTGCTGGTCGAGGCATCCGTCTACGACGAGGTGGTCGCCATGACCGCGGATGCGCTTGCCGCCAAGAAGATGGGCGATCCGCTCGATCCGAGCACGGTGATGGGCCCGGTGGTCAATCAGACCGCAGTGGATCGAATTCTCAGCATGATCGACCGTGCCAAAGGCTCGTCCGCGCGGCTCGTCCTCGGCGGGGAACGACTCGGCGGCGACCTTTCCGACGGCTACTTCGTCGCGCCGACGATCTTTGCTGACGTCGACAACCACGACGACCTTGCCCGGCACGAGGTGTTCGGCCCGGTGCTCTCGATGCTCCGGTTCGAGACCGAGGCCGAGGCGGTGGCAATCGCGAACGACACTTCGTACGGGCTCGCCGGTTATCTCTGGACCAACGATCTCCAGCGTGCCCATCGGGTCGCCGCGGCGCTGGAGACCGGCATCATCTGGGTCAACGGATTCGACGGAATTCCGGCGGGCGCGCCGTTCGGGGGCGTCAAGCAGAGCGGGCACGGACGGCTCGGCGGCATCGACGCGATCCGCGAGTTCAGTTACGTCAAGAACGTCTGGATCGGTCTCTGAACACGGGTTTCAGCACACGAGGGCGACGGCGAAGCCGTCCCAGCCCTTGCTTCCCACGGTCTGCAGCGCGGTGCCATCGAGGCGCGGATCGGTGGCGATGAGGTCGAGAGCCGCACGCGTGCCCAGGACGTCGGCGTCCCCGCCGACACCGTCGAGCACTCTGCCGTCGCGAACGACGTTGTCGACGACGATGACGCTGCCCGGGTGGGTGAGCGTTATCGCATGGGTGACGTACTGCGCGTTGTTGCGTTTGTCCGCGTCGATGAAGACCAGGTCGTACGGGTCGGTGCCGGCGAGCTGGGGCAGCAGGTCGAGGGCTGCGCCCACCTTGATGTCGACGATGTCGCCGAGGCCGGCGCTGATGATCGAGGACCTGGCCACGGCGGCGTGGGCCGGATCGATCTCGAGGGTGGTCAGGAGCCCCTCGGCGGGCAGGGCCCGGGCGAGCCAGATCGAGCTGTAACCGCCGAGCGTTCCGACCTCGAGAATCCTGCGCGCCCGCAGCATCTTCGCCAGCAGGTGCAGGAACTTTCCCTGGGTCGGCGACACCGCGATGGGAGGGAGACCGGCATGCGTCGCGGCCGCGAGCGCTCCTGCGAGCGCCGCGTCGTCCGGGGCGAGCAGTCCACTCAGATAGTCGTCGACCTCGTCCCACGATTGCGGTGACATGGCGGTCGAGCCTCCAGAGCGCGGCAACGGGCGAACAGGAAAATCTTAGACGTATGTTGAGCGGGTGCTTCCGAGTGAGGCGGCGCCAGAGGATGCCTGGTACGCCGCACCGAGCCCGGGACTGCGGGCCGACCAGCTGCGCGCACTCGGTCTCGTGCTCGCGGTCGCCTGTTTGCTCCTCGGTTCGGGTGCGGCGTTGACCGGTGCGTTGCTCTCTGACCGCCACCCGCTTTCGATCGTCGGTTACGCCGTCTCGGCGCTGGCGGCGGTCGGCAGCGCACTTCTTGCGCGATCGCCGGGTCGACGCCCGGTGATGGGCCAAGCAAGCGCACCCGCGCCGGACGGGACGGACCTCGGTCGTGACCTGCTGCGACTGCATCCCGTGCTTGCGCCGTGGGCGATCATCGGCGTTGCCGCCGGACTCGGGGTTCTGATCGCGGGGGCGGCGACGCAAGGCTCGTCCGAGCCCGGCCCGATCGGCCCGACCCGGATCTGTCTCGCCGGGGCGGCGTGCCCCACTCCGTCACTGACGAGTTCCCCTTGACCGGCAAACACGGCAGACTGTGCCTCTCACGAGGAGGATCGAATGGGATTTCTGGACAAGGCGCTCAAGAGCGGCAGGGATGCGGCGCAGGGCGCGGCGGTCAAGGCGAAAACGTTCGCCGCCGAGCACACCGATCAAGTGAAAGGCGCGATCGACAAAGCCGAAGGTCTTGCCGACAAGGCGACCAAGGGTAAGTACACGGACAAGATCGAAAAGGCGGGGTCGAAAGCCGACGAGGCCGTCGACAAGTTCAAGAAGGAATAGCCGTCCTGCGGTGAATCACCGGGCGGTCAGCGAGCTGCGTCCGCAGCGCCATGCGCTCAGGACGTGTGCCTGCCAACGCTCGGCAAGGTGGATCGATGCGAGGGCTCCGAAGACGAAATCGGCTTCGAGTTCCGGGAAATCGCGCAGCAGAGGTTCGACCATCCGGTGACGAGCGATCTGCTCGTGGACCGCGTCGGCCTCGACGTGCTCGTCGTAGAACGCGGACACATCCGGCGGGAAGCCGAGGCGTCGAAGTGCCCGCGAGATTCGGGCGGACCCCGGCGGCGAGGTAATCTCGACGACGGCGAACTGGCCGAGTGCGGCCGCGCGATGTGCCCGGTGCAGCCCGCACAACGACATGATGTTGACCTCGGCAAGCGTGACCGCGGGCGCTTGATCGAGATAGGCGCCGTACGAGGAGTCGAGCCCGAGCGACACCATGAGCTCGGCGAAGAGTTGCGAATGCATCCGAGTGGGATGACCGGCGCCGTACTCGTCGTGGACGATGGACACGAGCGCCGACTTCACCGCACCGTCCATCCGGGGGATCACCCAGGACTGCGGATCGGCTTCCTTCAGGTGGTAGAGCGAGCGGTGTGCGACGTACTCGCGCATCTGTTCGATCGTTCCGCGACTCATCAACTCGTACGAGACGCCGTGCCCCTCGACAGGCTCCTCAAGGAGGCCGCCGAGCACCTCGTCGGCGCGCCGGCCCTCGACCGGTACGTCCCGGCGGAGCCCGTCGATGAAGCGCCCCTCGAGTTCTGCCCTGAACGCAAGGAGTTTCGGGTTCCACTCGAGCCCGTCGTCGATGCCGGCGAACCCGCGGTAGTGCAGCTCGTAACAGACGTAGAGCGCAAGGTGCAGGTCCTCGCCGTAAGGGTCTGTGTCCGTGACCTCGGCCGGGAGTACGTCCTCGTCACCGAGAAGGAAGGCGAGCAGGCTCCGCGAGTACGGACCACGCGCTTCCGGTAACCGGGGTAGGACGCTGTGGCGGGTCGGTGCCTCGGTCACCGTCATGCCGGCACCTTTCGGGCCTTGATGCGGTGGCTGGTGTCGCAGAAGGGGTAGCGCCGACTACGACGGCAGGTGCACAGAGCCACGACGGGACGGTCGGAGTGGACGATGGTGCCGTCCGGCAACTCGATGGCGACAGGCCCGTCGATGAGAACCGGGCCTTCACGGCTGAGCCGAATCCGTACCGGAGGCTCCGGCGACACGTCCTCAGGCACCTCGCTCCGCCACGATGAGAACGAGTTCCTCGTCGTTGCGGCCGCCGAGCAGTCCTCGCTCGCGGAGCATCGGGGCGCGCGCCCGCAGCACCGGTCCGAACGGGTTGCGCATCCGCGCCGCCACGTGCGGTCGAAGGCCCACGGTGCGCAGCTTATGCATTGTCTCGTCGACCCCGGTAACCTCGGATTGGACGAGGGCGAGCGTGCCCGTCGCGGACAGAGCGGCCGGGGCGCCGGCGCAGATCCGGTCGATGAGTGCCCGGCCGTCGGGACCGGCGTCCCAGCAGCGGGCGGCGCGGTGGCGGGGCAGCTCGTCCGTCGGTGCCGGAACGTACGGCGGGTTGGTGATGATCACGTCGAAGAGCTGACCCCGTACCGGGGCGTAAAGATCTCCGTGATGCACTCGGATCGGACAGCCGCGACGCCTCGTGTTGACCCAGGTCGCGATAGTCGAGCGGAACGACAGGTCGACCGCGGTAACGGTCGCCGCGCCACCCTCCGCAGCGGCGATGGCAAGCGCCCCGGTCCCACTGCACAGGTCGAGCACGTGCCGATCCAGAGTCAGACCTTCGTGTCGCAGCAGTGCGGCGACGAAGTGGGTGTCGGCTTGAGGTCGGTACACACCCGGAGGGCGCAGCAGCAATGGCACGTTGGACCCGTGCCCCGGCATCGGGTCGAGAAACCCATATGTCACACGGTCGTCATGAATGGCGGCGTTGCCGACAACCGGCGTTTCCGCTCAGGACAGTTCCGCGAGCGCCAGCACGTCATCGGGGGGAAGTACGCCGTCCACGGAGGCGGTGACCGTCAGACCGTGCAGGGTGATGTGCCCGCCGTCATTGGTGAGGAAGGCCGTGTCCGCCGCGTCGCGACCGGTGCCGATACGGACGAGGGAGCTTCGCGGGGCGAGCAGCGTCGAGTCGATGACGTACCACGTACCGGCGATGAAGGCCTCCGCGACGGCATGGAAATCCATGGGATCCAGGCCCGGCGCATACACCGCGACGAGACGCGCCGGGAGACCCTTCGCGCGGAGAAGTGCGACGGCCAGGTGCGCGAAGTCACGGCACACGCCTCGGCCGGCGAGCAGGGTGTCGACGGCGCCGTCGGTGGGTCCGCTGCTGCCGCTCACGTAGTCCAGTTGCGTCCCGACCCACGAGGAGATGGCGGCGAGGACATCCGTCGGGTCGGTGATGTCGTGGAAAAGGCGCGACGCGAAGCCGATCATGCGGTCGGATTCGCAATAGCGGCTGGGGCGCGTATAGAGCAGCTCATCGGAGATGTCCCGCGGCGGAGGCGGTGCCGCGCCGTCGAGGCGCGCCCGGTACTCGAGATCGACCGCGCCCGGCTCGGCGTCGACGAGCCAGATCCGTCCGCCGTGCGGCGCACCGACCGTACGAAAGGGCTGGTCGCGCCCCTCGTAGGTCACAGCGAGGTGCTCCTCGGTGCGGTAGGCCTCCGGGTGGGCGACACCGACCTGGAACGCCAGCCGCGAGGCCCCCTGCACCTCGACCGAGATGTTGACACCGACATCGCGGATCATTCCCTGTTCCTTCGTCCGGTGGCGAGTAGCCGGTGTGTCTACGCGAGTACGAGTTGGCGGACCATCTCCCGACGGCTGTTGACGCCGAGCTTCACGAAGATCGACTTGAGATGGTCCTGCACAGTGTGCGGTGACAGGAACAGACTTGCAGCGATCGCGCGGGTGGCCGCGCCTTGGAGGACAAGAGCGGCCACCTCCTGCTCGCGCGGGCTCAGGCCCCGCGCCGCCAGCGCCAATGCGCTGATGTCGGCGGGGGTGGCGGCATCGATGGTGATGACGACGTCGTCGGGGCGGTCGGCCGGCGCGTCCGCCGCATCGAAGGTGGTGGCCCGGATGGTGAGCCAGGTCCCGGAACTCCCGACGGCGCGGGTCGTCGCCAGGGCCGGACTGCTCCTGGCGGTTTCGGTGGCGGCAAGCAGGCTGGTGGGAAGTGATCCGTTGTCCAGGCCGCCGAGGTCGTCGATCCGGGCACGGGCCGCCGGCGTGATGTTGAGGACCTGGTCGGCTCGGTCGACGACGATGACGGCGGGACCGCCGCCCGAGGGCGACGTGCCGCGCGGTGCGCTGAAGATCGCGTTCCGTATCAGTTCGGCGAGTTGGCCGTGAACGGACGCCACGATCTGCGCCTCCTGCGCGGTGAACGACGGCTCCCCCGGCCCCCGGTAGAGCGCGAGCGCTCCCCAGACGAGTCCCTGCTTGCGGAAAGCCACCCGAAGTTCGTCCGTAAACCCGAAGCGCGGTGCGAGGAAGTCGCGGAAGCGTCGGCACGACTGCGGAGACCCTCCCGTATCGATGGACAGCACCCCGACCGGATCCGCACGCAACGCGATGTCGGCGAACAAGTTGATATCCCACTGCCCGTACTCGGCGGCGGCAAAGTCCTCGTCGCCGATCTCGAGTGGAGTGGACTTGTACGCCCCGCTGATCAGTCCCGTCGAAGGATCGGTGGTGGCGAGACAGGCGAACGTGAAGGGCACCACCCGGTTGACGGCGTCCCAGACCGCAGCCGCGAGGGCCGGCATGCGGCCGCCGCGACTCGTTGCCGCCGCGAGCTCGTCAGCCAGGGAACCGCACCGCACCGTTGTCACCCGCCAATTCTGAACCATGCGGCGGCCGGCCGCGGAAGCCGATACGCAAAGTCCCCACAATTCTGGGATGGTCGCGGGCCGTCTCGTCCCCGACTCTCGCTACATGACAACTGACACCCACAGCCACACCACCCGATGCTGGTGGAACCCGCAGGACGCACGATGGATGTGCGGCGAGGCAACGGGCGCGGGCGCATATCCCGAAGCCCCCCTCGCGGGAGACATCGACGCCCCGCTCGTCGATGTACGGGACATGATCGTGGTCCATACCGCTCTGCTGCGCGAGTTCCGCCTCGCGCCGTCGGCGGTCACGCGCGTCGAGGCCGGCGCGGTCCGACGGGCGGCGGTCGTCGACCGGCACCTGGGATTCGTGTGCGACCTCTTGCACCATCACCACGCCGGCGAGGACGCCCTGCTGTGGCCCAAGGTCCGCGAACGAGTGCTTGCGGCCACGCAGATCATCGACGACATCGAAACCCAGCACGCCCGGATCTCCACGGCTATGGAAAGCGTCACGACCGCGCGCGCCCACTGGGTGCAGGACCCGGACACCGAGAACCGGGCCGCGCTTGCCGCGGCTTTGCGCTCCCTGTACGACCAGCTCAAAGAGCATCTCGATCTCGAGGAGCGCGCAGTCCTTCCGCTGGCGGCGGTGGCGCTCACCGACGCCGAGTGGCACGCCGTCGGCGAGGCGGCCGTCGCGTCCACGCCCAAGGCCGCGCTACCGCTGGTGTTCGGGATGTTCGCCTACGAGGGTGATCCGGCAGTATTGCGCGGCATGCTCATGGCGGCACCCGCACTGCCGCGACTACTGCTCCCGCGCATCGCACCCCGGGTCTTCGCCCGCCGTGCCACTCAGGTCCACGGAACGGCGCGGCCCTAGTAGCGCGTTCACGGCGCCGACGCCGCTGCGCACTGCCATGATGGGTGGTAGCTGCCGCACTGTGAGGAGTCCTGAGCATGTCGGAGCTTCACCTCGGTTCGACTCCGGCGTCGGCGTCCACTCCGCCGGGTACGGCCGATCACGGTGGTCTGGTGCTCGCTCCGCCCGAGGCGGTTGTCGACGTCGGCGAAGAACAGGCTGCGGGCGCGATCCCCATCGATCCGGTCAAGCTCGGCGAGCTGCAGGCGCGAGCGGCGACCTTCGCGACCGAACTCTCGGCGCTCGATCCGCGATCGCCCGAGTTCGCCGCCAAGGTCGGCACCGTCACGAGCATGGGCGATGCCGATCTGCGGGCGTCCGCGGCAGTATCCAGCCGGATGCTCGAGCGCCCGGCTGCGGCGGCACGGAAGAACGGTGGGGATGCGCAGAGCCGATTGGCGGCAACCCTGGTCGACCTCCGCGGCACCATCGCCGAATTGGATCCCAATAGGGCCGACCTGCACGGCCCGAAGAGGGTGCTGAAGTTCCTGCCCGGCGGCGACAAGATCGAGCGCTATTTCGCCAAGTACCAGTCGGCGCAGACTCACCTGAACGTGATCATTCACGCATTGGACTCGGGGCAGGCCGAACTCCGCAAGGACAACGCCGCGATCGAGACCGAGAAGGTCAACATGTGGGCGACGATGGGCAAGCTCAGCGAGTACAACGAGCTCGCCAAGGCGTTGGACTCGGCGGTGACGGCCAAGGTGGCCGAGCTGCAAAGCGCGGACAAGGCGACGCACGCGCAGGCATTGACGGCGGACGCCCTGTTCGCCGTCCGGCAGCGCCGCCAGGACATCATCACGCAACTGGCGGTGTCTGTTCAGGGCTACATGGCGCTCGAACTCGTTCGCAAGAACAATCTCGAACTCATCAAGGGTGTGGACCGGGCGCAGACCACGACTGTTGCGGCACTGCGTACGGCCGTCATCGTGGCTCAGGCACTCGATCGGCAGCGACTCGTCCTGGATCAGATCACAGCGCTCAACTCCACAACTGCGGACCTGATCCAATCGACGTCCGAGCAGCTCAAGACCCAAGGGGCGAACATCAATCAGCAGGCGGCATCGAGCACGATAGACGTCGCCCGACTGCAGGCCGCCTTCGACAACGTTTTCCAGACCATGGACGCGATCGACACGTTCCGCGCCCAGGCCGTGGACAGCATGGCGCATACCGTCGTCGCGCTGGAGGCTCAGCTCGAGCGGGCTACGCCGTACCTCGAACGCACCCGCCGCAGTGAAGACCCGCGTTAGCCGGCCGTCAACGGCCATTCGCACATTGGGGCGCGAGCGATGAGCGGGGCAGCTGACTCACCCGTCGGTCTCGCCGGGCGAATCGTCACCGCGACCCGCGGAGATGCCGGGTCGGGCGAAGTCGAGTTGCAGATCCGCGGCGGCACAGAGATCTTTATCGCCCGGTCGAGCGATCCGCTGCCGGTCGGGGCCGCCGTGATCGTGTTGTCGTCGTTGGGCCCGCGAACGGTTGTCGTGTTTCCCTGGGCCGACCCGCTTGACAGCATCCTCAACCTGTAGCACCCGCCAACCAAGGAGCATGTGATTCATGTTCGGATACAACGTGCCAGCACCCGACGAAGCCATGCTCATTTCCGGTGGCAAACCGAAGGATTCCGAAGCCCCGTTCAGGGTTGTGACCGGACGCGGCGCATACGTACTCCCGTTGTTTCGGAAGGTGCGGTTCATCACCTTGTCGATGTCAGAGGCCGAGGTCGAGGAAAACTGCGTGACGAAGCAGGGCATCGCATTACGGGTGAAAGCGGTGATCGCGTTCAAGGTGGGCAATGACACCGCCTCGATCGTCAACGCGTCATTACGGTTTCTCTCCGACCAGTCGCAGATGTCTGTGCTCACCGGCAGAATCTTCTCCGGCCATCTCCGGTCCATCATCGGATCGATGACGGTCGAGGAGATCGTGACCGAGCGCCAAAAACTGGCCTCGGAGGTGCTGGACGGATCCAAAGAGGAGATGGCGAAGATCGGTCTGACGGTCGACGCCCTGCAGATTCAGTCCATCGACGACATGGGGCTCGGGTACATCGCGGCGATGGCAGCGCCGCACAACGCCGCGATCCAGCGTGCGGCCAAAGTCTCTCAGTCGCAGGCGAATCAGGCGGCCGCCGAGGCGGAGCAGGCGTCCATGCGTGCCCAGGCGGAGTACGTGCGCCAGACCGAGGTCGTCCAGGCGCAGTACGCGGCGGACGTAGAAGCCGCAAAGTCCGCGGCGGCGGCCACTGCGGCGATGGCCGCCCAGCAGTCGGCGCGGAACCAGGCCAACTACGAGGCGGAGACCGCAGTCACCCGATCCAAGGCCGCCCAGGTCGCCGCGGAGGCAGCGCAGGAGTCGGACCGCAACCAGGCGGACTTCAGCCGCCAGACCTCGGTCGCGAAGGCTCAGTTCGCAGCCGAAACGCAAGCAGCGCAGGCGAAAGCGGACCAGTCCGGGCCATTGGCGCACGCGATCGCTCAGCAGCAGGTGATCGATGCCCAGACGGCGCTCGCGCAACAGCAGGCTGAGCTTGCCCGGCAGACGCTCGTCTCCACCGTCATCCGGCCTGCCGAGGCCGACGCGGAGCGCGTCAAGATTCTGGCCGCCGCCGACGCCGAGCGTACGAAAATCCTTGCGGAAGCGGCTCAGTCCCACAACCGGGTGGCGCTGGACCAGCAGCTCATCAATCAGCTTCCGCTGATCGTGGAGAAGGCGGCGCAAGGCTTGGCGGGTTCCAACCTTACCGTCCTCAACGGCTCGGAAGGCGTGACCGAGGTCGTCTCCTCGCTCGTAGGTCAAGGACTCGCGGTGCTGGATTCGATCAAGAAAGGCGTCGGCGGCTTGTAGACGGACCGCC
>CAXTUZ010000021.1:0-5848 GCA_964247525.1 uncultured bacterium
CAGGCCGTAGGCGTCGCTGCTGGTGATGGTCAGCTTGCCGTGCTTGTCGTGGAACGCGAGCAGGTCGGCGACCGAGAGGTCCGAGACGCCGTCGCCGAACGTCATCATGAAGCGATCGCCGAGCAGGTGCGACACCCGCAGGAGCCTGCCACCGGTCTCGGTGCCGATGCCGGTGCTCATCAGGGAGACGTCCCAGTCCTCCTGGTGACTCTCGTGCCGGCTGGTGAGACCCGTGCGGGTGTTCACCGTGAAGTCGCTGACCAGGTTCGAGTACTCGCTGAACCAGGACTTGATGTGCTCGCCCTTGTAGCCGAGGCAGACCACGAACTCGCGGAACCCGTAGGTTTCGTAGCCCTTCATGATGTGCCACAGAATCGGCTGGTGACCGATCTCGACCATCGGTTTGGGCTTGGTCTGCGTTTCTTCGCCGAGCCGGGTCCCGAGTCCGCCCGCGAGCAGCACCGTCTTCATGCGCGCGTACCTGCGAAGAACGAGCGGACCGCGTCGATCACCCGGTCGACGGTCGCGTCGGCCATGTACGAGTGCAACGGCAGCGTAAGGATCTGCTCGCTCACCGCCTCGGTGACCGGTAGGGGCCCCCGCCGGGCCGAGGAGTAGAACGAGAAGGTGTGCGCGCCGAGGAAGTGGATCCCGGAGGCGACACCGTGGGACCGCAGATGGGCCATCAGGGCCTCGCGGGTCTGCTCGTCCCGGCAACGCGTCGCATAGATGAACGGACCGACATCGGACCAGTCCGTGGCCAGTCCGGTGAGTTCCGGAATGTCGGCGAACGCGTCGTCGTAGCGGCGGCAGTACCGCTGGCGGTTGTCGACGAACTCCTTCACGAGCGGCAGCTGCGCGGACCCGATCGCGGCGGGAACGGAACCGAGATGCGACCGGTACCCCTGCCGGACCACGTCGTAATGCCACGTGCGGGTATCGCGGTAACGCGCCTCGGTGTCGGAGTTCACCCCGATCAGCCGCAGCTCGTGCAGGACCTGCACGTCAGCATCGTTCGAAGTGACGACGGCGCCGCCCTCGAGGGTGGTGATGAGCTTGACGGGACCGAACGAGAAGCAGGTCAGGTCGCCGGCCGCGCCGATCGGGCCGGCCGCCGTGGCGGACCCGAACGCATGCGCCGCATCTTCGATGACCCGGAGGCCGTGCTCCCGGGCGAGCGCATACGCCGCCTCGGTGTCTCGGCAGGGAACGCCGGCATAGTGCATGACCATGATCGCCTTGGTACGCGGACCGATCAGCGCACGGGCCTGCTCCACGTCGAGGCCCAGAGTGTCGGGCTCGACGTCACAGAACACGACGTCCGCGCCGGTCGCCGTCATCGCCTGGTGACCGGCGACGTACGTGAACGACGGGCAGATCACCTCGTCGCCCGGCCCGATCCCCGCCAGCGCCGCGGAGAGCTGGAGCGCCTCGGTGCAGGAACTCGTCGCCACTACGTGTCGATCATCGGCCCCGAGCAACCGCTCGATGCCGAACTCGAACTCCCTGGTGCGGCTGCCGAGGCCGAGGAACCCGGCGTCGAGCGCACCCGCCGCCGCGCCCTGGATCTCCGGCCCGAGGTAGGGCCGGAAGACCGGCACCGTCGCCGCGGGGTCGATAGCGATGTCCTGCGGGGATCTGCCGCGCAGCGCGACCGCGTCATGAGAGTTCATGAGCGCTCCGGTCCCTGCCGGTCTTCCCCGAAAAACCGAGCCACGTTGGCCTCCCACTCGTGCGACGACATGGTCCCTATCGACGCTTCGGGCCCCTGACATGATAGCCGCGGTGAAGGCAAATTCTCAGGTTCCCCGACCGGCGAATGTCACCGCGTTGGTCCCCGCCGCCGGGTATGCCACCCGACTTCAACCCTTGCAGGGCAGCAAGGAAATGCTCGTCGTACGGGGGCGGCCGGTGATCGAGCACGTGGTCAGCCGATTGACGGCTGCCTCGCCCGCCACGGTGCGCGTGATCACCCGGCCGGACAAGCAGGACGTCCGGTCGCACGCGGCCGCGCGGGGCTGGGAGGTGGTGCTCGGAACGCCGGACACGGTGGGCGAGTCGATCCTGCTCGGCACGGCCGATCTGGACGCCGGCGATGTCGTGCTCGTTGGCTTCCCGGACACGCTCATCGAGAGCGCCGACGCGGCAGTCCGCACGGTGGAGGCGCTGACACCGAGCGTCGACGCCGCCCTCGGCCTGTTCCGCAGCGACGAGCCGTCGCGGGGTGACGTCGTCGACGTCGGCGCCGACGGGATGGTCACCTCGGTCCGACCGAAGCCGCCGGCTCCCTCGGGGGATCTCGTGTGGGGACTTCTCGCGGCGCGGGCGGGCTCGCTCGGGGGGCTGCGAGCGGTGTCCGAACCGGGGCACCTGTGGGACGCCTGGGCTCGCCGAGGTCGCGTTCGCGGTGTTGTTCTGCCCGGGTACTACCTCGATATCGGGACCCCCGCCGCGCTCGCCGCGTATTCACCGTAGCCAAGCTCACGGCTGCCACGGCTTGGCGCCAATACTCAATGCGCGGGCGCGAGCCACCGATACTGGCACCGACACCAACGACGTACCGGGATCACCGGTCGATCCGTTCACGCCGGCCCGTATCCGGGAGATGCTCATGAGTGCACAGGCAGTCGAACGCTGCCGTTCCTGCTCCGCCCCGCTGCCCGCACCCTTCCTCGACCTCGGCAAGACGCCGGTGGCGAACCGCTTGCTGCCGGCCGCGAACAGTCCGGAGCAGCTCTTCCCGCTGGCGGTGGCGCATTGCCCCGGGTGCAGCCTGGTGCAGCTGGCATACGAGCTGTCCGCCGACGAGATCTTCGACGAGGAGTATCCCTACTTCTCGTCGTACTCGGACTACCTCGTGGTGCACGCCGCGACCCACGCCGGCGCGCTCATCGACGAGCTCGGACTCGGACCGGACAGTCTCGTCGTCGAGGTCGGAAGCAACGACGGATACCTGCTCCAGGCCTTCGCCCAGCGCGGGATTCCGGTCCTCGGGATCGACCCCTCGCCGGGGCCCGTCGCCGCCGCGCGCGAACGTGGCGTCCGGAGCGAGCTCGCCTTCTTCAGCACGGCCGTCGCGAACGACGTGGTCGCCAGGTTCGGTAAGGCGGACGTCGTGATCGCGAACAACGTCATGGCGCACGTGCCCGAGCTGAACGACGTCGTCGAGGGCTTCGCGGTCCTGGTCGGCGAGCACGGCGTGCTGACGGTCGAGAACCCGTCCGTCGTCGAAATGATCAAGCACACGGAGTTCGACACCGTCTACCACGAGCACTACTGCTACTTCTCCTGCTCGTCCGTCCGCGAGCTGTTCGCACGGCATGGTCTGGAGCTGTTCCGGGTCGAGGACCTTCCACTGCACGGCGGGAGCCTGCGCTGGTGGGGCGGCCGCGGCCGGGCGGTCGAACCCAGCGCCACCGACCATCTTGCGGCCGAGCGGTCCGCCGGCGTCACGACCCCCGACTTCTACGCCGACTTCGCCGGCCGGGTCCACCAGCTCCAGGACACGCTGCGCACGATGCTCACCTCGATCAAGGCGGAGGGCAAGCGGGTAGCCGCGTACGGCGCGGCCGCGAAGGGCGTCACGCTGCTGTCCACCACCGGCATCGACCGCGAGGTGGTCGACTTCGTCGTCGACCGCAACGAGCACAAGCAGGGGTTGTTCGTGCCCGGAGCCCGGGTCCCGATCCGGCCGGTCGAGGCACTCCTCGAGGACCAGCCCGACGTGGTGCTCATGCTCGCCTGGAATGTGGCCGAGGAGATCCTCGCCCAGCAGACCGAGTTCCGAAGCCGTGGAGGTCAGTTCCTCGTGCCCGTTCCTGAACCGACCATCCGATGAAGGTCCTGATCACCGGGCACGAGGGCTATCTGGGCGTTGTTGCGGTGGCGGCCTTCCGGGCCGCGGGACACGAGGTGCACGGACTGGACTCCGGGCTGTTCCGGCGCTGCACCCTGGGTGCCGAGCCGCCGGCCGTCCCGAGCGTCCAGGTCGACCTCCGCGAAACCAGGCCCGAGCACGTCGCCGGGTTCGACGCGATCCTGCATCTGGGCGCACTGTCCAATGACCCGCTCGGTGATCTCGCCCCGGAACTGACCTACGACATCAACCACACCGCGTCGGTACGGCTCGCGCGGATGGCCAAGGAAGCCGGTGTCTCCCGTTTCCTGTACGCCTCCACCTGCAGCGTGTACGGCGCCCGCGGGGGTGACGAGGCCCTCGACGAGGACGTCGCGCTGGCGCCGGTGACCCCGTACGCCGTGAGCAAGGTCCGCGTCGAGGAAGACCTCGTCGGCATGGCCGACGAGGTCTTCACCCCGGTGTTCATGCGCAACGCCACCGCCTTCGGCTTCTCGCCGCGCCCGCGGCTCGACGTCGTGGTGAACAACCTGGTGGCGGCCGCGCTTCTCACCGGCGTGGTACGGGTACTGTCGGACGGCACGCCGTGGCGCCCGCTCGTACATGCGCAGGACATCGCGGCGGCGGCGGTCGCGCTGCTCGAGGCGCCGCGGGACGTCGTCGGTGCGCGTGCCTACAACGTGGGCAGTGACAGTGAGAACCACCGGGTGTCCCAGATCGCCTCGCTCGTCGCCGAGGCCGTTCCCGGCTCGACGATCGAGATCACCGGCGAGAACGGCGGGGACCCGCGCTCGTACCGGGTCGACTTCGGCCGGATCCGCCGGGAGGTGCCCGCGTTCGTCCCGTCCTGGACGGTCGCCGCGGGCGCGAAAGACCTCGCCGAGCGTCTCGGCGCTGCCGGGCTCGACGAGACCGGCGCGAACACGACCTACATCCGGCTGCGGTGGCTCCGCCAGCTGCAGGCGGAGGGTGCGCTCGACGAGGACCTGCGCTGGCGGGTCGCGTAGCGCACTCCGCCGTCCTCAGGTCGTGTCGCTCGCGCCCTCGTCGTCGCAGCGGGTCGCGGGCGGTGGCACGACGAGGTCGGTGAGATAGCGGTCGGCGTATTGCCGCACGCAGGCGGAGAACTGATACGCGGTGTGCTGCTCTCCCACGTTCGTGAGCAGGGTTCCGCTCGAGAGCTGTTTCGCGAGCGCGACCCCTTCGTCGTACGGGGTCGCGGGGTCGCCGGTGGTCGCGATCACCAGGATCGGCGGGGCTCCGCTCGCCGTGAACGGACCGGGGTCGGCCTTCGCCCGCGCACCGCCGGGCCAATAGGCGCAGGCCAGTTCGAGGTCGAGGTTGGCGGTGCCGAAGTCCGGCGCGACCTTCGCGGCGTCGGCCGCCCGCGCCACGAAGGTGCTCGGGTCAGCAGGCCAGACGAAGTCGCGGCACTCCACCGCGAGGTTCGCCTCGATCGCATTGCTGTACCCCTTGTCGGATCGCTCCGTGTAGATGTCCGACAGCGCAAGCATCGCGGTCCCGTCACCGCGGGCCACCCCGGCGAGCGCCGTCGCAAGCTCCGGCCAGGACTCGCGCGCGTACAGGGACACCCCGATCCCGTAGAACAGCTCGCCCGCGTGCAGCGCTCGCCCGTCGCCCGCCGGTTCGGGAGTCGCTTCGACCTGCGCGACCAGGGCGCGCAACGCCTCGTGCGGATCGCCGGAAATCTTCCAGTCGCAGCTGCCGCGGCGGGCGCAGTCCGCGAGGAACGCGTCGAGCTGGGACTGAAACCCCCGGCTCTGACTGGCGGCTCCGGCGACAGCCGACAACGTCGGGTCGAGCGCGCCGTCGAGCGCCAGGGCCCGTACGTGGGTCGGGAACAGCTGCGCGTACTCGGCGCCGAGGAATGTTCCGTACGAGAAGCCCAGGTAGGAGAGCCGCTCGTCTCCCACGGCCGCCCGGATCCGGTCCATGTCCCGGGCCGCGTCCGCGGTGCCGATGTGCGCGAGC
>CAXTUZ010000021.1:5858-6477 GCA_964247525.1 uncultured bacterium
CCGCTGCGCGCCCGACTGCAGCGCCGCGAGCCCGGCAGCGCTCGACGGGCTCAGATCGAGAGCGGTGTACGCGGCGAGTCCGGCCGCATCGGTGCAGCGCACCGGGGACGAGCGCCCCACCCCACGAGGGTCGAACCCGACGATGTCGAAGCGGCTGTGCAGTGTTGAGGACAGATCGCCCACGAGCGTGTCGAAATCGTCCACGGCCGAGGCGCCCGGACCCCCCGGGTTGATCAGCAGCGAGCCGATGCGGTGCGTGCCGGTCGCGCGCGCTCGGATGAGCGCGAGCGAAATGGTGCGGCCGTTCGGCGCCGCGTAGTCGAGTGGGACGCTCAGCGTCGCGCAACGATCTCGGCTCTTGTGGCCGCCGCCGCATGATCCCCACGTCAGCGGAGCGACGGCACCCGCCGCCGCGGGCGTCAAGCTCGCCGCGCCCGGAGCGCTCGTCGAGCTCCCGCCGCAGCCGGCCAGCAGGACAGCGCCGAGCAACACAGCCGTCGCACTCGCCGCACGGCGGGAACGGGAGCGAAGCACGTAGGCATCATTGCCGCGACACACGGTCTTCGCCTGCTGAGCCTACCCGCTCCGCGTGACGAGACCGTGCACAGTTGGTCCAGGA
>CAXTUZ010000021.1:6487-11519 GCA_964247525.1 uncultured bacterium
GGCCGAGCAGCCGCGCGAGGAAGCGGTGAGCGCGCTCGCCGTGGCCGAGGCGTCTCCGCCCCGTCCCGCTATTGAGCTCAGCGACCGGCTCCAGCGCATCCTGGTGATGGCCGAGGACGAGGCCGACGAGATCCGTACCAACGCCGACGAGCGTGTACGTACCGCTGTCAACCAAGCCGAAGCCGAGGCTGCCGCCGTCCGCGAAGCGGCGGACCACGACGTCCGGCGCGAACTGGCGAGCGCACGGGCAGAGGCCACTCGCATCGTCAACGAGGCGCTCAACGAGGCACGCCGAACGCTGGAACACGCGAGCGCCGAAGCCGCCGACGTCGCCCTCAACACCGCCAAGCAGCGTCAGGAGGCGATGGAGGCGCACGAGGCACTGCTCGCCGAACAGCAGAGCGAACACCGCCGCGAAACCGACCGGCTGCTCGAGGAAATCACCCACCTCGAGGCCAGCCGCGACGAGGTCCGCGAGCAGGTCACCCGTCTGCGGGACGCACTCGCCGCGTCCGTCGGAGTGTTCGGGGACGGGAAGGCGAGCTGACTCGTTGGACCGGGCAAGCGCTACGACCCGCTTCTGAGCGCGGCGGTGGACCCGCGCGACGGTAGAGTCGAGGCGCCCCATCCGGCGGTCAGAAAGGCATCCACATGGGACTCGGGACGCGCCTGTCCACGTTGTTGCATGCCAAGGCGAGCAAAGCGCTCGACAAGGCGGAGGACCCCCGCCTCATCCTCGACTACTCGTACGAGAAGCAGCTCGAGCTGCTGACCAAGACGCGACGCGGCGTCGCCGATGTCGCGACCAGCCGCAAGCGCCTCGAGCTGCAGATGAAGCAACTGTCGGACAACGGCGACACCCTGCAGCGGCAGGCCCAGCAGGCTATCGGTGCCGGCCGCGAGGACCTCGCCCGGGAAGCGCTGACGCGCAAAGCCGGTCTGGCCCAGCAGATCGCTTCTCTGCAGCAGCAGCGCGACCAGCTCGTCGCGCAGGAGGCGCAGCTCACCTCCGCCACCGAGCGGCTCTCGACGAAGGTCGAGGCCTTCCGTACGCAGAAGGAGACGCTGAAGGCGACCTACACCGCCGCTGAGGCACAGACCAAGATCAGCGAGTCCGTTTCCGGGCTGTCCGAGGAGATGGGCGACGTCACGAGCGCGATGCAGCGCGCCCAGGACAAGACCGCGCAGATGCAGGCACGTGCCGGTGCGCTCGACGAGTTGATGGCCAGCGGTGCGCTTTCGGACGCTACGACGGCGCTGCCGGGCGGCGACGACATTTCCCGGCAGCTTGCTGAGATCTCGGCGACCAGTGACATCGACCAGCAGCTGGCGGCGATGAAGGGCGAACTCGGCGCCGCTCCCGCGCCGAAGTCCGTGGAAGGCAGCGCGTCATGATCGTCCGCATCATGGGAGAGGGCCAGTTCGAGGTGCCCGACGACGAACGTGCCACCCTCAACACCCTCGACGACCGGCTCGAGACAGCCGTGGCCGACGGTGACTCCTCCGCGTTCGCCGCCGCGTTCGGCGCACTGCTCGATCGGGTGCGCGCGACGGGCACACCGACAGATCCGGCGCTGATCGCCTCGTCCGCTGCGGTCCTGCCGCCAGCGGATTCGACGCTCGCCGATGTCGCCGCCCTTCTCGCCGACGGCGTCGGCGAGGGTCTCATCCCCGACTGAGCGCACTCCCCCGACAGAAAGCGATCCCATGGCCCGCGGCCGTTACGCGTCTGACCCGCAGCTCGGCGTGCGGATGAGCTTCACCATCTTCCTGCTCGGAGCCGTGTACGTCATCGCGATTGCCGCCCTCGTCGCGGCCGGGGTCAATGCGCTCGTCGTGCTGGTCGTCGCCGGGGTCTTTCTGCTCTTCCAGTACTTCGGGAGCGAGAAGGCTGCCCTCTACGGCATGAACGCCACGATCGTGACCCCGCAGGAAGCCCCGGAGCTGCACGCCGTCGTCGATCGCATCTGCGCGCTCGCCGACCTGCCGAAACCGCGCGTGGCGATCGCCGATGTGGACATGCCCAACGCGTTCGCGACCGGACGCTCGCCGAGCAAGGCGGTGATCTGTGCGACCACCGGTCTCATGCGCCGGCTCGAGCCGGCCGAGCTCGAAGGGGTGCTCGCGCACGAGATGGCGCACGTGGCGCACCGCGATGTCGCCGTGATGACGATCGCCTCGTTCCTCGGGGTGCTCGCCGGACTGGTCACCCGGTTCGCCTTCTATTCGGCGATGTTCGGTGGGGGGTTCGGCGGCGGGCGCCGCGACCGCGACGACCGCGACAACACCGCAGGGCTGATCTTCGCCGTCATCGTCGTGTCCGTCTTGGTGTACGCGGTGAGCTTCCTGCTGATCCGGGCCCTCTCCCGCTACCGCGAACTCGCCGCCGATCGCGGCGGTGCTCTCGTGACCGGCCGGCCCTCCGCACTCGCGTCCGCCCTGGTCAAGATCACCGGCGATATGGGCCGGATCCCCACGCGCGACCTGCGCAGCGCCGAGGCGTTCAACGCGTTCTTCTTCACCCCAGCGCTGGCGAGCGGATTCTCGCTCTCGTCGTTGTTCTCCACCCACCCGAGCACCGAGAAGCGCCTCGCACAGCTCGACAAGATCTCCGCTCAGCTCGGCGGCCGCGCCGGATGACTCCCTGATGGGTCTGCTCGACACCGTCCTCGGTCGCAACAAGAAAACCGCACCGAACCTCGATGCGCTCTTCGCGGTGCCATCGGCGGCGATCACGCTCCAGGCGGCCCTCGATCTGCAACCCACGGGTACGGGCGCGGTCGCGGTGAAAATCACCGAGGGTGCCGCGTTCGCCGGCGCGCACAGCACTGCGCTGGAGCTGCTCCGCTTCGACGCCACGGCCGCCGTCGACGACAGCGAGGATGCGTACGGTTTTCGCTGGAGCGCCGTGCGCGGCGGCCCGGAGGCGATCGCCGACCTCGTCACCGCACTGCACGGGGCAAACACCACATACGCGTCCGCGGGCTTCGGGACCGCGCTGCTGTGCACCACGATCGGCTTCCGGGGACCGGACCACACGCTGGCTCTGGTGTACCTCTACAAGCGCGGCGCGTTCTACCCGTTCGTCCCGACCGGGCCGAACCAGCGCGACAGCGCCTACGAACTCAAGGTTCGGGGCGCGATCGGCAGCGACCTGCCGATCGAGCCGGACCTCAGCCGGTGGTTCCCCGTCTGGGGTGCGCCCGGCGCGAGCTAGGCCTCGGAGATGGCCGCGCGGCGGGCGAGACGGGCCGGTTCACGTATCACCAGCAACCCTCGACCCGACGTCAGCCAGCCCCGGTTCGCGAAGGACTGCAGCTGCTTGTTCAACGTCTCGCGGGACGTACCGACCATCTCCGCGAGCTGCTGCTGCGACAGACCGTGGTCGACGAGGATCCCGCTCGGTGTCTCCTGACCGAATCGGCTCGACAGGTCGCACAGGGCCTTGGCCAGACGCGCGCCCACGTCGACGAACAGCAGATCGAGCGCCTCGTCGTCGGTACGACGGAGCCGCCGGGCGAGCACCCGGAACAGGCGTTCGCACACGTACGGCCTCGCCAGCGCCCACTCGAGATACACCGGACGGGTCACCGCCGCCACCCGGGCGTCGACCGTCGCCGTTGCCGTGCGCTCCCGCGGGCCGGGGTCGAGCACCGACAGCTCTCCGAACACCTCACCGGGGCCGAGTAGTTCGCTACGGCCGCGGCCGCCCTCCGTCCGGCGCGTGATCGCGACCTTGCCGGCCAGCAGGACGTAGAGCTCGGCCTCGCTCGCGTCGCCCTGACGGTAGAGATCGGCGCCGGAGGCGACCTCCCGGATCTCGGCCTTGGCCGTCAGTTCCTCGACGTCTTCGCTGGCCACTCCCCGGAACAACTCGGAACGGGCGATGACGGTGTGGTCGGCGTCGGGCAGGGTCATTGAGCGCCCGCTCCCTCCGCTGTCTGGCGTGTGCACGCCCGGCGTGACCGGGTTCGATCACGACCGAGTCGATCATGGTACGCGAGAGACTAACGACCGCGCTCGCCCTGACGGAGCGCGCGGCGCCAGCAGGCGGTGTGCCAATGCCGCCGGTCGTCGATGCCGTCCGGTGGCCACGCCACCACGTGTGGCGTACCCGGTTCGATCTGCTGGTCGCATCCCGGGCACCGGTAGGACTTGACCGCCGCCTGCCCACGTACCGGCCGCGCCGTCCAGCCTTCGCCGGGCGTACCGCTCCCGAAATGCCGCACCGTCCGCCTCTCCGCGTCGACGTACTGCCGGGCCGCTAGAACAGGCGGGGCGTGCTGCTCTCGATCCCCCGCAGCTCGTCGTAGTCGACGGTGACGCAGGCGATACCGCGGGCGGCGGCCAGCACCTTCGCCTGGGGCTTGTGTTCCTGCGCGGCGAAGATGCCGCGCAGCGGTGTCAGCACGGGCCCGAGACGGTGCAGGTATCTCGAGAGCTGCTCGACGCCGTCGATCTCACCCTTACGCTTGATCTCCACAGCAACGTATCCCGCGGCGTCCCGGCAGACGAGGTCGACCGGGCCGATGTCGGTGGGGTATTCGCGGCGGACGAGCTCGAGTCCGGCGCCGAGGACGTGACACCGCTCTGCCAGCAGCTCCTGGAGGTGCGCCTCCACGCCGTCCTTCACGAGACCCGGGTCGAGTCCGAGGTCGTGGGTGCTGTCGTGCAGCACTTCCTCGAGGGTGATCAGCAGCTGCTCGCCCGCGCGGTTCGCGACCCGCCACATCCCCGGCTCTTCGGCAAGCGTGCACGGCGAACTCATCCAGTTCAGGGGCTTGTACGCGCGGTCATCCGCATGCACCGACACGCTGCCGTCGGCTTTGACGAGCACCAGCCGCACCGCCATCGGGAGATGGGCGCTCAGGCGGCCGACGTAATCCACACTGCAACGAGCAATGACCAGGCGCACCGCTCAGCACGCCCGAACCGGCGCGGACATCACGCGAGACTACTGCGCCGCGCGTTTCGTCCTGGGCGCGGCGGTCTCGGTGATACGCAGCACCCGGATGAGCCGGGTGTACCTCAG
>CAXTUZ010000021.1:11529-18300 GCA_964247525.1 uncultured bacterium
GAGTTCGAAATCGGTCATGTCGACGACGAGGTCGCCGCGGCCTTGGTCGACCGCCTCGCGAAGCCCCGCGCGGACCTCGCCCACGCCGGAGGCGTTCACGCAGCCGGCGATCCGCAGACGCAGACCCAACTCCGTGTGCTCGATCACGACCGGAGCCTCCCGCCGGCTACCGACCCTGATGCCGAGCGGCATCGGCTCTGCAGCGGCAGACCTTGGCGGCACCAGCACCTGGGTCATTCGCTCCCCCTGCCCTATGCGGTTCCGAACGTCAGCACGCGCGACGGACTCGAAGCGCGGTCCGAGTGTCCCCCGGGCACGGCGCCGGGCCCCGTTCCCGCCGCTCCCCGGCGTGTCGGGCAAGCTTGCGCCGGATGCCGCACACTCAGGCGGTGACCGGGTATCCCTTCGCCGCCCTCGGCATCGCGCTCATCGCGGTCGCCGTCAGCCGCTGGGTGTTCGCGTCCCACGGGATCAAGCGGGCCGACTACGGCCTGCTGGCGGTTGCCGCGACGCGCAACTCGGCGGAATCCGCTCAGGTCGCCCGCGAGCGGCTCGGCGCGGAGGGAATCCGGGCAACCGTCGGGACCCAGCCACCGGTCGTGCTGGTCGACAGCGCGGGCCATGCGGTACGCCAGCCGTCTCAGCACGAGGTCCTGGTCTTTCCCGCCGACCTCGAGCGAGCCGTCGCGACGCTGAGTATCGACGGCGACCACCTGTCATGAGCGCCCGAGTCGATGCAGGCCGGCGACGACGAGAACCGCGGCGACCCGCGCGGCGTACCGGACGCAACAGTCAGGAAGTCGCAGCCCTGTCGAGGACCGAAGGTTCGCACGTCGCTCAGGCGCGCGTGACCTGCGCTCCCAACGACTGGAGCTGCTCGGCGAACCCGGCATAACCGCGGTCGATGTGCGCGATGTCGTAGACCTCTGTCAGGCCGTCGGCGACGAGACCCGCCAGCACCAGCCCCGCGCCGGCCCGGATGTCCGAGGCCCGAACCGGAGCGCTGGAAAGCTGCTCCCGGCCGTGCACGATCACGTGGTGCCCGTCGGTGCGTACCTCCGCGCCGAGGCGAGCCAGCTCGTCGACGAACCCGAACCGCGCGTCGAACATGTTCTCGGTGACGAAGGCGGTCCCCTCACTGATCGAGAGGAGCGCGACGAACAGCGGCTGCAGGTCGGTGGGGAAGCCCGGGTACGGCAGGGTCGAGAAATCGACCGCCCGTGGGCGCCGGGTCATCCGGACCCGGAACCCGTCGGGCGAGACGTCGATCTGCGCACCCGCGTCGGTGAGCTTCGACAGCGGGATGTCGAGATGCTCGGCGCGGCCGCCGACCACCGTGACGTCGCCCTTGGTCATGGCCGCTCCGACGGCGAACGTACCGGCGACGATCCGGTCGGGCACCGTCGCGTGGGACACCGGTTGGAGGCCCTCAACCCCCTCGATGGTGAGCGTCGACGTGCCGATCCCGTCGATCTGCGCGCCCATCGCGGTCAGCATCAGCGCGAGGTCGCTGACCTCCGGCTCGCGCGCCGCGTTGTCGATGACGGTCGTCCCCTTCGCCAGCACCGCGGCGAGCAGGATGTTCTCGGTCGCCATCACGCTCGCGATCTCGAGCCAGATCGGTCCGCCGGCGAGCGCCGCACACTTCGCGACGACGTACCCGTGCTCGACACTCACCTCCGCCCCCAGACGCTGCATGCCGGCCAGATGCAGGTCGATCTGCCGGGAGCCGATCGCGTCCCCGCCGGGCAGCCCGACGCGCGCCTGCCCGCAGCGCGCCACGAGCGGCCCGAGTACGACGAACGAGCCGCGGATCCGGCGCACGATGTCGTAGTCGGCGAAGCTCTCCACCTGCTCGGGGACGTCCACGGTGACCGTCGCGGCGCTCGCGTCATGGTGCAGATCGGCGCCCAGCGACCGCAGCAGCTCACCCATGATCGTGACGTCGGCGATGTCCGGCACGTTGTGCAACGTGCTGCGACCAGGCGCGAGCAGCGTCGCCGCGAGCAGCTTCAGCACCGAGTTCTTGGCCCCGCTGATATGGACCGCGCCCTGGAGCCGGGCACCCCCGCGGACGAGGAGCCGTTCGGGCGGCAGTGCGGGAACCACGCGGGAGAGTCTACGAGCGCCGCGGGCCACCGCGGCACACGCCGCGGCGTGGTTCGGCGTCACGTCCTGCGCCGGGCGGCGCACTAGCCTGAACCGATGGCCGTCCATCTGACCCGGATCTATACCCGGACCGGCGACGCCGGGACCACCGCCCTCGGTGACATGTCGCGGGTCCGGAAGACCGATCCCCGCGTCGTCGCGTACGCGGATGTCGACGAGACGAACGCGCAGATCGGCGTGGTGCTCGCACACGGCGGGGGTGAGTTGGAGCCGGCGGTCCGGCACCTGCTGAGCCACATCCAGAACGACCTGTTCGACGTCGGCGCCGACCTCTGCACGCCGATCACGGCCGACCCGGCGTACCCGCCGCTGCGGATTACCGACGCGTACGTCGAGCGACTCGAGGAGGCCTGCGACACCTACAACGGCCGGCTCGGCAAGCTCGACAGCTTCCTGCTGCCCGGCGGCAGCGTGGCCGCGGCGCACCTGCATGTCGCGCGCACCGTGGCGCGGCGGGCGGAACGCTCGACCTGGGTGCTGCTCGAGACAGAACCGGACGCGACGTCCGCGGTCTGCGCCCGCTATCTGAACCGGCTCTCGGACCTGCTGTTCATCCTCGCCCGGCTCGCGAATCCCGGCGGAGACGTGCTGTGGAGGCCGGGCGGCCCCGCGCCTAGCTGACCGGACGCCCTTCGACCCAGGCGAGCAGGCCGGTGAGCGCCGACCTGCCGAGCGCCAGCTCCATCTCGTCCGCACCGTTGGACACCGAGACCACCACCGGGTCCTGCATCAGGCGGCGCCGCTCGTCCTGGTCGGGCAACCGGCGATCGCCGAGGGCGAGGTCCGAGCGGTTGAGCTCGGCGTACGGGCGGACGCCCACCCCGACCACGCGGTAGGCCCGCATCGCGTCGGGATCGAATCGGCACACGCCGCCCTGCCAGGACCGGCCGGTGGAAGACCGCACGGCGCAGGCAACGGTGGCACCCCGGCGGAAGAGCCACGCGCGGCGGGTCTGCAACGCCATGAACGCCAACATGAGACCTGCGACGACGATCAGCAGGGAGAGCCCGAGATCGCGCGCGATCACCAGGCTTCCCGGCTGCTCAGACCGGGTTCGCGGCGCCGACGGCGGCGAGCCGGCCCTGAGCGCGTCGTGCTTCGACCGACCCCTCGTCGGCCCGGGACAGCGCACTGCGGGCGCGCTCCGTGTCGATGTCCTCCGCCAGTTCCGCGGTCTCGGCGAGGATGCTCACCCCGTCGTTGGTGACGGACAGGAAGCCGCCGTGTACGGCCGCCGTGACGACCTGTCCCCCACCGACCGGCTTGATCCGTACGACACCGCCTTCGGTCAGCACGCCGAGCAGCGGGATGTGACCGGGCAGGACGCCGAGTTCTCCGTCGAGGGTGCGGGCATACACCTCGGTCGCGTCCCCGGACCACAACGCGCGCTCCGGCGAAACCAGCGCGACCCGCATCGAGGAGTCAGAGGCCACAACAGTTCCCTTCTGATTCGCAGGGAGCGACTCGGCCGGCTACCACGCGCTTGGCCGGAGCGTACCGACAGTACGGCGCTCACCGCTCCTCGATGTGAGCAGTCTCGCAGTTACCGGCCGAGTTCCTTCGCCTTCGCCTCGACGTCGTCCAACCCGCCGCAGGAGAAGAACGCCTGCTCGGGATACGAGTCGAACTCGCCGTCGCACAGCCGGCGGAACGCGTCGATCGTGTCCTCCCGCTTGACGAAGGACCCCTCCTGCCCGGTGAACTGCTTGGCCACGAAGAAGTTCTGGCCGAGGAAGCGCTGGATACGCCTGGCCCGCTGCACCGTGATCTTGTCCTCCTCGGACAGCTCGTCGATGCCGAGGATGGCGATGATGTCCTGCAGGTCCTTGTAGCGCTGCAGGATCTGCTGAACCCGCCGCGCGACGTCGTAGTGCTCCTGGCCGACGATCTGCGGGTCGAGGATGCGCGAGGTCGAGTCGAGCGGGTCGACCGCCGGGTAGATCCCGAGCTCGGAGATCGGCCGGGAGAGCACCGTGGTCGCGTCCAGGTGGGTGAACGTGGTGTGCGGCGCCGGGTCGGTGATGTCGTCGGCGGGCACGTAGATCGCCTGCAGCGAGGTGATCGAGTGGCCGCGGGTCGAGGTGATCCGCTCCTGAAGCACACCCATCTCGTCCGCCAGGGTCGGCTGGTATCCCACCGCGGAGGGCATCCGGCCCAGCAGGGTCGACACCTCCGAGCCCGCCTGCGTGAACCGGAAGATGTTGTCGATGAACAGCAGCACGTCCTGCTTCTGCACGTCGCGGAAGTACTCCGCCATCGTCAGCGCGGACAGTGCCACGCGAAGCCGGGTTCCCGGCGGCTCGTCCATCTGCCCGAAGACCAGGGCGGTGTCCTCGAGCACACCCGCCTCCTGCATCTCCAGAAACAGGTCGTTGCCCTCACGGGTCCGTTCCCCGACCCCCGCGAAGACGGATACCCCGGAGAACTGCTTGGCGACGCGGTTGATCATCTCCTGGATCAGCACGGTCTTGCCGACGCCGGCGCCCCCGAACAGGCCGATCTTGCCGCCCACCACGTACGGGGCGAGCAGGTCGATGACCTTGATCCCGGTCTCGAAGATCTCGGTCTTCGGTTCGAGCTGATCGAAGTCCGGCGCCTGGCGATGAATCGGCCAGTACGCGTCCGCTTCGACCGACTCGACGTCCAGTGGCTTGCCCAGAACGTTGAAGACGTGCCCCTTGGTGGCATCACCGACCGGAACCATGATGGGGGAACCGGTGTCCGTGACCTCGCTTCCGCGGACCAGACCGTCGGTGGGCTGCATCGAGATCGCCCGGATCTTGTTCTCGCCGATGTGACCGGAGACCTCGAGGGTGAGCGTCGCCGTCTCGTCCCCCAACGTGCGCTCAACGGTCAGCGCGTTGAAGATGGTGGGCATCTGCTCCGGCGCGAACTCGACGTCGACGACCGGGCCGATGACTCGCACGACACGGCCGACGCCGCCCGCGTGCTGCTCGGTGGGGGCTTCCAAGGTGGCGGTCATGATGTCGATTCTCCCTGGTAGTGCATCGGTTCGGCGTGTTGTAGGTGCTTGGTAGCGCGCTCGTGGTCAGGGATCAGATGTCGCCGGCGCCCGCGAGCGCGTCCGCGCCGCCGACGATCTCGCTGATCTCCTGGGTGATCTCGGCCTGCCGGGCGGAGTTCATCGACCGGGTGAGGCTCTTGATCAGGTCCTCGGCGTTGTCGGTCGCCGCCTTCATCGCCCGACGGCGGTTCGCTGACTCGCTGGCCGCGGACTGGAGCAGCGCGGCGTACACCCGGCTCTCGACGTACCGCGGCAACAGCGGTTCGAGCACCTCGTCCTGGCCGGGCTCGAACTCGAAGCTGGGCAGGTGCTCCGGGCGGTTCTCGGCGATGTCGGTGACGACGAGGGGAACCACCCGCACGGCCTTCGGTCGCTGGGTCAGCGCCGAGAGGAATTCCGTGTACACGAGGTGGATCTCGTCGACGGCCCGATCGGCGTGCTCGCCCTCCGGGTCGGCGAGGAATGCCTCCAGCACGACGTCGGCGGCGGCCTTCGCGTCGGCATACGTCGGCTGCTCGGAGAATCCGGTGAACGACGCCACCGGCGGCCGGCCCCGGAACGTGAAGTACCCGACGGCCTTCCGCCCGATCGCGTACAGGTCGGTGCTCTTGCCCTCCTGCCTGAGCTTGGCGATGAGTTCCTCGGTGAGCTTGAGGGCACTCGAGTTGTAGGCGCCGGCGAGGCCGCGATCCGAGGTCACGACGAGCACGGCGGCCCGGGTCGGGTGCTCGCGCTCGGTGGTCAGCGGCGAGGCGATGCCCGCCGTGGACGCCATCGCGGACACGACCCGGGTGATCTCGTCCGCGTACGGCTTGGACTCCGCGACGCGCTGCTGCGCCTTCACGATGCGCGAGGCCGCGATGAGCTCCATCGCGCGGGTGATTTTCTTCGTCGAGGACACCGATCGGATACGGCGGCGCAGGACGCGGATCTGTGCGGCCACGGGCTAGGTATCCGCGCTGCCGGTGTCGTCGGACTTGGGCGCGCCGGCGTACCGCGTGACGTTCTCCTGGTCCTCGTTCGCCAGCGGCTCCGCGGCGATGTCGACGATGCGCTCGCCTTCCGACGTCTGGAACTGCCGGGAGAATTCGTCGATCGCGCTCTGCAGCGAAGTCCTGGTGTCGTCGGAGAGCTCGCCGGTCGTCCGGATCGCCTCGAAGATTCCCTCGTGGTGGCCGCCGAGGAATTCGAGGAACTCCGACTCGAAGCGGCTGATGTCCGCTACCGGCACGATGTCGAGATGGCCTTCGGTGCCGGCCCAGAGTGAGACGACCTGGCGTTCGACCGGGAAGGGCGTGTACTGCGTCTGCTTGAGCAGCTCGACGAGCCGCGCGCCACGTTCCAGGGCGGCCTTCGACGCCTTGTCCAGGTCCGAACCGAAGGCCGAGAACGCCTCGAGCTCGCGGTACTGGGCGAGGTCGAGCCGCAGCGAACCGGACACCGAACGCATCGCCTTGATCTTCGCGGAGTTCCCGACCCGCGACACCGAGATCCCGACGTTGATCGCGGGACGGACGCCCTGGTTGAACAGGTCGGTCTCCAGGAAGATCTGCCCGTCGGTGATCGAGATGACGTTG
>CAXTUZ010000022.1:0-17817 GCA_964247525.1 uncultured bacterium
GGTGAACGCGTACATCATCGAGAACGTCATCTGGTGGTGGTGATAGCCGCGGTACACCGGCTCGCGCTCGACGTAATCGAGCGAGTCGTGCATCCAGCCCATGTTCCACTTGAAGCCGAAGCCGAGGCCTCCGAGATGCGTGGGCCGGGTGACGCCCGGCCACGACGTCGACTCTTCGGCAATGGTGACGGCGCCCGGATGCGTCTTGTAGACCGTGGCGTTCACTTCCTGGAGAAAGGCCTGCGCCTCGAGGTTCTCGCGGCCACCGTAGATGTTCGGAAGCCACTGCCCGTCGTCGCGCGAGTAGTCCAGGTACAGCATCGAGGCCACAGCGTCGACCCGTAACGCGTCGATGTGGAATTCCTCGACCCAGTAAAGCGCGTTGGCGACCAGGAAGTTGCGCACCTCGCTGCGACCGAAGTCGAAGACGAGCGTTCCCCACTCCTTCTGCTCGCCGCGCCGCGGGTCGGCATGCTCGTAGAGAGCGGTCCCGTCGAAGTGGGCCAGCGCCCAGGCGTCCTTCGGGAAATGGGCCGGCACCCAGTCGAGAATGACTCCGATTCCGGCCTGGTGGAGTGCGTCCACCAGAAAACGGAAGTCGTCGGGCGAGCCGTACCGCGAGGTCGGCGCGTAGTAACTGGAGACCTGATATCCCCAGCTCCCGCCGAAGGGATGTTCCGCGACGGGCAGCATCTCGACATGTGTGAACCCGGTCTCCCGGAGGTAGCCGACGAGTTCCTCGGCGAGCTGGCGGTAGGACAGGCCCTGGCGCCATGACCCGAGGTGCACCTCGTAGATGCTCATCGGCGCCGCGTGCCAGGACGTGCTCGCCCGCTCGGAGAGCCATGCCGCGTCGTGCCACTCGTACGCGCTGTCCACGACCACGCTGGCGGTGGCGGGCGGGACCTCTGCCGAATACGCCATCGGGTCGGCCTTCTCCCGCCACTGTCCGTCGGCACCCAAGACGTCGAACTTGTACGCGGCCCCCGCCTCGACACCCGGAATGAACAGCTCCCACACCCCTGATGCACCGAGTGAACGCATCGGATGCGCACGGCTGTCCCAGAAGTTGAAGCTGCCGCGGACCCGGACACCGCGCGCGTTGGGCGCCCAGACGGCGAACGACGTACCGACGACCTCGTCGCCGGCCGGAACCGCATACCGGCGCACGTGGGCGCCGAGCACGTCCCACAAACGTTCGTGCCGGCCCTCGCCGATGAGGTGGAGGTCCACCTCGCCGAGCGTCGGCAGATAGCGATACGGATCGTCGGCCTCGACGACGTGCTCGCCGTACGAGACTCGCAGCCGGTAGTCGGGCACCTCGGTGCGCCCGGCCAGCAACGCGCTGAACAGGCCAGCGTCGTGTTCCTCGATGAGGTCGATGTCGGTGCCGTCCACCATCGCCACCGCGCCCGTGGCATCCGGGCGCAAGGTCCGGATCAGGACGCCGTCCTCGAGGACGCTCGCGCCGAGCGGGCCGTGCGGGTCGTGGTGGGCTCCGCCGACCAGCCGATCCGCCTCCTCGCGTGGCAACGCGTACGACTCCGGCCCGGCGGCCCTCGTGCGCTTCGGTGGCATCAGGCCCCCAGGCGGGCGATGGACCCGAGCGGAATCTTCAGCCATGTCGGCCGGTGGTGCGCTTCATACATGACCTCGTACACCGCCTTGTCGAGTTCGAACGCCCGCAGCAACTCACCGTGCTCACGGGGATCACGACCGACCACCTCGGCGTAGCCATCGCAGAACGCCTCGCGGTTGCGCTGTGCCCATTCCCCCGCGCGGTACTCCAGGCTCGAGCCCGAGGCGGCGAAATCCATCAGCTGCGAGCGCGCCGCATATTCGTACGAACGGAGCATCCCCGCGATGTCGCGGAGCGGGCTGGCCAGGGCGCGGCGCTCGGGCAGTGGCCGCGCGGGTTCCCCCTCGAAGTCGAGGATGATCCAGCCGTGGTCCGTCCGCAGCACCTGACCGAGGTGGAAATCGCCGTGGGTGCGCTGCAACGCGGGGATGCCGGCACCCGGGGTGACCTCGGACAGCGCGTCGAAGGCCTCACGTAACGCCGTGCCGTACGGCACGAGTTCGGGTACTTCAGCGAGCGCCCGGTCGAGGCGGCTCACCATGAGTTCCCTCGTGTGGCTCAGGTCGCCCCGCGACATCTCTGCCACCGGCAGAGCCTGCGCGAGCAACAGGTGCACCTCGCCCGTCGCAACTCCGAGCCGGTGGGACTCCGCGGCGAAATCGCCACCGACCTCGTCCGCATGCAGGTCGGCTTCGGCGTAGAGGTCGCGGACCGAGGCCTGGGCGAGCGCCCAGCCCTCGCTCGCGGAGAGCGCGAACCGCTGGAGCAGGCCGAGGGTGGTCGCGTCCGGGGTGGCCGTGTCCGGCTCGCCCGCCCGCTCGATCCAGCCGACAACCTCCGCAACATGGGTGCTCCCGGCTTCCTGAAGGGCCCGGGTGAGCTCGAGGTCGGGGTTGAGACCCGGCGCGACCCGCCGGAACAGCTTCAGAATCAGCTCCTCGCCGTACACGATCGAGGTGTTCGACTGCTCGGTGCCGACGAGCCGGGGGCGGAGCTGGTCGGCCACCGCGGCCAGGTGGTGGGCACTGACCTCGCCCGCGGCTCGCTCCTCGCGGATCGCGGAGAGCAACAAGGACGCGGCATCGGTATCGCGCGGCGCGGCGTAGAGCAACGCGCCGCCGAGTTCGCCGACGTGCGCATGCGTGAGGTCGTCCCAGGGCGCCGTACGCGCCGACAGCGGCACCTGATAGCGCTCGGTCTCGTCGCCGGCGTAGGAGACGTCGACGAAGACGAGGTACACCGCGAGCAGGCCGTCGCCGGAGGTGGCCTCGAGCCGGTCGAGGTGGCGCACCGTGATGCCGTCGAAGGTCCGTCCCTTGCCCCCGAACCAGCGCTGCTGGGTCATCCAGGGTGTGAGCACTCCGGCCAGGTCCTGAAGTGAGGTCATCACGCACCCTCCTGTGGGTCTTGAAGCGCGAACCACAAAAAGGCGTGCCCACCCAGGGTGAGGAGGTAGGGAAGTGTGCCGATTCGCGGGAAGGGGACGTGTCCGACCAGCTCGACGGGAGTAACCCCCTCGTATCGCGCAAGGTCGAGTTCGACGGGCTGGGCGAAACGGGAGAGATTCGCGACGCAGAGGACCTTGTCATCGCCGAACGTCCGGACGAACGCAAGCACACTGGGGTTCGAGGCGGGCAGCTCGGAGAAGTCGCCGAGGCCGAATACCGGGTGTTGTTTGCGGACCCCGATCATGCGCCTGGTCCAGTTCAGTAGGGACGAGGAGTTCCGCATCTGCGCTTCGACGTTGAGCGCCGAGTAGCCGTACACCGGGTCGAGGATCAGCGGAAGGTACAGCCGCTGGGGGTCCGCGGCGGAGAATCCGGCATTCCGGTCCGGGTTCCACTGCATCGGGGTACGCACCCCGTCGCGGTCACCGAGATAGATGTTGTCGCCCATTCCGATCTCGTCGCCGTAATACAGCACCGGTGATCCCGGCAAGGAGATCAACAGCCCGGTGAACAGCTCGATCTGGTCACGGGAATTCTCGAGCAGCGGCGCCAGCCGGCGCCGGATCCCGACATTCGCCTTCATGCGCGGATCGGCGGCGTACTCGGCGTACATGTAGTCGCGTTCCTCGTCGGTCACCATCTCGAGCGTCAGCTCGTCATGGTTACGCAGGAAGATGCCCCACTGGCATCCCTGCGGGATGGCCGGCGTCTGCGCGAGAATCTCGGTGATCGGATAACGGTTCTCCCGCCGTACCGCCATGAAGATCCTGGGCATCAAGGGGAAGTGAAACGCCATGTGGCACTCGTCGCCACCGACCGCGGGGTCGCCGAAGTACTCGACGACGTCGCTCGGCCACTGATTCGCCTCCGCGAGCAGGACCCGGTCGGGGTAGAGCCGGTCCACCTCCGCGCGGATCTGCTTGAGATAGGCATGCGTGGCAGGCAGATTCTCCCCGTTCGTGCCTTCTTCCTCGAACAGGTACGGCACGGCGTCGAGCCGGAACCCGTCGATGCCGAGGTCGAGCCAGAAGCGGAGCACCTCGAGCATTGCGTTCCGAACAGCAGGGTTCTCGTAGTTGAGGTCCGGCTGATGTGAGAAGAACCGATGCCAGAAGTACTGGCCGCGGACCGGGTCGTAGGTCCAGTTCGATTTTTCTGTGTCGATGAAAATGATTCGCGCGTCCGGATATCCGTCGTCGGTGTCGGCCCAGACGTAGAAGTCGCCGTACGGCCCTTCGGGGTCCGCGCGTGAGGCCTGGAACCAGGGGTGCTGGTCGGAGGTGTGGTTCATGACGAGGTCCGCGACGATACGAAGGCCGCGGGCGTGCGCGGCTTCGACGAGTTCGATGAAGTCCGAGAGGTCACCGAAATCCGGCAGGATCGCCGTGAAGTCCGCGATGTCGTATCCGCCGTCGCGCAGCGGGCTTTCGTAGATCGGGAGCAACCAGAGGCAATCGACCCCGAGCCATTGGATGTAATCCAGCTTCGCGGTCAGCCCACGGATGTCGCCCGTGCCGTCGCCGTTCGAGTCATGGAATCCCCGGATCAGGACTTCGTAGAAGACCGCGCGCTTGTACCACTGTGGATCGACCGACTCGAATTGATCGGCCGGTGTGCCGGGCGTCATACCGGCTTCACGACGAAAAGATGAACCGGCTCCCATTGGGGGTCCAGCCGGACGAAGTTCGTTGATCCCCAGGCGTAGGAATGCCCGGGACCGAGGTGGTCGTGAACCGCGAGGCGTGCCCCGACCTCGATGCCGAGCGCTTCCACGTCGAGGTGCACGAAGCCCTCGTGCACCGAATAGGGGTCGGTGTTGACGACGAGGAGGATGACGTCGTCACCGGCTCGACGCGAGTAGACCAACAGGGCCGGGTCGTCGCTGGTATGAAAGGTCAAGCCCCGCAGCCGTTGCAGGGCGGGATGCTCGCGCCGCACCTGGTTCAGCCGCGCAAGGTAGGGCGCGAGGCTCCGTCCCTGTTTCTCGGCCGCGGCGAAGTCTCGGTGCCGGAGTTGATATTTCTCGCTGTCGAGGTATTCCTCGCTGCCCGGACGCACCGCGGCGCCCTCGTACAGCTCGAAGCCCGAATACACCCCCCAGGCGGGGGAGAGGGTCGCGGCGAGCGCTGCCCGGATCTTGAACGCGGGCGGCCCGCCGTTCTGCAGGTACGCATGCAGGATGTCCGGCGTATTCGGCCAGAAATTGGGCCGCATGTAGTCGGCGGTAGGGCTCGTGGTCAGGTCACTCAGGTATTCCGCGATCTCGCGACTTTCGTTACGCCAGGTGAAATACGTGTACGACTGCGTGAAGCCGATCTTCGCCAGGGTGTGCATCATCGGCGGCCGGGTGAACGCTTCGGCGAGGAACAAGACGTCAGGATCGCTTGCTTTGACCTGCGCGATCAGCCATTCCCAGAACTGCAGCGGCTTGGTGTGCGGGTTGTCGACGCGGAAGATACGGACCCCGCGGGAGATCCAGAGGCGGACGATCCGGAGGACCTCCGCACGGATTCCCTCGGGGTCATTGTCGAAGTTGATCGGATAGATGTCCTGGTACTTCTTGGGTGGGTTTTCCGCGTACGCGATCGTTCCGTCGGCCCGATGGCTGAACCAGTCGGGGTGTTCCCGCACCCACGGATGATCGGGAGCGCACTGCAGCGCGAGGTCAAGGGCGATCTCCAGTCCGTGCCCGGCGGCAGCATCCACCAGGGCGGCGAAGTCTGCTTCGTCGCCCAAGTCGGGGTGAATCGCGTCGTGCCCGCCTTGGGCACTGCCGATCGCCCAGGGGCTGCCCGGGTCGTCCGGACCCGGATCGAGGGTGTTGTTCGGGCCCTTGCGAAACGACTGTCCGATCGGGTGGATCGGTGGCAGGTACAGCACGTCGAAACCCATCCCCGCCACGCGCTCCAGCTCGTCGATCACTCCGCGAAAGCCGCCGTACGAACGGGGGAACAGCTCGTACCAGGCGCAGAACGTCGCGAGTGGCCGGTCCACCCAGACCGGCGTGCGGGGTCCCGTCGTCACCCAGTCACGGAGTGGATGGGCCCACAGAAGCTCGGCCATCGCGGGGTGCTCGGCGAGTGCGAGGCGGCTCCCCACGTCGTGCGTGTCGTCTCGCAAGCGCGTCACGGCGTCGAGAACGGCCGAACGCCTAGCCCTGGGCACCCCGTCCGCGGCGCGCTCGAGCAGGACCGCGCCCTCCTCGAGTTCGAGGGAGACGTCGACGCCGGCGGCCACCTTCGCCTCGATCCCGTGTCGCCAGGTCGCGAGCGGATCGGCCCAGCCTTCGATCTGGAGCGTCCAGGCCCCGGGTTCGCCGATGCGTATCTCCGCGCCGAACCGGTCGATTCCCGGCTCGAGCAGCTCGAGTCGGGTACGGCGGACGTCCCGGCCGGGACCGCGCAGGACGGCGGTCGCGCCCACCAAGTCGTGGCCCTCGCGAAAGACGATCGCACTGACCTCGATCGATTCGCCCGCGGCCGCCCGGGCGGGATAAGCGCCGTCGTCGACCACGGGATGGACGTCGGAAATCGCGATGCGTCCTTGGCGAACGTTCATTGCATGCGACCCTACCCATCGTTCGCCGCGACGGAACGCAACATCACACCCATGACACCCGCCTGGCGGCTGGGTGCGGGCTCTTGTCCCCGCTAGGTTCGTCGGGGTGAGAGCACTCCGCCGGTTCACCGTTCGTGCCGCCTTGCCACCCTCCCTGAGCGCGCTCGACGAGCTCGTCTCGAACCTGCGATGGTCGTGGCACTCCGACACGCTCGACCTGTTCGCGTCCATCGATCCGGACCTGTGGGTCGCGTGCAACGCCGACCCGGTCCGGCTGCTCGGATCGGTCGACACCGCCCGGCTTGCCAAGCTCGCCTCCGACCGGAAGTTCCTGCGCCGCGTGTCGGACGCGCGCGAGGACCTGCAGGACTACCTCACGGCGGACCGGTGGTACCAATCACTCGACGAGCAGGCGCCGAAGGGCATCGCGTACTTCTCGATGGAGTACGGCATCACCGAGGTGCTGCCGCAGTACTCGGGTGGTCTCGGGATCCTCGCGGGCGACCACCTCAAGACCGCGTCCGACCTCGGAATTCCGATCATCGGCCTCGGCCTGCTCTACCGCGCGGGCTACTTCGTCCAAGGTCTGTCGCGGGAGGGTTGGCAGACCGAACGCTATCCGGGGCTCGATCCGCATGGCCTGCCGATCTCCGCCACCGACGTACGGGTGTCGGTCGCCCTCCCGGATGGCCGCGAGCTGCACGCCCAGGTCTGGAAAGCGCAGGTCGGCCGGGTCCCGCTGCTGCTGCTGGATAGTGATGTCGAGGAGAACGGACCGTATGAGCGGTCGGTCACCGACAGGCTGTACGGCGGTGGAACAGGGCACCGGCTGCTTCAGGAGATGTTGCTCGGCATCGGCGGAGTGCGCGCTCTGCGCGGTTACGTCGCCGCCGAGGGGATTGCTCCACCGGAGGTCTTCCACGCGAACGAGGGACACGCGGGATTCGGCGGCATCGAACGTATCCGCGAGTTGATGGAGAACGGCGGGCTTTCGTACGACGAAGCTCTCGCTGCGGTCCGCTCCGCGACCGTGTTCACCACCCACACGCCGGTCCCTGCCGGCATCGACCGGTTTCCTCGGGACCTGGTCGAGCGGCACTTCGGCCCGGGTCGCGCCGTCGGCTCCGTTCCGGTCGACCGGATCCTGGCCCTCGGCGCCGAGGACGACCCGGGTGTCTACAACATGGCGCACCTCGGCCTGCGGCTCGCGCAGCGCGCGAACGGAGTCGCCCGGCTGCACGGCGACGTGAGCCGAGGGATGTTCGGGCACCTGTGGCCCGGCTTCGACCAAGATGCCGTGCCGATTTCCTCGGTGACCAACGGCGTGCACGCACCGACGTGGGTCGCCCAGGAACTGCAGGCCATGGCGCATCCCCTCGAAACCGGTTCGGATACGACCATTTGGGCGGCGCGCCGTTCGTTGCGCGCAAAACTGGTCGCCGACGTTCGGGTTCGACTGCGCGCCGCGGGGTTGGTGCGGGGGACTGCGCTCGCAGATCTCGGCTGGACCGAGACGGCGTTCGACCCCGACATCCTGACCATCGGATTCGCGCGGCGGGTGCCCTCGTACAAGCGTCTCACCTTGATGTTGTCGGATCCGGCTCGTCTGCGTGCCCTGTTGCTCCACCCGGAACGCCCCATACAGCTGGTCATCGCCGGAAAGGCACACCCAGCCGACGACGGCGGCAAGGAGCTGGTGCAACGCATCGTCGCGTTCGCGGACGGCGCGGACGTCCGGCACCGGATCGCTTTCCTGCCCGGTTACGACATGCGGATGGCGAGAGTGCTGTATCCCGGCTGCGACGTCTGGCTCAACAACCCGTTGCGTCCGCTCGAGGCGTGCGGAACGTCCGGGATGAAGGCCGCGCTGAACGGAGCACTCAACCTGTCGATCCTCGACGGCTGGTGGGACGAGATGTTCGACGGCGAGAACGGCTGGGCGATCCCGACCGCCGACGGTGTCGAAGACCCGTATCGCCGCGACGAGTTCGAGGCGGCGGCGTTGTACGACCTGCTGGAAAAGTCTGTTGCGCCGAGGTTCTACGGCGGATCGCCCCCGAGCCGCTGGGTGGCGATGGTGCGCCACACACTGAGCGACACCGGTCCGAAGGTGTTGTCGACCCGGATGCTCACCGAGTACGTCGAACAGCTCTACACGCCGGCCGCGCTCGCCGGTCGGGAAGCCGCGGCCGAGGACTTCGCCGGTGCCAGGGACCTCGCTGCCTGGACGGCGAAGGTGCGCGCCGCGTGGCATCGCATCCGGGTGCTGCACGTGGAGTCCGGAGGCGAGGGGAGCGCGCCCGCGCTCGGACAGGACCTGCCGGTGCGTGCGGTCGTCGACCTCGGCCCGCTGTCCCCGGACGACATCGAGGTGCAGGTGGCGTACGGGTCGGTCGACGACGACGACGAGGTCGCCGAGGTGGCCACTGCGCCGCTCGAGTACGCCGGCGAGGTCGAGGGGGCGCATCGTTACGAGACCACGTTGCGGCTGACGTACGCGGGGCCATTCGGATACACCGTGCAGGTGCTGCCCAAACATCGCCTGCTCGCGGGCCTCAGCGAATTGGGACTGCTGGCCAGCGCCTGAGATGCCGAAGCAAATCGTGCTCTGCCTCGACGGCACGAATAACCGGGTGCGGTCGAAGGACAACACCAACGTGCTTCGGACGTACCAGCTTCTCGATCATTCCGACGTCACCAGGCAGGTGGCGTTCTACCAGCCGGGTGTCGGCACCTTCAGCGCGTCGGGAGCCTGGACACCCGTGTCGCGGTGGTTCACCAAGACGATGGGACTCGCGTTCGGCGTCGGACTCCGCCAGAACGCCGGTAACGCCTATGCGTACCTGATGGAGGTGTACGAGCCAGGTGACGAGATCTTCGTGTTCGGCTTCAGTCGAGGGGCTTATACCGCTCGGGCGGTCACCGGCATGCTGGCGGCCTTCGGCCTGTTCCGTCGGGGCGCCGAAGACCTCGTCCCGTACGCACTGGCGGCGATGACGGGCGGCAATCCCGAGACCGCGCCGCGGACCGGGCGTGCGGCGAGCGCCGACGCCGAAGCTCCGCAGGTCGCGCCGCGGGCAACGGACGACAAGTACTGGTCGCTGGTGTACGAGTTCGCGGACACGTTCGCCCGCCGCGGGGCGAACGACGCAATCCCCGTCACGGTGAGCTTTCTGGGGATCTGGGACACGGTTGAGGCTGCGGGAACGTTACGAAGGCCGCTCACCTGGCCCTTCACGCGGCACCTGCCGCATGTCAAGGTGGTCCGCCACGCAATGTCGATCGACGAGAAGCGCCGTCCGTATGCCTCGTACGCCGTGTATCCGCTTGATCCTGGCCCCGGCGTCACCGATCAGGACCTTGCCGAGGTGTGGTTCGCCGGTGTGCATTCCGACGTCGGTGGCATGTTTCCGACTGGTGGACGGCTCTCCGACATCCCGCTGAAGTGGATGGCGCAGGAGGCCGTCGTCGCCGGACTTCGTGTCGATCCCGGGACGTACGAGACGTATCAGGCGCAGGTCACCAGGGAGGACGCCACCGCGCCGGTGCACACGATGGGTCGAGTGTGGGCGCTGGCGGGGGTGAAGCGGCGGAAGATCCCGGCCGGCGCCCTCCTGCACGCGAGCGTGCGGGAGCGGATCAGGCTCGACGCGGCGTACGACCGCAGACTTCCCGCAGACCGCACGTTCGTCGATCCTGGCTGGCTCGACAGCCGTTGCACTGCAGGATCGCAGAGCCCGTGCCGGGTTGTCGCCGTCAACGCGTGAGCGCCTCTTCGCCCGATCGGGTGATCTCCGCGCGAGCGCTACCGCAACACACTCACACCGGTGACGTACAGCGTCTCGGTTCGCGACGGCGGGTAGGGCACGTGTCGTCGGGTGAGGTTCGCGAGGTCGACCCGGGTCGTGTAGGTGCGATCGCTGTCGAGCTGAGGGTCGCTGAAGCCGCATGGCGGAGAACGCCCTCAGGTCTCGACCGGCGCGGCGCCCCCGGATCGCCGGTCTCCTTTCCGGTCGCGTTCTCGAAGGACGAGCACCGTCCACGGCGCACAGGTCAGCTCACCGTCGGCGGGAATCCGGCCCTGGGCAAGTGGGTCCTCCGCGGCCGTGTCGATGACGATTTCGTAGCGATCCCAGTCGCATTCGACCGGCAGCACGATGTCACGGACGGTATCGGAGGGATTGAACCAGGCCAGCAACGGGGCCGATCCGGCGAGCAGCATTCCGAGCACGGGCTCGGGCCCATTCCAATCCGCGTCGGTGAGTTCCGCACCCGTCGGCCCGTACCAGGTGACGTCCTTGCGACTCGCCGACGCACCGTCCCCGGTGAAGAAAGCTGTTCGGCGGAGCTCGGGATGTTCGGCCCGTAGCCCGATCAGGCGGGCAACCAGCGCGGGCAGCACGGGGTCATGGCCGGCCGGATCCGAGGCGGTGTCGGGAGACCAGTCGAGCCACGACACGGCGTTGTCCTGGCAGTAGGCGTTGTTGTTGCCGCGCTGCGTCGCGCCGCGTTCGTCCCCGCCCCGAAGCATCGGGACGCCGACGGACAGCAGCAGGGTCGCGAGGATCGACCTGCGGCGCGACCGTCTGTGCCGCAGAATGTCCGGATTTCCGGTAGGGCCCTCGGACCCGCCGTTCCAGGAACGATTGTGGTCCTCGCCGTCGCGGCCCCCTTCACCGTTGCCGTCATTGTGCTTCTCGTTGTACGACACCAAGTCAGCAAGCGGGAAACCATCGTGTGCCGTGACGAAGTTGACCGAGGCAGCCGGACCACGTCGGCCCGGTGCGAAGATGTCACTCGAGCCCGCAAGCCGCAGTGCAAGCTCCGATCGGTGGCCCAGCCCGCGCCACGACTCGCGTATCCCGTCGCGGTAACGACCGTTCCATTCCGCCCACGGGGCCGGGAAGGCGCCCAGCTGATACCCGCCCGGGCCGATGTCCCACGGCTCGGCGATGAGGGCGACCCCTTGCAGCACAGGATCTTGGGCGATTGCACTGAGGAAGGCTGAGCGGCGGTCGTAGCCGTGGTCCGCGCGTGCGAGCGCCGTGGCGAGGTCGAAGCGGAATCCATCGACGCCGAATTCCGCGACCCAGCACCGGAGGCTGTCGAGTACGAGTTGCAGCACCCGTGGCTCGCGCAGATCGAGCGTGTTCCCGCACCCGGTCACGTTTTCGTACGCGCCGCCGTCGTGGTGGCGGTAATACGTCCGGTCTCCGAGCCCGCGCAACGAGAGCGTGGGCCCGAGATGATCGCCGTCGGCCGAATGGTTGTAGACCACGTCGAGGATGACTGCGATGCCCGCCTCGTGCAGGGCGCGGACCATGTCCTTGAACTCGGTGACCTGCTGCCCCCGCGTGCCGCTCGCCGAGTAGGCGGCGTGTGGTGCGCTCCATCCATAGGTGTTGTAACCCCAGTAGTTGTGCACTCCGCGTCGGGCCAGGTGCGGCTCGGTCGCGAACTGCTGAACCGGGAGCAGCTCGACGGCGTTCACCCCGAGCGCGCGCAGGTGTGCGATCGACGCGGGATGGGCGAGCCCCGCGTACGTGCCCCGGACTTCCTGTGGCACAGCGGGATTCAGCATGCTGAATCCTTTGACGTGCACCTCGTAGAGGACCGAGTCCGCCCAGGGGCGCACCGGCCTGGAATGCTCGGGCATGGGGGTCCGCTCCACGACCACCGCCCAGGGAACGAGACCTTCGGTGTCGGCTCGGGGAGTGACGAGATCCTCGTTCCATGTGACGTCGCCGTCGAACGCTCTGGCGTACGGATCGAGGAGCACCTTCGCGTGATCGACGAACAGAACGTGTGCGGGGGAAAGCTCGCCGCGAGCACGGAGTCCGTAGCGGTCGCCAGGCCGAAGGCGAGAGAGGTGTCCGTGCCAGACGCCGTCGGTGCAGTGGGCGAGCCGGTGTTCGGTGGCTTTCCCCTCGCCGGAGGGGAGGCACACACTGAGGCCGCGTGCATCCGGGGCGTAAACCGCGATGTTCGTCCCGCGTTCGTCAGGCGACGCTCCGAGCGGATAGGGCCGGCCGGCGGTCACGGTGATGCGGGCCATAACCTGACTTTAGGGCGAGGGAATCATGACGACACCGGAATGGCGAGTTCGACGGCAACGGGATGGTGGTCGCTGGTCGTCGATCGCAGAATCTGCACCGACACGACGCGCGCGCCGCGTACGAGAACGTGGTCGAGGGTCATCAGCCGATGCGGGACGAACCGCGGACTGCCGGCGCCGCCCGATGGCCAGGTGCCCAGCAGCCGTCGCCGTGATGGTCGCGCGTCACTCAGCTCCGCCCGGTGCAGAAGTCGGCGGAAAGGGCCGTGGGCGGCCGTCGCATTGAAGTCCCCGGCGGCGATGACAACGCCGTCCTCGCTGCGGAGTAACGGAGCAAGTTCCTCGAGTTGACACCGCCAGAGGCGATCGGTGCGCCGGGTGACGCCGGCACACGGATGGAGCGACCAGGCGGTCACCTCGGTGCCGGCGACCTCGACGGTGAGGCGCAATTGCGGAAGGCCTCCGATGTCGATCCATCGGCAGTCTGTCGGCGCCCCACGGGTGAGAGCCGCGGTGCCGAAGGCGTCGTTACGGGGGTCGATCTCCACGTGCCAGCCTGGCGGAGGCAGCCAGCGCCCCGAGAGCGGCGACACCTCCTGTAGCAGGACGACGTCCGGGTTGAAAGCTTCGATCGCCGCCCAGCATTCGTGAGCACGTTCGTTGCGGTAGAACAGGTTTGCCGTGACCACACGCAGCCGTTCGTCCGACCCGACCGACTCGGCCGACCCGCCCGGTGCCGTGGTCCTCGCCACACCGACCGTCGCCGCTACGGCACTCAGGCCCGCCAAAATGCTGACCCACCACAAACCGACCACGAATCCGAAGGCCATCATCGCGGCAGCAACCAGCGCTTGGAAGGTCGGCAGTCCGGCCGTCGCCGCACCGAGCGGACCGCGCACCACGTCGGTGAGCGCGCCCCAGCAGACCGTCAGGAGTAGCACCGCGAGGACGGTGGGCATAACCTCAACGAGGACGCCGCCGACGCTCACCAGAGCTCCGAACCGGCGGTCGGATCACGGGCCCCGGCGGTTACCGGTTCGCGCGATGACGGGCGATCAGATACCCGGCCGCGCCGCCGAGGACGGCCGTGATGACCAACGCGAGCCACAGCGGTGCGCTGACCTTGGGCCCGATGAACCGAATGTCGGTCTTGTGGGTGTTCTCGAAGATGAAGATGACAACGACGATCCCGAGCACGATCGCCAGCACACCGCGCGGACCAAGCCGCTGAAGAAGGGACTGCTCGGAGGTGTTCCGGTCGGGAGACATGGTGCGGCTTGTTCCCACCTTGATCCGGTTTTACGCGCCCGAGCATGTCCGACTCTGGCGCACGTAGTGCCGAACCGGCGCGACGTGCGTCAGGATTGGCGAACCAGATCGGGGACGACCTCGGTGAGGTCGCCCGGTAGCCAGCGGCCTTCGGTCTTCGCGACCGGGCCTTTCGACCACCCCTGCAACAGCGTGATCTCGCCCCCCACCACGCTGAACACCTTGCCCGACACGTCGCGCGCGAGCGCAGAGCCAAGCCACACGACGAGCGGGGACACGTTCTCGGGTGCCAGGCCCTCGGCTCCGCCACGCCGGGCTTTGAGGTCCTCGAGGTTCGGAAAATCCTCGGTCATCCGGGTGATCGCCGTCGGCGAGATCGCGTTGACGTTGACGCCGTACCTCGACAGTTCGCCCGCCGTGATGATCGTCAACGCGGCGATGCCGGCCTTCGCGGCGCCGTAGTTGCTCTGCCCGATCGTGCCGAACAGCCCCGATCCGGACGACGTATTGATGACCCGCGCATCGCGCTTGCGGTCTGCCTTGGCCTCGTCACGCCAGTACGCGCCGGCGTGCCGCATCGTGCCGAAGGTGCCTTTGAGATGGACCGCGACGACCGCGTCCCAGTCCGACTCGGACATGTTGATCATCATCTTGTCGCGCAGGATGCCCGCGTTGTTGACGAGCGTGTCGAGCCCGCCGAACGTGTCGATCGCTTGCCGGACGACGTTCTCTGCACCCTCCCAGGTGGCGATGTTGTCGCCGTTCGCGACCGCTTCGCCGCCGGACCCGACGATCTCGTCGACGACTGCCTGAGCGGCACTGATGTTGCTGCCACTGCCGTCGCGCGCCCCGCCGAGATCGTTGACCACGACCTTCGCGCCCTCGGATGCGAACAACTTCGCGTGCGCACGTCCGATGCCGTTACCGGCGCCCGTGACGATGACGACGCGCCCCTCGCAGATTCCGGCCATGGGCCCGCACTCTATCTACAAACAGCCTCAAGACCTATCGAGCGGCATCGGGCAGGGTTCCGGAGTCGAACCGCCGATCGGCGATAAGGCTCTTGAAGGTGGTCAGCACCGCGGGTGCCGAGTCCAGCCTCCAGTCATGGATGTTGTTCGGGTCGTCCGCTGTCTGCGCGATGTTGTCGAACCAGCTGAAGCCCACGATCGAGGGGTCGTTCAGGAATCCGTTGAGGGTGTTGGAGATCCAGTCGCTCTTCTGGGCGGTGTAGTCGACCCCGTTCAGGGCCTGCACCGCTCCGATCTCCGCGAAGAACATCGGCTTGTCCGTGATGGCCCGGATCTGCGCGATCGACGTACCGAAGTTAGACGCGAAGTCAGTGGGCTGACCGACCTTCCGCCAGTACACCGTCGCTCCGACCCAGTCGACGTACTGATCGCCCGGGTAGTCAGCCGCAAATGTCGTCAAGCCCCTGCCACCGAGATTGTCCGGACGCCCGGGTGACCAGAGCCAGATGACGTCCTGGTTTGCGCCGACCTGGTTGAAGATGTTCCAGACGTGCTGCCAGGCGGCCACGTACTTGGCAGGCGTGTTGTTGTACATACCGGCTGACCACGGATACCAGTTTCCGTTCATCTCATGGTCGAAGCGGATCGCGATCGGCAGGTTCGAGCGAACGATGTCTCCCGCGTACTTGTAGAGGTACGGGTCCAGGCTGCCGTCGATGATCCGGGAAAGGCTGTACGTCGGGTCGTTGTCGTTGACGCTGCTCTTGGACATCCAGGTCATCACCGGCAACGCACCCCGCGACCACGCCGCCTGCACCTTTGTCGGGTCGAAGTCACTGTCCCAGTAGGAGAAGTACCCCAGCGTGCTGGGAGCCTTTCCGAGTTCCGCCGAGAGCGCGTTGTACTGGTTCGTGGCGCCGGGCAGTCCGTTCTGTGAGACGCCGAAGTAGTCGAGTGGGGGTTCCACAAGCGCCGCTTTGGTGACCGCTGTCGCGGCCGGTGGCAGGTACGCATTCGCCGGTACCGACGCGGGTCGCACGGGATCCACGGGCAGCATCGAACACGCAAGTCCGTCGCCGTTGTTGGGCCCGGGAGCGCCGTCGAGCCCGTACGGGTCCGACAGGTTGGCCAGGTATGCGGCCTGCGCGTCCTGCTGCCAGACGAATTGAGAGCAGAACTTCTTGACCGGTGCCACAACCGGCACTGCCACCGAGTGGACGACACTCGTCTTCCCCGCCGTTTTCACGTAGACCGTCCTCGTGCGCACGATCGACGCACAGCGCGTCGCCGATCGCGACGTACTCGTCGGGCGCTTGATCGCGGTCACGGTCGCCTTCCTCGGGCTGTTGGTTCCATCCGATCCGCTTCCGCTCGCGGTCGACGGCACGTTCGTCGGCGGTGCTTTTGCGGTCGTCCCGCCAGGCGTTTGGTTGTTGGGCGCCAGTGAGGACGTCGACGAGCCGGTCTTGGCGACGGGGGAGAGGTAGATCGCCGACCCGATCGCCAGGATCGACAGGCTCAGCACGCTCGCCAGCAGGCGCGGCGACGTGGATGTCTTGCGCCAGAGGTGCGGATTAGGAGAACGCATCGTAGAACACTCCAAGCGTCAGGATCGCGGTGGCGATGAGGTAGGGAAGCAGTGCGCGGGGATCGCCGTCGACCGGCGTGTTCTCCCGGGCCTGCGGGCCGGCGGCGGAGCCGCGACGACGATCTTGCAAGGGGACGAGCCCGGACTCGCCCGACGACATCGCGTAGGCCAGAACGGGTTCGGACAGAACTGCGTGCTCGGCGTCGCGGGCGGTATGGGCGCCGGCCCGGGTGCCCCAACCCCCGACGTGGCCGAGCCGGAAGAACCCGTAGATCCGAATGGGCATCAAGACAGTCGTGCTGAACAGGATGAACAGCGGCATTCGGACGAAGTCGCCCGGGTTCTCCGCGATATGACGCAACTGACGAAGCGACATCGACAGCGTTGAGGACACAACCGTCAGGAAGACGATCACGCCGACCGAGCTCAGTGCCGGGTGGCTCTCCAGCATCCCCTTGTACAGATTCACGCTGTCGTGGTGGAGAAAACGTACGACCCACGACACCGCCGTGATGACCCACAAAAATGGCAGGAGAATGTCGGCGAGAAAGAACAGCGCCAACACCGGGGTATGCGCGAGCATCCACGGCGTCATGCGGAGGGTGTTGTACTGGCTGCCACGCGCCCAGCGGAACTGCTGCTTCACCATCTTCTTCAGCGCGGTCGGGGCGTCGGTATAGACCAGGCTCGTGGCCTGATAGACGGTTCGATAACCGGCTTTCAGCGTCAGATTGGTCAGCGTCCGATCGTCGGACACTTCCATGAACACGCCCATGAATCGGCCCGTCATGAACGCCGTCATGCTCTCGCGGAGCACCGACGTACGAAACGCGATGGTCCGGCCGGGAAGGCAACCCACGGTACCCAGCACGCTCTGCGCCGGCATGGCGTACAACGCACGGCTGTTCTCGAGCCAGTCGGCCCAGCGGGTGAGGAAGTTCCGCTCGGGATCGAGGATCCGCTGCCGAGTGGTGACACCGCCGACGGTCGCGCTGGCGAACGGCTTGACGAGCTCGGTCAGGACGTTCTCGGTCCAGATCGTGTCGCTGTCGACGAGCACGACGACGTCGCCGCGGGCCTGCTCCACCCCGACCCGTACTGCGTTGCGCTTGCCCGCGACGGGGGTCCAGAGCCATTGCACGGCGTCGCCGAATTCGTCGCACACGCCCTCGAGTGCCTGGTTGCGGCGCCCGTTGATGACCACCACCACCTGGGTCGGTTCCTGCGCGATGATCCGCGAGACGACGTCGCGAAACAGGTCGAGCGGCTCGTCGACCACCCGGATCACCACGGAGGTGGTCGTCGCGAACGGTGATTCACAGGGGTGATAGCGCCGAGACAGCAGAACT
>CAXTUZ010000023.1:0-8096 GCA_964247525.1 uncultured bacterium
CACCGCGGCCGCCCGTCGCGGCCTCGGTCACCACTAGCCCTCTCGTTCGAGATCGCGGGACTCGCCACCGAGAGCGAGGTACACGTCCTCGAGCGTCGGGGTCGCCAGGGTGAAGTCATCGAGGCAGTCGTACGCCCGACCTCGGGTCAACGCACCGAGCGCGTCCCGGGCTTCGGTGACCGGCAGCCGCGCCGACCACCTGTATCCGTCGACGACGGCGTGCGCGGCGAGGGAGGCGACGACCGGTTCGTCGAACGGCGGTGGCAGCTTCCACACGAGGTCGAGTCGTACGTCATCGCTGACCCGGGCCTTGAGCTCCCCGGGGGTGCCGCAGGCGATCACCCGGCCGCGGTCGAGGACAGCGACGCGGTCGAGCACGCTCTCGGCCTCGAGCACGTTGTGCGTCACGAGCACGACGGTGATGCCGTGCTCCCTCCGCCGCCGGGCGATGGCCGACCACACCCGCCGGCGGGCGTCCGGGTCGAGACCGGTCGTCGGCTCGTCGAGCACGAGAACCGGTCGCGCACCGGCGAGCACCGTCGAGAACGCGGCCAGTCGTCGTTGCCCACCGGACAGCGCGCCGAGGGTGCGGTCGGCAACCGGGGCGAGCCCGAGCTCGGCCAGCAGTCCGTCGCGTTCGGCGCGTGCAGATACCGCGCCGAGACCGCGCAGGCGGGCGGTGGTGAAAAGTGCGAGGCCGACCGGAACGTCCTCCAGCGCGAGGTCGAGCTGCGGGAGATAGCCGACGGTGCGCCCCGCGCGGTGGGCGTCGAGCCTTCCGCCGAACAGCAGGACCGTTCCGGCGTCGGGCGCGAGCAGGCCGACGAGCTGGCGCACGAGGGTCGTCTTGCCGGCGCCGTTGGGTCCGAGCAGGCCGAAGACCTCTCCGGCGCAGACCGTCAGGTCGATCGCGTCGTTCGCAAGGACCCGACCATGACGGCGGGTGACGCCGGCCAGGACGTAGGCCGGTGGCGGCCCGCGGAACGTGTCCATCGACGGTGAGGCTACGCAGCGTCAGACCGCGGAGCTCATCCAGACGATGATGTCGAGCACCCGCAGCGGCGAAAGTGGCGGGGAGTCCGGCGGGGTGACCTGAGCGAGCCGGTTGAACTCCTCCGCGTTCTCGCGCAGGTCGTCGCGGATGATCGGTACGAGCAGTTCCATGTACTGGCGGAACGTGCGCGCCCCCCGGGGTGCCGGCGGAACGGCGCCCTCGGTCCGATAGAAGTCGCGTACCCGCGAGTCGAACAGCGGGATGAGCGCCGGACGCTTGCGGTGCAGAACCTTGGCGAGCAACGAGCCCTTGACGTCACGGTCGGCGACGCTCGGATCGTCGAGCGGGTCGTAGAGTGCCGCGACCTGGAGCAGGACGTCCTCGCCGGCCCCCATGATCGTGGCATGCGGCGGGAGCGCGTCCAGACCGCGTTGCATGAGCGGCATCAATGCGCTCAGCGTCGCCATCCGGTCCAGGTCGACCGGCGCGCCGAGCAAGCTCGGTGCCAGCAGGTCACCCGTGCAGAGCACGTTTGCGTCTGCGTTGGTGACCAGGCCGTCGTAATGGGGGTACGCGTAGCGCAATCCGCGCCGGCGAGGTCCCACGTACTCCTCGAGCAGTGTTTCGGCGTCGAAGATCTCGCGGGTGCCGCGGGCAAGCTTCACGGACCTGATCCTGCCACCTCAGGTGCCGACGCAGCCCGATCCGAGCAACGCTTTGAGATCGGCCATCAACGCGGGCGTCCTGGTGATGCGAACGGCGTCGTCGAGCCGGAGGCGGGTTCGGCGCTCGCCGCTCAGCAGCACGAGGTGAATCTCGGTCGTCCCGGGATGCGCCGCGAGCACCTCTTTGAGGCGTTCCACGAGGGGCAATGCGCACCGGGCGGCCGCGAGTGTCACGACGACCGGTCCCTTCGCCTCGCCCGCCGCCAGGTCGGGCGAGGACAGGTCCATGCCGATGATCCGCGCGGTGTCCTCGCGCTTGTCCACCCGGCCGCGGACCAGCACCACAGCGTCGTCGGCGATCAGGTGAGCGATCGAGGCGTACGTGTTCGGGAAGAACAGCACTTCGATCTCGCCGTCGAGATCTTCCAGCGTGGCGGTCGCCCAGGGCGCACCCTGCCTGGTCATCTTGCGTGTCACCGCGGTCAGGATCCCCCCGATCGTCAGCATCGACCCGTCGGCGATCGCGTCGCTGTGGACCGCGGACAGCGGGTGGTCCGAAGCGGCGGCAAGGACGTGCTCGATGCCCGAGAGCGGGTGATCGGAGACGTACAGGCCGAGCATCTCGCGCTCGAAGGCGAGCAACACCGCCTTCTCCCACTCCTCGACCGGGATGTGCAGGGAGGGCATCGCGGCGAGCAGGTCGCGCTCGGGGGCGTCGGGGTCACTGGCGAACAGATCGAACTGGCCGACCGCTTCGGCCCGCTTGGTGTCCAGGCACGCGTCGATCGCCTCCGCGTGGACGCTCAGCAGGCCGCGGCGGCTGTGCCCGAGCGAATCGAACGCGCCCGCCTTGATCAGCGACTCGACGGTCTTCTTGTTGCAGACCGGTGCCGGAACCTTGGCCAGGAAATCGAGGAAGTCTCCGAACCGGCCCGCGGACGCGCGGCTGGAGACGAGGCTACGGACCGCCGCCTCGCCGACGTTGCGGATCGCGGCGAGCCCGAACCGGATGTCGGTACCCCGGGCGGTGAACATCGCCTCGGACTCGTTGACGTCCGGCGGCAGCACCTTGATGCCCATCCGGCGGCACTCGGCGAGGTAGATCGCCGATTTGGCCTTATCGTCCCGCGTCGAGGTGAGCAGCGCGGCCATGTACTCGGACGGGTAACGCGCCTTGAGGTACGCCGTCCAGTAGCTCACCAGTCCATACCCGGCGGAGTGCGCCTTGTTGAACGCGTAATCGGCGAACGGGACGAGGGTCTCCCACAGCTTCGCGATGGCCTGCTCACCGAAGCCATTGGCCTGCATCCCGGCGGCGAAGCCCGAGTACTCCTGCTCGAGGACCTCTTTCTTCTTCTTGCCCATCGCCCGGCGAAGAAGGTCGGCCTGGCCGAGGGAGTAACCGGCGACCTTCTGCGCCGCGGCGATCACCTGCTCCTGGTACACGATCACGCCGTAGGTCTCGTCGAGCACCTCGGCGAGCGGCTCGGCCAGCTCGGGGTGAATCGGGGTCCGGGCCTTCCGGCCGTGCTTGCGCTCGACGTAGTCCAGATGCGCCCCGACCCCCATCGGGCCGGGGCGGTACAGGGCGATCAGCGCCGAGATGTCCTCGAAGGTGGAGGGCGCCATCATGCGCATGAGCGAACGCATCGGGCCGCCTTCGAGCTGGAAGACGCCCATCGAGTCACCCCGGCACAGCAGGGCGTACGCCTCGGGATCGTCGAGCGGCAGCGTCTCGAGGACGACCTGCTCACCGCGGTTCAACTCGATCGCCTTCAGGCAGTCGTCGAGAACCGTGAGGTTGCGCAGACCGAGGAAGTCCATCTTGAGCAGGCCGAGCTTCTCCACCGTGCCCATGTCGTACTGGGTGATCACGGCCCCATCGGCTTCACGACGCCACACCGGCACGTGGTCGGTCAGCGGGTCCCGGCAGATCACGACGCCCGCGGCATGCACCCCGGCCTGCCGCTTGAGACCCTCCAGACCTCTGGCCGTATCGAGCACCTTCTTGGTGTCGGCCTCGGTGTCGTACGCGGAACGCAGGTCCTTGGCTTCGCCGAACCGGCCCGACTCGGGGTCGAAACAATCGGTGAGGCTCGCCTCCTTGCCCATCACCGCTTTCGGGAGCAGCTTCGTGAGCCGGTCGCCCATCGCATACGGGTATCCGAGCACCCGGGCGGAGTCTTTCAGCGCCTGTTTCGCCTTGATCGTGCCGAAGGTGATGATCTGGGCGACGCGTTCTTCGCCGTAGCGCTCAGTGGCGTAGCGAATCATGTCGGCGCGCCGGCGCTCGTCGAAGTCGAGGTCGATGTCGGGCATCGAGATGCGCTCGGGGTTGAGGAAACGCTCGAAGACCAATCCGTACCGCAGCGGGTCGAGCTCGGTGACGCCGAGCGCATAGGCGACGAGGCAGCCGGCGGCGGACCCGCGGCCGGGACCGACCCGGATGCCGTGGGACTTCGCGTACGCCACGAGGTCGGCGACGATGAGGAAGTACGACGGGAACCCCATCTGCACGATGACGCCGACCTCGTACTCGGCCTGCCGATGCACGTTCTCCGGAATCCCGCCGGGGTACCGGCGGTGCAAACCGCGCTGCACTTCCGCGCGGAACCAGGACTCCTCGGTGTGCTCGGGCGGAAGCGGGAACTGCGGCAGCAGGTAGCCACGTGACGTCCAGTCGAAGTCCACGCGCTCGGCGATGTCGAGCGTGGCGTCGCACGCTTCGGGGTGGTCCCGGAACAGCTCCCGCATCTCGGCCGGCGATTTGAGGTAGAACTCGTCGGCCTCGAACCGGAACCGGGCCGGGTCGGCGAGGGTCGCGCCGGTCTGCACGCACAGCAGCACCTCGTGTGACCGCGCCTGCTCCCGGGTCGTGTAGTGCAGGTCGTTCGTGGCGACGAGAGGGAGCGACAGTTCCTTCGCGAGCTTCACCAGGCCGGGGAAAGTGCGCTTCTCGATGTCGATGCCGTGGCTCATGAGCTCGACGAAGAAGTTGCCGCGACCGAATATCTCGGCGAGTTCGCCTGCGAGGCGCTTCGCCTGGGGGTAGTCGCCGCGCTCCAGCGCTTGGCTGACCTCGCCGCCGGGGCAGCCGGTGGTGGCGAGGAGCCCGGCGCCGTGCCGGGCGAGCAACTCCCGGTCCATCCGCGGCTTGTAGTAGTACCCCTCGAGGCTCGACAGGCTCGAGAGCTGGACGAGGTTCTTGAACCCTTGCGCGTTCTCCGCCCAGAGGGTCAGGTGCGAATACTTCTCACCCGTTTTGTCGAACCGCGTGTTCGGGGCGAGGTAGGCCTCCGTTCCGAGGATCGGGCGGATGCCCGCCGCTCTCGCCTGGCAGTAGAAGTCGTAGGCACCGAACAGGTTCCCGTGGTCCGTCATCGCGAGCGCGGGCATGCCCGCTTGAGCGCACCCCTGGAACAGATCGGCGAGGCGTGCGGCGCCGTCGAGCATCGAATACTCGGTGTGGACGTGCAGGTGCACGAACGAGTCGCGGGAAGAACCTGGCATGAACAGCGACATCCTCGGAGAGCTAGTGGAGCCGCGTCCTGTCTAACACGTGCCGAGGACAGCGCCGGTCTGACACGTCGAGCCGGCTCGCATGCCGACCGGTTCTACGCCTTCTTCAGGCTCCCCGGCTTGTGGGCGGCGTGTTTGCCCGACCGTTCGCTGACTACCTCGAACTCGGGATTCTCTTTGCTCGCAGCTACTTTGTGGCCCTTGATCGTCGTAGGAGACGTGAGCTTGCGAACCACCTCGCCGGTGGTCTCTCCCTGCGGCGTCCGCCAGGTCACGCGGTCGCCCGATTCGATGTCGCTCACTGATGGACCCCTCCCGACTCGTGACGCCTATCGGCCTCGGAGACCCCACTACCCGAGCTCGACCCGGATGAACCCCCCACAGCGGCGTCCTCGGTCGGCACCCGGCCGGGCACTCGGTGATCATCGTGAGGCGGCGACGAACACGTACGGGGCGGGTGCCGCGCTGATCTGGACTGTCTCGGACGGCAGCAGCGGCCGGGCCTGGACGCCGGTGGGAAGCGTCCCGTACGGAGCGGCGTCCACGAGCCGGATGCCCGGCCGTGCCGCCAGTGCGCGCAGCACGGTCAGCGTTGCTACGACGGCGGCCGCGTAGACGCAGGCGCAGCCGCTCACGAGGTCTGCCTGCACTGCCCGGTCCCGGACGGCGGTGGCGGCGAGCTCCGCCCGCTGGCCATCGTCCCCGGCAACGAGCGCGGCCTTGTCGCGAACGTCGGCGTCGACGGCGAACGCGACCGACGTGCTGCTGTACGACGCGCGGAGCGCGGTCAGCGGATCGGCACCGGGCGTTCCGATGCCGACCAAGGGAAGGGTCCAGGGCACCGCACCGGCCACGGGCACCGCGACGTACGCCGCGACGGGAGTCGCCGGCGAGACATTCGCAATCGTCACCGGCGCATCAGCGGTGGTAGCGAAACTGACCACCGCGAGCAGCGGCACGTCCGGCGCGACGCTCGCGCATCGTTCGAGTACGGCATGGCGGGCCGCGACATAGCCGGTCAAGTCCTGTCCGTTCGGCGGTCCAACCCGCGCCGTACCCGACAGGTCGGTGCCGAGCGGGCACTGGGCGGGAAGCGCATTCGGCGACGCCCTCGGCGTGGGCAACGGGCTCCCCGGCCCGGACCCCGGGCCTGCCGTGCCGTCGGCGGTCGGGATCGCGCCAGGTGCCGCGGCGGTCGGCCCGGGTGCGGAGGCCGGGAGCGCTGCGCCGGTGCCGTCGTCCACGGCACGCTGTACGGCGGTGAGCACCCCGACGAGCAGGAGCAGCGCGATGGCGGCGCCGAGCACTTCCGGTGCTCTGCGCGGGCGTGCGGGCCGGCGCAGCCCTCGCAGCCCCCCGGCCAGCGCCGGAACGACCCGTCGATCGAGATCTCGGAGCGAGAGGTTCACGACTGCGTCCGCAGCGCGTCCAACGCGGTGCGCAGGTCTTCGGGAGGTTCGCTCACAAAGGCCATCGGCCGGCGGGTCCCGGGATGCTCGAAGGTCAGGGACGTCGCGTGCAGCCATTGACGGGTCAGACCGAGCCGCTGGGCGAGTGTGGGATCCGCGCCGTACGTCAGGTCCCCGACGCACGGGTGCCGCAGCGCCGACATGTGTACCCGGATCTGATGCGTGCGGCCGGTCTCGAGCTTGATCTCGAGCAGGCTCGCGGCGCGCATCGATTCGACGGTGTCGTAATGGGTGACGCTGTCGCGTCCACCGGCCACCACGGCGAACCGGTAGGGATGCGAGGGATGCCGGTCGATGGGAGCGTCGACAGTGCCCTTGAGCGGGTCCGGGCGCCCCTGGACGAGCGCCCGGTAACGCTTGTCCACCGTACGGTCCCGGAACTGTGCCTTGAGGTGCGTGTAGGCGCGCTCCGAGCGGGCGAGGACGAGCAGGCCGGAGGTACCGACATCGAGCCGGTGCACCACGCCTTGGCGCTCGGCCGCGCCACTGGTGGAAAGCCGGTACCCGGCGGCCCGGAGCCCGCCGGTGACCGTGGGACCTTGGTAACCGGGACTCGGATGGCTCGCGACCCCTTCCGGCTTGTCGATCACGATCACATCGTCGTCGTCATGCCGAATCAGGACACCGTCGGCGAGCCGGACCTCGGTGGGTGGCTGCCACACGCCGCGCACCGGTAGCGCGACCTCCAACCAGGCACCCGCGCGAAGCCGCTCGGACTTGCTGGCTCCGACGCCGTCGAGCTGCGCGTATCCGCTCTCCGCGACGTCGGCCGCCTGGGTCCGCGACAGGCCGAACAGCCGCGCCAGCCCCGCGTCCAGGCGGAGGCCGTCGAGCCCCTCCGGAACGGGCAGCGCGCGGTGGTCGAACGCTGGCTCCGTCATCGGCCGAGCTCCGTCATCCCGCGAGCTCCGTCACCCGGCCGGCTCGTCCGTTCGCCCGGCCCGGGTGCCGTCGGGTCGGGTGCCCCGGGACGCGATGAGCACCGCGAGCACCCCGCCCACCACGATCGCGGAATCGGCGAGGTTGAAGACGGGCCAGTGGTGCAGGTAGATCCAGTCGATCACGCGTCCCCGGAATTTTCCCGGGCTGCGGAAGAGGCGGTCGCCGAGATTGCCGATCGCGCCGCCGAGAACAAGGCCGAGGGTCACCGCCCAGCCGAAGCTCCGGAGCCGGGGCAGCGCACGGGCGATGACCGCGATGACCGCGGCGGCGACCGCGGTGAAGACGATCGTCGCACCGGTAGCGACGCCGAACGCCGCGCCCGCGTTCCGGGTCAGCTCGATCTCGAGGACCCCTGAGATCAGGGCCGTGGTGTGCCCGTCGGCGAAATGGCGGACGACCCACAGCTTGGTGGCGAGGTCCGCGGCGAAGACCGTCAGTGCAATTGCTATCAGGGTCGCCTGCCGGGATCGCAAGCCGCCCGAGGCGCGGAGCTGCCCAGCCGACCCC
>CAXTUZ010000023.1:8168-12467 GCA_964247525.1 uncultured bacterium
GTCCTTGCCGATGGGCTGCCCACAGATCTCGCACTGCCCGTACGACCCGCTGTCGAGACGCTCGAGAGCGCGCTCGACCTGGGCGAGCAGATCCTTGCTGTTCGCCGCGAGGGACAGATCGTGCTCCCGTTCGAAGGTCGCCGTCCCGGCGTCCGCCTCGTCCCCGGTCGTCGGGTCGCCGTCGTGCACGATCCGGTCGTACGCCGCCGTCGCCTCGTTGATCTCGGCGTTGAGTTCTGTCCGCTCGCGCTCGAGCGCTGCCCGAACCTGCGCAAGCTCGCGGGCGCTCCAGGACGTTTCGTTCCCGGTGGGCGCCTTCGCCGACGTGGCCTTCGCCGGCGCCTGCTTCCGCGGCGCCGCCTTCGCGGGGACAGTCACCTCCCGGGGTGCGGTCGGCGCGGCCTTCTTCGCGGGCGCAGCCTCCTTCGCGGGCTCGGCCTTCTTCGCGGGCGCGGCCTCCTTCGCGGGCGCGGCCTTCTTCGCGGGCGCGGCCTTCTTCGCGGACGCGGCCCTCGCGGGGACCTTCGTCGGGGCACGCGTCGTCGCGCTCTTTGCCGACGCAGTCTTCTTCGCCGGTTCGGCCTTCTTCGCCGGTTCGGCCTTCGTCACCGCCACCTTTTTTCCCGTCGCCGTTCTGGTCGGCGTCGGGGACGTGGATTCCGCGGGTACGGTCCGGTCGGACGCACCCTCGGTGGCCGTGCCGCGCGCACGCCGACCCAGTCGGCCGAGAATCCCGCTCCGGTTGGAGCGTGCCGACTGCTCGCTCGCCACGTTGCGGTCCTTCCCTCGACGCTGCTGCCGCGCGCGAACAGTACGACCGTGTACGCGGCCGGAGCAATTCGGCTCGCCCGCCCACGCGTTCCTTTCCGGGAAAGGAACGCGAAAGTGGCCCCGGACCCGTTCGTTTCCTGGAATCGAACAATTACCGCGGCAGCGGAGTCTGCTCGACGAAGGTACGCAGCAGGTCTGCGACGGTGTCGGGTTGTTCGACGTGGGGGAAGTGCCCGACGCCGGCGAGGACCGCTAGCCGGCTCCCGGGCGCGGCGGCGTGGGCCGCCTCGCCGTGGGCGAGCGGAAGGATCGCATCCCGAGACCCCCAGATGATCTGGGTCGGCACGGACTCGGTCAGGTAGAGCCGGTCGCGGGCATCGACCACCTGGCCGCGCAGCGACACCGACGTGCGGGCGGTACGGAGGAAGGCACGCCTCGCCAACGGGTCGGCCAGTCCGGCGAAACCGCGGGCGAACTCCAGCACCCCGGGGCGAGGGCTGAGCCCCGCCCGCGCAGCGGTTCCGCGCAGGAAGCGCCCGGTCGCGCGTACCGGGGCGCACGTCAGCGCGGGCAGGACCAGTTCGGCCCCGGGCAACGTAGCGGCGCGGCTCCACCCGTTGACCTCCGGACCCAAACCCCCGGCCGCGACGAGGACGAGGCGATCGACGAGATCCGGGAACAGGTATGCCATCTGCAGGGCGACCCCACCGCCGAGCGAGTGCCCGACCACGGTGACCGAGGCGACATCGAGGACCCGCATGAGATCGCGCAGCCACGCCGCGTACCCGCCGATCGAGCAGTCCCCCCGAATGCGCACCGCCGCGCCGTGGCCCGGCAGGTCGGGTGCGATGGTGTTCGCCCAGTTGTCGACCCGCGGAAGGAGGGCGTCCCAGGTGGTCGCCGTAGCGGCAAGTCCGTGTACGAGCAACAACGTCGGCCGACCGGGTTCGGAGCCGCCGGCGGTGCGGTACGCAACGTCGTGCCCATGCACCGACACGCGGCTCACCAACGGGCTCGAGCCCGCGGTGCCGTTCGGGTCCATCTGCCGATCCTCCCTGACGCCGGTGCGCCCGCAAGCCCGGCAGGGGCGGCTCGCACCCTCCGAGGCGACGTGGAGTAGACAACACCTATGACCTCTAGACGTCCCGCGACCGTGGACGGCGAACGATGACGCAGTCCGTGTCCGGCGTCATCTCTCGCCGGCCGGGCGAATCGGTCACCCTCGCGGAGATCCTCGTGCCCGATCCAGGACCCGGTGAGGCAGTGGTCGCGATCCGCGCCTGCGGCGTCTGCCACACCGATCTGCACTACCGCGAGGGCGGGATCAACGACGACTTCCCGTTCCTGCTCGGTCACGAGGCCGCGGGGATCGTCGAGGCGGTCGGTTCGGGCGTCACCGATGTCGTCCCCGGAGATTTCGTGGTACTCAACTGGCGCGCGGTGTGCGGAGTGTGCCGCGCGTGTGCACGGGGGCGGCCCTGGTACTGCTTCAACACTCACAACGCCGCCCAGCCGATGACGCTCTCCGACGGGACGCCCCTGGCGGCCGCACTCGGCATCGGCGCGTTCGCCGAGAAGACGCTGGTTCACGCCGGGCAGTGCACGAAGGTGGATCCGACGGTGGACCCAGCGGCAGCCGGCTTGCTCGGGTGCGGGGTCATGGCTGGATGGGGTGCGGCGGTGAACACCGCGCCGGTCCGCCAGGGCGACACGGTCGCGGTGATCGGGTGCGGCGGGGTCGGAGACGCCGCGATCGCGGGCGCCCGCTACGCCGGTGCACGTCAGGTCATCGCCGTCGACACGGACTCCCGCAAGCTCGAGTGGGCGACGGGCTTCGGTGCGACCGATGTCGTGGACGCGTCGTCGGCCGATGTCGTGGCCTCGCTGCGCGCACTGACGGGCGGCTTCGGTCCTGACGTGGTCATCGACGCCGTCGGCCGGCCCGAGACCTTCACCCAGGCGTTCGAGGCCCGGGACCTTGCCGGAACCGCCGTCCTCGTCGGCGTGCCGAGCCCGCAGGCCGCCTTCCAGATCCCGCTGATCGACGTGTTCGGTCATGGTGGCGCGACGAAGTCGTCCTGGTACGGAGACTGCTTGCCGAGCCGGGACTTCCCGCTGCTGATCGACCTGTGGCAACAGGGCCGTTTCCCGCTCGGTGACTTCGTGAGCGAACGCATCTCGCTCGGTGGCGTCGAGGCGGCGTTCGCCAAGATGCAGCGCGGCGACGTGCTCCGCAGCGTCGTGGTGTTCTAGGCAGCTCGGATGGCGTTCACGGTAACCCGCGTGGTGACCTCCGGCGTGTTCTCGCTGGACGGTCAGGATTTCGACGTCGAGAACAACGTCTGGGTCATCGGCGACGACGACGGCCTGCTCGTCGTCGACGCCGCCCACGACGCCGAAGCGATTGCGGCCGTCGTCGATCACCGGCGCGTTCACGCCATCGTCTGCACCCACGGTCACAACGACCACGTCAACGTGGCCCCTGAGCTCTCGGATCTGGTGACGGCGCCGATCTACCTCGCGGCGGCGGACCGGATGCTGTGGAACGAGGTCCATCCCGGCCGGGAACCGTACGACGAGCTGCGGACCGGCGACGTGTTCCGGGTCGCCGGGGAGGACATCCAGATCCTGCCGACACCCGGTCACTCCCCAGGTGGGATGTGCTTGCACGTTCCGGGCCAACGACTGTTGTTCAGCGGCGACACGCTGTTCCGCGGAGGGCCCGGCGCCACGGGACGCTCCTACAGCGACTTCGACACGATCGTGCGGTCGGTGCGTGACGTTCTGCTGCCGCTTCCACCCGACACCGTGGTCCACACCGGCCACGGGGACGACACCACCATCGGGGCGGAAGCGCCGCATCTGGACGAATGGATCGCCCGCGGTCACTGACGACCCGAGTCCGACGGGAGCAACGACGTGGACGATATGGGCGCCTGGCAGGTCTTCGAACTCGGCGAGCCCGAGAAGGTGCTGCGGCGCGGCCGTATCCTCCGTCCGACGCCGGCGACCGGCCGCGTCCTGCTCGACGTCGAGGCCTGCGCACTGAACTTCCCGGATGTCCTGCTCTGCCGGGGCGGTTACCAGATGCACCCGGAGCTTCCGTTCACACCGGGGCTCGAGGTCTGTGGGCGCGATCCACTGACCGGCACCCGGTACGCAGCCCTGTGCGGTCCGGGCGGCCTGGCGGAGTCCGTATCCGTACCGCTGAGGTCGCTGTTCCCGATTCCCCCGGCGATGAGCGCGCCGACCGCCGCCGGGCTCGCGATCACGTACCAGACGAGCTACGTCGGGCTGCACCATCGCGGAGGGCTCAAGGAGGGCGACACGCTGCTCGTCCACGCCGGCGCCGGCGGTGTCGGCAGCGCTGCGATCCAGCTGGGGGTGGCGGCGGGCGGCGGTCGCCGCCGCCTACATCGCGTACAGCGTGACGGACGCGTCCGGCTCGTACCTGCTCGGCGCGGTCGCCGCGGTCGCGTCCGGCTTCGTGATCGGCATCATCGTGGACCGGGTGCTGATGCGGTACGT
>CAXTUZ010000023.1:12477-17576 GCA_964247525.1 uncultured bacterium
GACGACTTCGTCGCGGTCGTGAAGGACGCCACGAACGGTCGCGGGGCGGACGTCATCTACGACAGCGTCGGGGGCGAGGTTTTCACCCGGTCGACGAAGTGCATCGCCTTCGAGGGCCGGATCGTGATCATCGGGTTCGCCGGTGGAACGCCGGCGCAGGCGGCGACGAATCACATCCTGATCAAGAACTATTCGGTGGTCGGGCTGCACTACGGCCTCTACAGCAAACATGATCCGACGCGGGCCTCCAGGACGCACGCCGCCCTCATCGACCTGTGGGAGGCCGGGGCCATCGATCCGCTCATCGGCGAGACCGTGTCGATGGACGGCGCGCCGGCGGCTTTGCAGCGGCTCGCCGAACGCAGGACGGTCGGCAAGGTCGTCGTCAAGGTCGCGTAACCGTGCGCCGCGGTGCTCGACCTACGCCCGCCTGGTGCGTCAAAAGCCGCCACTCGGCGCAACCGTCTCGTTTCGATCGCGTGAATCTGTGTGAACACGCCGGATTCAGCGCGACTAGGAGGGAAGGGAGGGGGGATAGTTCGCGTTGTGAGTGACGTGACAGAGACGCTGACTCCCCTTGACGACCGGCCTCGCCTCACGGCGGCGGATCGGTGCGATCGCTGCGGTGCCCAGGCTTACGTCCGGGTGGTATTGGCCGGCGGCGGCGAGTTGCTCTTCTGCCGTCATCACTACGTCGATCACGAGGAGAAGCTCCGCGGGGTGGCGATCGCCATCGATGACGAGCGTGAGCGGATCGACGTGCTCTCACCGGAGCGGTGAGTCAGCGGGCTTCCCACGACACCGGGCTGCCACCGGCTCTCTTGCAGAGTGTGCTCTCCGGATGGGCGGACGATGTCGATCTCGATGTCGAGCCCGTCGGTCTGAGCAAGTACGCGGCACGACGCAGAGCGTTGCTCGCGTCCGCGTTCCCCGGCGAGACCCTGGTCATCCCGGCAGGCGTACCGACGGTTCGCGCCAACGATACCGATTATCCCTTCCGGGCGAGTAGCGATTATGCCTGGCTGACAGCTGACGTCGAGCCGGATGGCGTACTGGTCCTTTCCGGAGTGGGCGCGGTGCTGTACGTACCGGCTCGCGTGCGCCGGGGCAGCGAGCAGTACTTCGCCGATCGTGCCCGCGGAGAGCTGTGGGTGGGACGCCGTCTCAGCCCGGCGGAAACGGCGCGACGTCTGGACATCGACTGCCGCCCCCGGCACGAACTCGACCTGCGGCATCTCGTGGGCGCTCGCATCCGCGCGGACTCCGGCGACCCGATCGAGGACCAGCTCAGCACTGACCCGGGCCGGGATGCCGAACTCGCCACGGTGCTCGCCGAACTGCGGCTGATCAAGGACGACGGCGAGATCGCCGAGTTGCGGGCTGCCGCGGACTCGACGGCGCGCGGATTCGCCGACACCGTCCGTGAGCGGGCGGGCGCCTTCGAGTTCGGCGAGCGCTGGCTGGAAGGCACGTTCTGGCGCCGGGCCCGAGCCGAGGGCAACGACGTGGGGTACTCCTCGATCGTCGCCGGTGGCTCGCATGCGACCACGCTGCATTGGACCCGCAACGACGGCCCGATCCGCGAGGGTGATCTGCTGCTCCTCGACATGGGCATCGAGCGGCGCAGCCTCTACACGGCTGACGTCACCCGCACCGTCCCGGTGAGCGGCCGCTACACCGACGCGCAACGCCAGGTCTACGACCTCGTTCTTGCGGCACAGCGCGCCGGCCTCGCCGCCGTGCGGCCGGGCGCGGACTTCCTCGAACCGAACCGGGTCGCGATGCGCGTGCTCGCGGACGGACTGCATGCCTGGGGCGTCCTGCCGGTCGGTGGGGATGCCACGGTCACCGACGACGCAGGCGCGCCGCACGCCGGTCTGCACCGCCGGTACACGCTGCACAACGTGTCGCACATGCTCGGCCTCGACGTGCACGACTGCGCCCGGGCGCGCTCCGAGCGCTATCTGCACGGCCGGCTCGAGGCGGGCATGACGTTGACGGTCGAGCCCGGCCTGTATTTCCAGCCGGACGATCTGTCGGTACCGCCCGAATTGCGCGGCCTGGGCGTCCGGATCGAGGACGATGTCCTGGTGACACCGGGAGGAGCGGAGGTACTGTCCGACCAGCTGCCGCGCGCCAGTGCCGAGGTCGAGTCCTGGGTGGAGTCACTCGCGTGACCGACGCCGAGGGGACGTGGCAGGCACCTGGTGCTCGACTGTCGGGCCCGCCCGTACGAGACTCCGCTCATGGCTGATCTTCGTATCGTGGGCACCGACGCCGAGCACCTGCTCCTGGTCGACAAGGACGAGGCAGGTGGAACTGGGCATCGAGTTCGCATCGACGCGGTCCGCGGCGCCCTGGCCCAGGCCGCCCGGGCGGGTCAGAGTCGCCTTACCCCACGGGAGATCCAGGACCGGCTGCGCAGCGGGGTGGACGTGGAGCAGGTGGCGGCCGCCGCCGGCGTGTCGGTCGAGCGGATCCGCCGTTGGGAGGGCCCGATACTGGCGGAACGCGCGCACGCGCTCGAGCAGGCCCGCCGTACCCGGTTCTCCCGGCCACCCGATGGGACCGTCTCGGGCCCCCTGGGACGTCTCGTCGACCAGCGGCTGGCCGAACTCGGACTGCACGCTGCGTGGGATGCCTACCGTGGGCCCGACGGCGAATGGGTGATCACCGCGGAGCACGAACACGCGAAGGCGCAGTGGAGTTTCGACGGTCTCAGCCTGACGGCCTGCGACCCGCACGCCGAAGCGCTGGGCTGGCGCGAACCGCCACGAGCGGTCGAACCGGTGCGAACGCACCGCCCGCGGGGCCGTACCGCCATCCCGTCGTGGGAGACGATCTTGGAGGGCGCGCCGCCGCCGAGCGCCTTCCCGACGTAGTCCACCGGCCTGATCCGTCGTTGTTGCGGCAGGCCGGGTAACCTCACCCGATCATGCGTGTGCTGTTGCTGGCTCCCCCGGGCGCGGGTAAGGGCACCCAGGGCAAGGTGCTTGCCGATCATTTCGGCCTCACCCACATTTCGTCAGGTGACGTCCTGCGCGACAACCTTGCGCGGGGTACCGACCTGGGCATGCGCGCCCAGGAGTATCTGAGCCGGGGCGACCTCGTCCCCGACGACATGCTCAACGGGCTGTTGCGAGAGCCGATCCAGGAGGCGGTCGCCACCGGCGGGTACGTACTCGACGGGTTCCCGCGAACGCTCGAACAGGCGCAGGCCACCGTGATGAACAATCCGGTTCCGAGCGCGACACTCCAGTGCGTGCTCTTTCTCGACGTGTCGGACCAGGACCTGGTCACCCGGTTGCTCGCCCGCAGGCGGGGCTCGGACGATACGGCGGAGACGATCGGGCACCGCCTCGAGGTGTACCACCGGGAAACCGAACCGCTCGTCGCGTATTACCGCGGCCGTGGGTTGCTGCATCGCATCGACGGCGCGCAGCCCGTCGCAGACGTCACCCGGGACTGCATCGCCGTGCTCACCACCCTGTCGAACGGCGGGACGCCGTCCGACCGCAGTGCTCTGTCCAACGGTGCGACCCGGTCAGACGAGGCCGAGCAAGTGGTCACGACGCGCCGCGAGTAGGTCCGCGCCGGCCGACGCCGAAGGAGGTCCCGGAACGGCGTCGCGGACTTCCGCGTGGATCCGCCCGTGCGGCCGGCCGGTACGTGCGGCGACGCGCGCGACAAGTGCATTGACCTCACGGCGCAGCGCCGTCTTCCGTTGCCAGGTGTGCTCGACGTCGACATCGGCGTCGTCGGCGTGAGGCAGGGCGGACGAGACGGCAACCCGTGCCCGGACGTCGGCGTCCCGGCGGGCGAGGAGCGCCGCCGTCTGCTCGGGTGAGAGCAGGCCGGGCAGACCAAGGAACTCTTCGTCGTCCGCGGTGGAGGGCAACGGTGCGAGCACGGCCTGACCACCGTGCAGAACGTGGGCGAAGGCGGCCTCGGCGCCGATCGCCTCCCACACGGCGCTCGCAGGACCGTCGGAAGGTGGCAGCGCGTCCAGACCCTCGCCCGGCTCCGGCGCACGAACCACGTGACCGCGCTCGACCTCGAGTTCCGCGGCGAGCGCGAGCAACGGACGGACCGCCGGCAGGAAGACCGTCGCGGACTCGCCGGTCCGGCGGGCCCGGACGACCCGGCCGACGGCCTGGGCGAAGAACAGCGGCGTGCGGTACGAGGTGAGCCAGGCGAGGCAGGCGGCCCGCGGGATGTCCACCCCTTCGGAGATCATCCGGACGCAGACGGCGATGCGGTCGTCCGAGGTGGCGAACCGGGCCAGCTTCGCCGAAGCCCGCGGATCCTCGGACACGATGAGCGCCGCCGCGCGGCCGGTCACCCGCTGCACGATCGCGGCGTAGGCCCTGGCGTCGTCCTGGCCGGAGGCGAGGATGAGTCCTGCCGCGTCCGGCATCCCCGCGGCCCGCAGGTGCGTGAGTCGGTCATCCATCGCCGCGATGACGTGCGGCACCCAGGCCCCGGCGGGATCGAGCGCCGTCCGCCAGGCCACCGCCTCCGCGTCCCTGGTGAGCGGGTCACTCAGACTCGCGGCGATCACCTCACCGGCGGAGTTCCGCCACCGCGCCACCCCCGTGTACGCGGCGAACATCACCGGGCGGACGACCCCGTCGGCAAGTGCCTCGCGGTAGCCGTATCCGTGGTCGGCGACCGATCGGATCTCGTCGCCCTCCTCGCGGTAACGGACGAACGGGATGCGCTCGTCCGCGCGGGTACGGAACGGCGTGCCGGACAGGCAGAGCCGACGGACCGCGGGCGCGAAGGCGTCCTCCATCGCGAGCCCCCAGGCCAGGCCGTCGCCTGCGTGGTGTACCTCGTCGAGGATGGCAAGGGTCTTGCCGGTCTCGACCCGGCGGCGGTGGAGCAGCGGCTTGGCGGCAACTTGCGCGTACGTCGTGACGTAGCCGTCGACGTCGGGTCCGACGGGGCCCACCGCGTTGGTCAAGGTGGGATCGAGGGCGATCCCCGCGGCTGCCGCCGACTCTGCCCACTGGGTCCGAAGGTGGTCGGTCGGGGCGACGACGACCACCCGGGTCACCGTGCGATCCGCGCGCAGGCGTGCGGCGAGGGCGAGGGCG
>CAXTUZ010000024.1:0-3430 GCA_964247525.1 uncultured bacterium
GTCGCGGACGCGTCTGCATCGCCCGCCGACCTGCTATCGGCCTTGCGCTTCCACACCGGACTGCGGTCGAGGCTGGTCGGCGTACTCGGCGCGAGCAGGGCGCTCGGCGACGATCTGGTACGCCGCCCGGACGACTGGCTGCTGCTCGTCGACGACGCGCAGGCGAACTCGCGGCCCAGCGCGTACGGGTTGCTCCGTACGCTGCTGGACGCGGTCGGAGCGGCACCCGACCAGCCGTTGCCCTGGGGAACCGGCGGCGCTCGCGCCCGCGACGCCGAACCGGGGACGGTGGACGCCCTGCGGATCGCCTACCGGCGGCAGTTGTTGATGCTCGCCGCCCGGGACCTGACCGGGCGCGCCAGCGTCGACGACGTGACCGCGGAGCTCTCCGACCTCGCCGCCGCCGTCATCGAGGCCGCGCTCGCGCTCGCACTCGCGGCCCTCCCCGCGGGCGCGAGCGCCGTCCGTCTCGCGGTGGTCGCGATGGGAAAGTGCGGCGGTCACGAGCTCAACTACGTCAGCGACGTCGACGTCGTCTTCGTGGTCGCGCCCCTCGGTCCGGGGAGCGAGGACATGACGGCGTTGCGGACCGGCACGCAGCTCGCCGAGAACCTGATCCGGTTCTGCGGCCAGCCGGGCCCGAGCGGCGTGATCTTCCCGTTGGACGTAGGGCTGCGTCCCGAGGGCCGGCACGGCCCGCTCGTGCGGACCCTCCCCAGCCATCGCGCGTACTACGAGCGGTGGGCGCGCACGTGGGAGTTCCAGGCGTTACTCAAAGCGCGGCCGATCGCGGGCGACCTGAGCCTCGGGCACCAGTACTGCGAGCAGATCGCCCCGCTGGTGTGGTCGGCGTCGGAGCGTTCGAGCTTCGTCGGCGATGTGCAGGCGATGCGCCGCAGGGTCGAGACACTGGTCCCCAAGCGGGAAGCTGATCGCCAGGTCAAGCTCGGGGCCGGCGGATTGCGGGACGTCGAGTTCGCCGTTCAACTACTTCAGCTCGTACACGGCAGGCACGATCCGCGGTTGCGCTCACCGAACACGCTGACGGCACTGGAGGCCTTGCGCGAGTACGGCTACGTCGGGCGTGACGATGCCGATCAGCTGGCGGACTCCTACCGGTGGCTGCGCCGGGTCGAGCACGGGTTGCAGCTGCAGAATCTGCGCCGCCTTCACACCATCCCCGCCGGTGACGGCGATCGGCGCTGGCTCGCCAGGACCATCGGCTATCCGACTCTTGCCGACTTCGACGCGGCCCACCGCAGTCATCGACGGGAGGTACGACGTCTGCACGAGAAACTGTTCTACCGGCCACTGCTCGAGTCGGTGGCCCGTCTCCCGAGCGAGGGTTCGCGGCTTAGTTCGGATCAGGCGCGGCACCGGTTGAGGGCGCTCGGTTTCGCGCATCCGGAGACCGCGCTGTCCCACCTGACCGCCCTCACCCGGGGGGTGAGCCGGCGGGCCGACATCCAGCGGGCCCTGCTCCCGGTGATGCTCGAGTGGTTCGCGAAGTCCGCGGATCCGGACGCCGGCCTGCTCGCGTTCCGGAAGGTCGCGGACTCCCTCGGCGAGACGCCGTGGTTCCTGCGGCTGCTCCGCGACGAGGGTGCGGTCGCGCAGCGTCTCGCCCTGGTGCTGTCGAGCAGCCGATACGCCAGCGACCTGTTGTCGATCGCACCGAACGCCATGCGCCTGCTCGCCGCGGACACGTCGCTGCTGCCTCGCTCGCGGGCCGACCTCGAGGTGGAGGTTGGCGGGATCCTCGAGCGCGCCCCCGCCGCGGAGGTCGCCATCAGCGCGGTACGGGGCGTACGCCGGGCCGAGTTGTTCCGGATCGCGAGCGCGGACCTGCTCGGTCTGCTCGACGTCGGTGCTGTCGGCTGCGCTCTGTCCGACGCCGCCGCCGTGTCCGTCCAGGGGGCGCTCCGCCTTGCCCTCGACATGGTCGCGGCCCAGCGGGGAATGCCGCCGGACTTCCGTATCGCCGTGATCGCGTTGGGCCGCCTCGGCGGCCGCGAGATGTCGTACGGGAGTGACGCGGACGTGGTGTTCGTCCACGCGGCCGACCCCGGGAGCGACGAGTCGGCCGTCGCGCGAAGCGCGCGAATGGTTGCGCTGGAAACCCGCCGGTTGCTCGCGCATCCGGCGCCGGACCCGCCGCTCGCGCTCGACGCCGGACTTCGTCCCGAAGGCCGGCGGGGTGAGCTGACCCGCAGCCTCGCCGGCTATCAGCGGTACTACTCGCGGTGGTCCTCGGTCTGGGAGGCGCAGGCGCTCCTTCGGGCCGCGCCACTCGCCGGTGATCAGGACCTGACCGCGCGGTTCCTCGCCACCGCGGCGGACCCGGCCCGGTATCCGGAGCTGTTCGACGAGGGGCAGTTGTTCGAGGTGCGCCGCCTCAAACGACGGATGGAGTCCGAACGGGTCAACCCGCTCGAACGCGCCAGGGATCTCAAGCTAGGCCCCGGTGGGCTCGCCGACGTGGAGTGGGCCGTGCAGCTCACGCAGCTGCGGCACGCGCATGCCGTGCGCGCGCTCCGGGTGACCGGCACGATGGCTGCGCTGCAGGCAGCGGTCGACGAAGGCTTCATCGACCCCGCGGACGCCGGCGTCCTGCGGTCGGCGTGGGTGCTCGCCTCCCGCATCCGCAACGCGATCATGCTGGTCACCGGAAAGCCCGCGGACCTCCTGCCCGCCGCGGGCAGCGCGGAACTGGCGGGCGTGGCGCGGCTGCTCGGGTATCGCGCGGACAGCCCCGAGGACTTGGTCGGTGAGCATGCCGACCTCGCGTCGACCGCGCGCGCGGTCGTCGAACGGCTGCTGTTCGGGGTTCATGGGTGAGCACACCGCGTGCGCGGACCAGGTGGTCGCGCGGGACTCCCGCCCTGGTCATCGCGCTGGTCGGCTGCGCGCTGTGGCTTGCGCACACCCCGCCGGTTGGGGACCTCGCGGCGCAGACGGGCTGGGCACAGCTCGTCGAGCGCTCCGGGTACGTGCCGTGGTTCGCCCGTTGGTACGGCGGTGTGCCCGTCGGCGGTTACTCGCTCGTGACCCCGGCGCTGATGGCGCTGCTGGGCGTCCGCACGGTCGGTGTGCTCGCCACGATGGCGACGGCCGCGATCGCGGTGACGCTGCTGCGCACTGCGCGGCGGCCGGTGCTGGGACCGGCGTTCTTCGCGCTCGCGGCGCTCGCGGACCTCTATTCCGGGCGAGTCACGTTCGCCGCGGGAGCGGCCCTCGCGCTGGGTGTCGTCATGGCGCTCGAGCGCGGGCGAACGGCCTGGGCGTGCGCGCTCGCCGCGCTGTGCGTTCTGACGAGCCCGGTCGCCGGACTGTTCCTCGCCGTTCCGCTCGTGGTGCACCTCGTGGGCCCACGCCGGAGCGGAAGGCCGAAGGCGCTGCTCGTCGCGGCCGTGACCGCCGTGGCCGCGGG
>CAXTUZ010000024.1:3440-7390 GCA_964247525.1 uncultured bacterium
GCCGCGGGTACGACCTCGGTGCTGTTTCCCGTCGGCGGTCGCGAGCCGTTCGCGTTCTTCGTGTTCCGCCCTGCTCTCGAGATCCCCCTCATAGCAGCGCTTCTCCCGGTCGGCCGCCGGGTCCGGCTGGGACTGCTCACCGGGGCCGCACTCGTCGCTGCCGCGTACTACGTCCACACTCCGGTGGGCAGCAACGCGACCCGCCTGTCGATTCTCGTCGCCGTACCGGCACTGGTCGCCGCGTGCCGCCTGCCGCTGATCGTCCTGACTCCGATCGTGGTGGTGCTCGGCCTGTGGCCCTGGCACCAGCTGCACGACGACCTGTCCGCCGCGCGCGATCAGTCGGCGACGAGGTCCTATACCGCGGGTCTCCTGACCCGGCTGCAGGCCGATCCCCTGGTGGCGACCGGACGGGTCGAGGTGGTGGAGCCGCGGACACACTGGGCCGATACGCGGCTGGCCGCCGGGGGAGTGACGTTGGCCCGCGGGTGGGTCCGGCAGGTCGACGAGGGCCGTAACCCGCTGTTCTACGGGCGGGCGCCGCTGACGGCGTTGACGTACCGCGCGTGGCTCGATGACCACGCGGTGGCGCTGGTCGCATTGCCGTCGGACAGCCCGATCGATTTCGGGTCCGCCGCCGAGGGCGCGCTCGTTCGCGGTGGCCTGCCGTATCTGCGACCTCTGTGGTCCGATCGGCATTGGCAGCTGTTCGCCGTGACCACTCCGGCGCCACTGGCCTCCGGCGTCGCCCGCGTCACCGCCCAGACGGACACGGGGGTACGCCTCGAGGCGACGTCGGCCGGCGTTGTGCGGGTGTCGATGCGTTATTCGCGATGGTTACGCGTCGACGGGGGACGGGTGGAACGGGACGGGGTGAACGTGCGACTCGTGCTCACGCGCGGAGGACAGCATTACCTGCATGCGGCGTGGCACTGAAGGGATTCTCGCCCGTGATGAGCCGGGCGACACCGAAGCCGATGGCAAGTGCGAGCAGTCCTCCGACCGCATCGAGAAAATAATGGTTCGCCGTACCCGCAATGACGAGCAGCGTCGCGACGGGATAGGCAAGTGCGATCGCCTTGATCCACCAGCGGGTCGCGAACACGACGACGACGATCGCGCACCAGGTGGACCAGCCGATGTGCATGCTTGGCATGGCGGCAAACTGATTGCTGGCACCGTCTGCGTTCGCCTTGTCGCCGACCGAACCCCAGATGCCGTATTTCTCGATGGTGTCGACGAAACCGGGCATCAGCCGTGGTGGCGCGAGCGGATAGAAGTAATAGCCGAACAGGGCGACGACATTCGTTGTGTACCAGGCAATCCGGAGTGTTCGGGCCCGGTCCGCGTGTCGCCACAGGATCCAGATCGCAACGCCGATCGTGACGACGAAATGAGCGGTGGCGTACCAGTAGTTGGCTACCGTGGACAGCGCCTCGTGTGGGGCGAGGGCGTTGTTCAGTCCGTGCTCGCGGAAGATGCCGAGCGAGCGCTCGAGTCTCTCGATGTGCCGGGCATTCGCGGTCGCGCGCGACGCATGTGCGGGGACGGTGTTACGAATCAGGGTGTAAATCGCGTACCCGACGGCGATGAGCAAGATCTCGTGCCACCAGCGCAAGGCGGAAGTCCCGGGCCTTCGCCGAAGCACCCCTGGGACGTGGACCCGGCTTTCGCGAGTGTCCACCGCCATAGCGCGAGTGTCCCACGCGTTGGTTAGGGTCAGGGCTGTGCCGGGCCGACATCGACGAGAGGGTCATCGGGCGACGCCGTCGGGATCGGTGTTGGTGGGCACGGCCATTCTGCTCGCGTCGTTCGTGGCGATGGCGTTCACCGTCGTGCGCCTCTGACGACGGGCCCCACGTACCCGGACTCAGCTCACTTCGAAGAGCGTCTGAACCTGGGTCATGGCCTCGAGACCCCAGCGGCCTTTCTCGAGGCCGAGTCCGCTCCACTTCCACCCGCCGAACGGTTGGTCGTACGCCGGGAAAGAGCGGTGCGCGTTGATCCAGACCGTGCCTGCTTCGAGCTTGCTCGACACCTGCCGCGCCGTCTCCATGTCGGTGCTCCACACCGAGGCGCCGAGGGCGAACATCGTGGCGTTGGCCTTCTCGATCGCTTCCTCGACCGATTCACAGCGGATGACCGGCAGCACCGGGCCGAACTGCTCCTCGTCGACGACGCGCATGCCGTCCTTCGCGTCGGCAACGATGGTCAGCTCGTGGAAGTACCCCGGGCCGTCGATCCGTTTGCCGCCGGCGGCGATTCTCGCGCCGCTGTTCGCGGCATCGGCGATGAGCGCCTCGACGTGGGCACGCTGCGCCTCGGTGGCGCACGGGCCGATCTGGGTGTTCGGGTCCTGCGGATCCCCGACGACCGTGGAATCGGCGCGCGCGGCAAGGGCTTTCACGACGTCGTCGTAGATGTCTCCGACCGCGTACACCCGCTTGATCGCAGCGCAGCCCTGTCCGCAGTTACCGAACGCGGTCATGAAGATCGTGTCAGCACGTGCGTCGAGGTCGGCGTCGGGAAGGATGATCGCGGCGTCGTTCCCGCCGAGCTCGAGGGTGAGCCGCTTGAGGTCATCGCCTGCGGCGCGTGCGATCAGCTTGCCGACCGGAATCGAGCCGGTGAACGACACCTTCCGCGGCACGGGATGAGAGGTCATCCACGAGCCGAGCGGCTCTTCGCCGGACACGACATTCAGGACGCCGGGCGGCAATACCTCCGCGAGGAGCTCTCCGACACGCAGCGTGGCGAGCGGAGTGATCGGTGAGGGTTTGAGCACGACGGTGTTGCCGGTGCTCAGCGCCGGTGCGGCCTTCTGCCCGAACAGCGAGATCGCGGCATTCCACGGGGTCAGGATGGCGACGACGCCGAGTGGGCGGCGGACGACCCGGATCCGCGCACGGGCGCTGTCCTCGACGAGCTCTTCGGGAAGTACCTTGTCGGCGAACGCGCGAAGCGAGGAGGGCAGGACGTCTATCTCGACGAGCGCATCGCGTACCGGCTTGCCGAGTTCCGCCGCCAGGATGGGCGCGAGTTCGTCCCTGGCGCCGGCGACCCGATCGGCGGCGGCGCGCAGCGCCGCAGCGCGTTCGTCCTGTGACAGCGCCGCCCATGCGGGGAAGGCCGCTGCCGCGGCGTCGAAGGCGGTGTCGAGCTGTGTCTGGGTGCACTGCGGAGCCCTGCCGACGACATTCCCGCTCGCAGGGTTCACGACCTCGAAGGAAGTCTCGCTACCGACCAGCTCACCGGCGACAAGCATGCGAACATCGGTGTCCACGGGATCTCCTCAAGGTTGCGACGTGCCTACGTCGTGGAAATCGTAACGACCGCATTCACGCGCCACAACGAGCGGTAGCACCTCACTGGAGAACCGCGAGTGTTGCCGTCGCCGCCTGCGCTGCCGCCGTCGCCGCGGGAAGGGTGCGAAGCCTGCGACTGAAGATCTCGACGCCCACGTTCACCTCGGGACTCCTTGCGCGGAGTGCGGCGAGCATCGGGCGAAGTGGGATCGCCCCCTCGCCGGGGAGCAGCCGGTCCACGCCGTTGCCCGGTCCCTGGCCGTACGCGGCAGCGGGCGCATCGCTGACCTGCAACATCGTCACCAGTCCCGGCGGGACGGCCTCGAGCTCGCCGGTCGTGCCGCCGCCGCGGTAGAAGTGCCAGGTGTCGACAGTCAAACCCGCGGCCGGTGAAGCGATGGTCATGAGGACGTCCAACGCGACGTCGAGGGTCGGGATGGTTGCCGAGCTCGGCATGAATTCGATCGAGATCTGTACGCCGTTGCGCTGCGCGCGGCCCGCGAGTGCGGCCAGCGCGTCGATCATGCGCTCGAGTTCGACCGCCTCGCGAAAGATTGCCGCGACGTTGATGACCCGGCATCCGAGCGCGTCGGCGACCCGATAGAAATCGTGTTCCGTCATGGTCAGCATCGGGCGAAGCCAGGG
>CAXTUZ010000024.1:7400-17532 GCA_964247525.1 uncultured bacterium
GGGCGGGGCGGTGTCGGCGGCGAGCGCTCCCGGGAGATCGGCAACGAGGGGGTCGACGACCGTCGCGCGCACACCGGCGTCGGCGAGCCGGTGGCGCAGATCGTTGTCGGAATGCCCTTCGGCGCGCGCTGCGGCGTACAGGGTCGGAGACACCGTGACGGCGTCGTAGCCGGTCGTACCCGCGATGTCGATGAGTTCGGTGAGCGGCTGATCGAGAAGAGTGCCGAAGCACAGTTCGAGCTTTGGTCTCGCGGGTGTCATGGGATAGTGCCTCCGTCAACGCCTCGACCCGGTCGTCACATCGGCGCCAAATGTTCCGCAGGGAGAATCGTGGGCCGAAACGCGCGGACCTGTCTTGTTCCCGTGATTGTCGTGGGCATCGCTCTGGCCGGATGCGGTAGCTCGTCCACGACCGGCGCGCGCACCGGCGGCTCCGCAACCGGTGTGCCGCTCACTGCTGGAGTTCCGGCGAGCTCCACGGCACCCGCGACCTCGCCGTCCGCCGCCCCGAGCGCACCCGCCGTCGCCAAGGAGCCTGGCGGGAGTACGAGACTTCTTCCCGGCAATCGGATCGTCGCGTTCTACGGCGCGAGCGCGACACCCGCACTCGGCGTTCTCGGCACGGCATCGGCGGAGGGAATCTGGCCGCGTCTCGCGCAGCAGGCAGCGGCGTACAAGACGGCAGGTGCGCCGGTCATCCCCGCGTACGAACTCATTACCGACGTCATCCAAAGCGCACCGGGCGTCGACGGGGATTACTCGGTTCAGGTCGATGACACAGTCATCGGAAGCTATGTCGCCGCCGCGACGAAACACGGCGCGTTGCTCATCCTCGACATTCAGCCCGGCCGCACCTCGTTCCTGCCGCTGGCGCAGAAACTCGCGAGATATCTGGCCCTGCCCAACGTGGCACTCGCGCTCGACCCGGAGTGGCGCCTCGCTCCCGGGCAGGCGCCGGCGCAGCAGATCGGTTCGGTCTCCGCCGCCGAGGTGAATGCGACGTCCGCCTGGCTCGAGCAACTTACCGTCGCGCACCACCTTCCGCAGAAGATGTTGTTGATCCACCAGTTCCAGGACGGCGAGCTCGCCGCAAAGAACACGCTTGCGGTGCGCCCGCATCTCGCGACGGTGGTCAACATGGATGGTTTCGGCGGCCGGGCGGCGAAGCTCTCGAAGTACCGCGACCTTGCTGCCGACAAGCGTTTCGGGCTGGGCCTCAAGCTGTTCTACCAGCAAGATGTCGGTATCTTCATGCCCAGCGAGGTGCTCGCGCTCACGCCGGCTCCGAACGTGGTCGACTACCAGTAGCCAGACTTCAGGTTTGGGGCTCACCTGTCGATGTAGTCGGTGCGACCAAACGGTCGCCTGATCGCCTGGGCTGTCCAGAACGTGGCTTTATCGGGGAGCGATCATCCGCCTGCACGCGCACGAGAGCGACCGTATCGAGTCGCTGCGCACCTATGACGTACTCGACACCGCTCCCGAACCTGAGTACGACGCGATCAGCCGCCTCGCCGCACTGCTGTGCAATGCGCCCATCGCACTGATCAGCCTGGTCGATGTCGACCGGCAGTGGTTCAAGTCCGTTCACGGTCTGGAGATCCGTGAGACGCGTCGACACGATTCGTTCTGCAGCGATGCCGTTGCCGATGAACGGCTCCTTGTCGTGCCTGACGCGATCCGGGATCCGCTGTACGCCGACAACCCCTTGGTGACGGGCAAAGCCGCGATTCGCGCCTACGCCGGCGTTCCTCTGATCGGCCGTGACGGGCTGCCGCTGGGAGCGCTGTGTGTAATCGATCACAGTCCCCGCCGGTTCACCTCGGGGCAACTCGACGGCTTGACGCTTCTGGCTGGTCAGGTCATGGCACTCCTGGAGTTGCGCCGGGCCGATCGACATGCCGGACGCGCTAGCCACACGCTTGTCGCGGATGCGAATGAGCCCAGCCGTTTACGGCAGGCGCTGGACCGGGGCGAGTTTCATCCCGATTTCCAGCCGGTAGTTGATCTCGGTACCGCAACGACGCTCGGTTTCGAGGCTCTCCTGCGCTGGCACCACCCGCACCATGGATTACTTCCCCCTTCCCTCTTCCTGCCAGCGATCGAATCGAGCGGACTGATGTTGCCGGTGGGGCGGCATGTGTTGAACCAGAGCCTCGCCATGCTCGCGAGCCTTGGGCGCGACTCCGCCCTCCCGTTGGTCTCGGGCGTGGCGGTGAACGTGTCAGCGATCCAGTTGCACCACCCAGGTCTCACGAACGCGGTCATCGACGCGCTGGACCGCCACAGCATCACTCCCTCGCGACTCGCCATCGAAATCACGGAAACCTCGGCGCTGCTGGATCTGCCCGTGGCACAGCGCGAACTCAGGACACTTCGCGAGCTGGGCGTCCATCTCTCTCTCGACGACTACGGCGTGGGATTTTCCGGGCTGAGCCGGCTCTTGGAGCTTCCCTGGTCCGCGCTCAAGCTCGACCGCAGCCTCGTTGCAGGCTTGGCCGCCGATCCGCGCTGCGTGGCCGTCGTCCGATCTACCTTCGAGTTAGCGGCAGAAATGGGCATCGAAGTCGTCTGCGAAGGAATCGAGACCGAAGATCAGCGGCGGACCTTGCTCGCACTCGGCGGGAAATTCGGTCAGGGCTGGCTCTTCGGGCGTCCGATGGACGGGAAGGCGATCTCGGGCCACCTCCGCGACCAAGCGGCCGACCGGGCCGCTTCTGGCGGTCTCTACCGTCACACGCTGAGTGCGTCACGATCGTGGGCCGCACCGCTGTATCTACGCGGCGCAGAGGCCGGGCACACAACCCGCTAAGAGACGAATTGGCGGTTGATCATCGCCGGGGCCGGCGGGACCACTGCCAGGCGCCGAGCGCTGCCTCGAGCAACGCTGCGGCAAAGAAGATCACACCTGTGAACCGCTCCGGGGTTCCCAGAAACAGGATGACGATCCCGACGGGCACGGACATCGCAGCGACCCACCAGAAGAACAGAGCGTTCCGTTCGGCCTGCGGACGGGCGCGCAGGTTTTCGCCGAACGTTCCCATGGATCACCTGGTACCCGAGCGGGAGCCGGTCCAATCTGTGGGCCGTGCGACGCGCAGCGCCCGGACACCTCCGCGAGGGCGTGCCTTCCGTGCCTTCCGCCGCGGATCGAGGTCGGTATGTCGTGGACCTGAGTGAGCGTTCCGCATCCGGACATCGGTGACGATCAGGCCCGCGTACGTCGTGCATCGGCGAAGACGACATCGGGCGCTCACGGACACTAGATGTCGTAGTACAGCGCGAACTCGTGGGGGTGCGGTCGTAGCCGGATGGGGTCGATCTCGTTGGTGCGCTTGTACTCGATCCAGGTCTCGATGAGGTCCGGGGTGAACACGCCGCCCTCGAGCAGGTAGTCGTGGTCGATCTCGAGCCGGTCGAGCACCTTGTCCAAGCCGGCAGGCACCTGCGGCACGTTTGCGAGCTCGTCGGGGGGAAGCTCGTAGAGGTCTTTGTCCACGGGTGTGGCCGGCTCGATCTTGTTCTTGATGCCGTCCAGGCCCGCCATCAACATCGCGGAGAACGCCAGGTACGGGTTGCTCGAAGGATCGGGGCACCGGAATTCGAGCCGCTTGGCCTTCGGGTTCGACCCGGTCAGCGGGATACGGATACAGGCCGAACGGTTGCGCTGCGAGTAGACGAGATTCACGGGCGCCTCGAACCCAGGCACCAACCGGTGATAGGAGTTGAGCGTCGGGTTCGTGAAGGCGAGCAACGAAGGGGCGTGCTTGAGCAGGCCGCCGATGTAGTAGCGAGCGGTGTCCGAAAGGCCCGCGTATCCGATCTCGTCGTAGAACAGCGGCGCGCCGTCCTTCCACAGCGACTGGTGGCAGTGCATGCCGGACCCGTTGTCTCCGAAGATGGGCTTGGGCATGAACGTCGCGGTCTTGCCGTGGGCGAACGCCGTGTTCTTGACGATGTACTTGAACAGCATCATGTCGTCCGCTGCAGCGAGCAGGCTGTTGAACCTGTAGTTGATTTCGGCCTGCCCCGCCGAACCGACCTCGTGGTGCGCCCGCTCGATCACCATCCCGGCCTTCTCGATCTCGATCACCATCGCATCGCGCAGGTCGGCGTACCGGTCTGTCGGGGTGACCGGGAAGTAGCCGCCCTTGGTCCGCTGCTTGTACCCCTTGTTGCCGCCGGGTTCGTCGGCCCCGGTGTTCCACGAGCCCGAGACCGAGTCGACGTAGTAGAAGCCGGAGTTCGCGGTCGTGTCGTAGCGGACCGAGTCGAAGATATAGAACTCGGCTTCGGCGCCGAAGTAGGCGGTGTCCGCGACGCCCGAACCCTTGAGGTAGGCCTCAGCCTTCTTCGCGACGTTGCGCGGATCGCGGGTGTACTGCTCGCCGGTGAGCGGGTCGTGGATGAAGAAGTTGAGCAGCAACGTTTTCCGTGTCCGGAAGGGGTCGAGCCGCGCGGTGGTGACGTCCGGGCGAAGCTCCATGTCGGACTCGTGAATCTGCTGGAAGCCTCGGATAGAGGAACCGTCGAAGCCGAGACCGTTCTCGAACACCGAGGCGTCGAACGCGTTCGCGGTGAGCGTGAAGTGCTGCATCACGCCCGGAAGGTCGCAGAACCGAACGTCGACGAACTCGACGTCGTTGTCCTTGATGTACCCGAGGATCTCTTCTGGGGTGGTGAACACGGCAGCTCCCTTTCAGCGCGGACCTGCGCAGCGTATTACGGCACGCGCGCCGGGCGCTGCAGCGGGACTCGCGGGCGTAACACAGGCGTAAACGATCGGACATATCCGCGTGTCAATTTTGACGCGATGTGGAGCGTCCCCGCACGGACCGGGAGCGGCTGACTTCTCGAGGAAAGGGCACCTGCGTGAGCTATCAGGCTGAATACATTTGGATCGACGGCACCGAGCCCTCGCCGCTCATGCGCAACAAGACGCGCATCGTCGCCGACGGCAAGGAACCGGGACTATGGGGTTTCGACGGATCCAGTACGAACCAGGCGCCCGGTGGAGCGTCCGACTGCGTGCTCCGGCCGGTCTTCAGCTGTCCGGACCCGATGCGCTCGGACGGCGATCTCCTCGTTCTGTGCGACGTCGAGCTTGCGGACTTCACCCCGCATCCGACCAACACCCGTGCGGCATGTCTTGCGGCCGCCGAGAAGTACGCGGACCAGTTGCCGATGTTCGGCATCGAGCAGGAGTACACGTTCATGCAGAACGGCCGGCCGCTGGGCTGGCCTGCCGTCGGGTACCCGGCTCCGCAGGGCCCGTACTACTGCGGTGTGGGCGGCGAGAAAATGGTGGGCCGCGACATCATCGAGGCCCACACGATCGCCTGTTTGAAAGCCGGATTGTCCATCGAGGGCACGAACGCCGAAGTGATGATGGGTCAGTGGGAGTTCCAGATCGGCGTCCTGCCCGCCCCGCAGATCGGTGACGAGATCTGGATGGCGCGCTGGCTGCTCTACCGCATCGCCGAGGACTTCGACGTCGTGGTGACGCTCGATGCAAAGCCGATGCCGGGCGACTGGAACGGCGCCGGAGCGCACACCAACTTCTCGACCGAGGCCATGCGCGAGGGCTGGGACCCGATCGTCACCGCCGCCGAGGCGCTCGGCCAGAACGCGCTCGAGCACGTCAAGAACTACGGATTCGGCATCGAGCAGCGCCTTACCGGCGCCCACGAGACCGCGCACTGGAGCAAGTTCACGTGGGGCGCGGCGGACCGCGGTGCCTCGGTCCGGATCCCGGCTCCCGTTGCGGCCGCCAAGAAGGGCTGGCTCGAGGACCGTCGGCCGAACGCCAACATGGACCCGTACGTCGTGACCCGAATGATCATCGAGACATGCTGTAGCGCGCTCGCGGCGAAGGAGAGCGAGCTCGCCGCCGTCGGCTAGACAACGCGTCGAGCGCGATGCCTCCGTACGCTGGGGGCATGGCGGACCGGACAACGAAGCGGGACCCCGCCTCCGGGGTCTCGAACACACGGCGGGCTCTCGGCTCCTGGCTCGAGGGCCCGCCGCGGCGTGTCCGGGACTTCGCCGGCAAGCGGTTACGGCTACCGGAATCCGGCCGCGGGTCGGTCGCGAGCTTCGGCGAGAAGTTCCTCGCACTGCTGATCGATCTGATGGCCTCGTCCCTGATCGGGCTGATCCTGGTGCGACCTCATTCCCTCGGCGAGGAGCAACTCTGGAACTCGGTGTCGGTCGCGGTGTTCGTCCTCACCTCGGCGCTGCTCCTTCTCGCGACGGGCCGTACGCTCGGGCAGCGGATCATGGCCCTTCAGGTCGTGCGCCTCGACGGCCGGCGGGTCGGTGCTCGCGCGTTCCTGCGTCAACTGCTCGTGGCTTTGCTCGTGCCCGCGTTGATCAACGACGCCGACCGGCGCGGACTGCACGATCGAATCTGCCGGACCGTCGTCGTACGGGTGCGTTAGCTCAGCGGATCTTGCCCCTGGGCATCCGGGTGGGCATCGGGCCTTTGGGAATCGGCACGCTCGTGTTGGCGACGGCCTTCAGCTTGATGTCGAGCGATCTGATCGCCGGCCGCTTCAGGGTGCGAGGCAACCGCGAGATGTGACTCCGCAACTTGATCAGCGGGACGTCGCCCTCCCGGTCGCCCACGACCACCTCGTGCACCGTTATGTCCGGCGCGATGCGACGGGTCCGCCGCGATTCCGCGCCGAGCAACTGGCGGACGTTGGCGCTCCGACCCTCGGCGACGAGGACGACGCCCGGACGCCCGATCACCCGGTGCACGAGTTCGGAACTCCGGTTGAACTGCACCGCCTCGGTGATCTTCCAGTCCCCGCGCAGGCTCCGGATCACCTGAAGCGCGACGCCGGGCGTCCCGGCGTGCTCGGCGTACAGGCCGCGCTGTGCGCGATAGAAGAACAGGTTCATCCCGGCAAGCAGCCCGATGATGAAGCCCACCATCGGTCCGATGATGAGGTGATCGAAGGCAGTGCCGAGCCCGACGCCCAGGCCGAACGGGATCAGAAAACCTGCGATCGGCCACAGCAGGATCAGCGGCTCGTGCTTGCGCCCGACGGTGTAGGCCTGCTTGACCCGAGCGAGGGCACTGGGGCCGCTGTCCGGCCTGGCCGCTCGTCGCCGGCGGAGCGACAATCCACGTTTCGCGGGTGGGGCGCTCTTGCTGGCTGGGGTCGTCGGGCGGGCCACAGCAGCAACGATAGTGCCCCGCCGGTCCTACGCCGTCTCGGTCGCGAGCCGCGACGAGCGGGCCTGCGCGTAGAGCCGGCCGGCCCGGTAGGAGGAGCGCACCAGCGGTCCGCTCAGCACGCCGGCGAAGCCCAGCTCGAGGGCACGGGCACCGAACGCCTCGAACTCGTCGGGATGCACCCAGCGGGTCACGGGATGGTGCCGCGGCGTGGGACGCAGGTACTGGGTGATCGTGAGCAGGTCGCAGCCGACGGCACGCAGATCGCGCATCGCGGTGTCGACCTCGTCGGGTTCCTCTCCCATACCGAGGATGAGGTTGGACTTCGTCACCAGGCCCGCGTCCCGGGCGCGCCGCAGGACTTCAAGGCTGCGCTCGTACGTGAACGCCGGGCGGATACGTGTAAAGATTCGTGGCACGGTTTCGATGTTGTGAGCGAGCACATCCGGCGCCGACCCGAACACCTGCTGCAGCAGAGCAGGTTTGGCGTGAAAGTCGGGGATCAGCACTTCGATGCCACACTCCGGTACTGCGGCTCGAATTGCGCGAACGGTTTCCCCGTACAACCAGGCGCCCTCATCCGGGAGGTCGTCGCGCGCGACGCCGGTCACGATGGCGTACCGCAATCCCATGGCGCGAACGGAATCGGCGACCCGCACCGGCTCGCCGCGGTCGACCGGCGACGGCCGGCCGGTGTCGATCTGGCAGAAGTCGCATCGTCTCGTGCACGCCGACCCGCCGATGAGGAAGGTGGCCTCGCGGTCCTCCCAGCACTCGTAGATGTTGGGACAGGCGGCTTCTTCGCAGACCGTGTGCAGATTTCCCCGCCGTACCAGTTGCTTCACGTCGGCGTACTCCGGCCCGGTCCGGAAGCGGGTCTTGATCCACGGCGGCTTGCGCTCGATGGGGACTGCCGCATTGCGTACCTCGAGACGCAGGAGCCGGCGCCCGTCCGGGAGGGTGCTGGTCACGCGGCCACCGCCGTCAACGCCTCCAGGCGCTTCCGGACCTCGGCACCCGCATCGGATACGGAGATCCGCCGACCCGTCTCACGACTCAGGCTCGTCACCCCCGCATCGCGTATGCCACAGGGGATTATCCGGTCGTACGCATCGAGATCGGGGTCGGCGTTGAGGGCGAAGCCATGCATCGTCACGCCGCGCGCCACCCGGACGCCGATCGCGGCGAGCTTGCGGCTCCCGTCGCTCGTCCACACTCCTGATCGTCCGGGCACGCGCACCGCGCCGACGTCGAAGCTCACGCACACCTCGATCAGGAGCTCCTCGAGGCGACGAACGTGACCGACGACGTCGAGCGGCTGCGGCAACCGCAGTAGCGGGTAACCGACCAGTTGGCCCGGCCCGTGCCAGGTGATCTTGCCGCCCCGGTCGACGTCGATGACGACGAGCGCCGGGTCGAGGGGCCGCTCGTCCGCGGCAGTCCTGCGCCCCGCGGTGTAGACGCTGTCGTGTTCGAGGAGCAGGACCGTGTCGGGTCGCGTACCGGCGACGATCTGCTCGTGCAGCCGCCGTTGCAGGTCCCACGCGTCCTGGTACGGAACCCGTCCCAGCTCGACGATCTGCACAGCCTCCAGAGTACGCGGCGGTCGGGCGTCAGGGCCGCCGGCCGAGAAAGGCGAGCAGCACCGCCTGGTCGTCGGCGCCGGGCGCAGTATCCAGGGCCGGCCCGCAGACGTTCGGGAAGCGAAGACTCGGCCCGAATCCTTCCGCGGCCGTCCTGATGTGGGTGATCTCCTCCGGTGCGAGGCGTTCGTCCAGGCCGGTGGCGTGGGCCAGATCCCAGCGGTGTACGACGAGGTCGAAGGATACGAACGAGTCGACGGCGCGGGCGAACGTCGTCCGCCCGAAGTAGCCCTCGAACTCCTTCGTCGCAACGTCCGGCGTACCCAGCGCGGCCCGGATCGCGGCGTCACCCACGGCCCAGCTTTCCGCCGGATCCACCGCGACCGGCGGGAGTTCGGGTACGGGCTCGCCGACGAGCCTCAGGAAGACCCCGGCGTTCTTGGCGACGTGGTTCACCAGGTCGCGGGCCGACCACTCCTGGCAGGGCGTCCGATTCTCCCAGGCCGCGGCCGGCACGGCCCGAACCGTGCGGCCAAAGGCGTCGGAGGCCCTGTCGTATCGGGTGATGATCGTGCCGAGATCGGTCACGTCGGCTCCGGCAGCCTGCGAACCTCGAGGCGGCGTTCGACGGCACGATCGCCGTCCCGCGACACCTGCCAGCAGTAGGCGCCTTCGCGTTCGGCGAGGCACTCGGCCAGTTCGGTGCCGCGGTAGAGCAGTCCGGCGCCGTTGTCGGTCGCGTAACCGCCGGGCAGCGTTCCGTCCGCGATCAGGCGTTGGAACAGCGGGCGTCGTTGCGCCTCCGCGTCGTAGTGGGGGGCGTTGCTGTACGGCAACAGGCCGAGCCCGTTCGTCACCGGCCGCAGGTCCGGCCCGAACGAGTCGGTGTTCCCACCGGTATGCCAGCAGATCGAGCCGGCACTCACGCCACCGAGGACCACCCCTGCTTCCCACGCGGCCCGCATCGCGGTGTCGACGCCGTGCAATCGCCACAGTGCGAGCAGGTTTGCCACCGATCCGCCACCGACCCACACCACATCGCAGGACAGCAGGTGCTCGGTGATGTCCGGGACGTTGGGCATCGTGAACAGCGCGAGGTGGGTCGGCCGGGCACCTGCCGCGGCAAGTGCGGCGTAACACCATGACTGCCACCGGTTGTCATCTCCGGTCGCGGTGTTCACGAAACAGACCCGAGGCGACGTGACGTTGGACAGTTCCATCGCGTGCATCAGGAGCGGCCCGGCCACCGGAACCTGGCGGTCGCCGAGCACGAAACCGCCTGAGGTGGCGAGGATCGTCGGCGCGTCGGCGGTCACGCGGAGACCTGTGCGGGGGACAGGCGCAGGTCCGCGAGCACCGCCCGGGC
>CAXTUZ010000025.1:0-6686 GCA_964247525.1 uncultured bacterium
GGCGAGGTCCGCGCGGACCTGCTCGCGCTGTACGCCGCGGCCCGCGTCATCGACGAGGCCGGCGACGCGTACCCGGGGCCGCCCGGGGCTCGCCTGCAGGTGCTGGACGCGCTGGACCGCGATCTCGAGCGGCTCATGGCCGGCCGCCGCACCGAGATCGCCGCGGTGAGCGGACTGGCGGCTGCGGTCGGCCGTGGCCTGTCCGCGGCGCCTCTGCGCGATCTGGTCGAGGCGAACCGCCGGGACCAGGTCGTGAGCCGGTACGAGACCTTCGCCGATCTTCGTGACTACTGCCGGCTCTCCGCCGACCCGATTGGCCGGCTCGTGCTGAACCTGCTCGGACTGGCGACCGCGCACCGCCTCCGGCTGAGCGACCAGGTCTGCTCGGCGCTGCAGATCGCCGAGCATCTGCAGGACGTCGGCGAGGACCTGCTGGCCGGCCGGATTTACCTCCCGCAGGAGTCGCTCGCCCGCTTCGAGGTGAGCGAACGGACGCTGCGGGCCCTTGCTTCGCCGGGCACCGCCCCTTCGGTCCCGGGATGCGACCGCGCACGGGTCTCGATGCTCCTGCTGACCGAGGCCGATCGGGCCCGTGCTCTGCTGCGTGCCGGTTCGCCGCTCATCGAGACGATTCCGGGGCGCGCCAGGCTTGCGATCGCGGGATACGTCGCGGGCGGCCATGCAGCGCTCGACGCGGTGATTCGCGCCGGGGCGAGCGCCGTCACCGCGTCGCCGGCACCGAGGGCTCATCGCGTGGTCCGGCACACGGTCGTCGGGCTGGCGAGCGGAGGCGCGCGATGACCACCGTCCTCGGGCCGACGATCGCCGCGGCCTACGAGCACTGCGAAGCCGTGACGCGGTCGCAGGCCCGAAACTTCGCGTACGGGATCCGCCTGTTGCCGGCCCCCCAGCGCCGCGCCCTGTCCGCGGTGTACGCGCTTTCCCGGCGTATCGACGACATCGGTGACGGCGACCTGCCGATCGCCGAAAAGGTGTGCGGGCTGCAGACGGTTCGGGAGGACCTCGCCGTTCTCGATACCCACACCGACCCGGTGCTCGTGGCGGTCGCCGATGTCGCTCGCCGCTTCCCGATCCCCGTCGGCGCGTTCGCCGAACTCGTCGACGGCGTGGAGATGGACGTGCGCGGAACGACGTACGAGACCTTCGACGATCTCGTGCTGTACTGCCGCCGGGTGGCCGGCACCATCGGCCGGCTCTGTCTCGGGGTCTACGGGACCGCGCAGAACGGCGACCTGAGCCGGGCGACCGCGCTCGCCGACGACCTCGGCGTCGCACTCCAGCAGACGAACATCTTGCGGGACGTGCGCGAGGACCTGCTCGGCGGACGGATCTACCTGCCTGCCGAGGATCTCGCTCGGCACCACGTGGCCCTCGCGATCGGGACCGACGGCGTCCTCGGCGGCCCGGCGCATGCGCTGGCCGATCTGGTCCGTACCGATGCGCGGCGCGCGCAGGCCTGGTACGCGCGCGGCCTGCACCTGCTGGACCTGCTCGATCGGCGAAGCCGGGCCTGCACCGCGGCGATGGCCGGCATCTATGTCCGCCTCAACTCGCGACTGCTCACGGAGCCCGAGTCGATGACCGGCGGCCGGATATCGCTCTCCGCCACGGAGAAGGCGCGTGTCGCGGCCCGGGCGTTGCTGGGCGGAGCGCCCTCGTGAGCCCGCACAGCGTCGTGATCGGCGGGGGGCTCGCCGGACTCACCGCCGCGCTCGATCTGGCGGATTCCGGGCGGGAGGTCACGCTCCTCGAGAGCCGTCCACGTCTCGGCGGCGCGACGAGCAGTTTCCGGCGGGGCGATCTCGAGGTCGACAACGGTCAACATGTCTTCCTCGGGTGTTGCTCGGCGTACCGCGGGCTGCTCGCTCGCCTCGGCGTCACCGGACAGACGGTGCTGCAGGATCGCCTCGACGTGCCGGTGCTCGTCGCGCGGCCGCGTGGGGTACGCCGGGCCAGGCTCACCCGCGCTCGCACGCTGCCTCCGCTGCATCTCGCGCCGGCGCTGCTGCGATACGGAGCTCTCCCGTTGCGAAGCCGTATCAGGGCGGTTCCCGCCGCGCTGGCGCTCGGCCGTCTCGACGTGCGTGACCCCGCGGTGGACCGGCAGTCGTTCGGCGCCTGGCTGTCCGCGCACGGCCAGACCCGTGCCGCGGTCGAGGCGCTGTGGGGTCTGCTCACCGTTGCCACGCTGAACGCCGAGCCGGGCGATGCGAGCCTCGCCCTTGCTGCCACCGTGGTGCAGACAGGGTTGCTCGGTACCGCCGACGGCGCCGACATCGGCTGGTCGGCGGTCCCGCTCGGGGAACTGCACGGTGCGGCTGCGGCACGGGCGCTGACCGCTCGTGGAGTCCGGATCCGGACCGGTGAACGCGTCGACGGAGTCGCTCGCGCCACCGGGGGCTGGACGGTGCGGTGCGCTCCGATCCGTGGTGAGCGACACGAGGTAACGGCCGGCGACATAGTCCTTGCGGTGCCCGCCGATTCGGCGGTTCGCCTCATTCCGGCCGGCAGTGGGGTGAATCTGGACGCGTTGCGCTCGCTGGGCACGGCGCCGATCGTCAACATCCACCTCGTGTACGACCGCCGGGTGCTCGAGGAGCCGTTCGTCGCCGTGCTCGGAAGCCCGATCCAGTGGATCTTCGACCGCAGCAGCCAGTCGGGCCGCCCGGCCGGCACCTACCTCGCGCTGTCCCAGTCCGCCGCCGGCCCGTGGATCGACACACCGGCCGCGGAACTCATCGCCTCCTTCCGGGCCGAGGTGGAACGGTTGCTGCCCGTCTCCGCCACCGCACAGGTCCTGGACGCCTTCGTCACCCGCGAGCGCGGCGCGACGTTTGCTCCCGCCCCCGGGCAGGCCGCACTTCGTCCCGCGTCGGCCACAGACCTCCCCGGGTTCGTGCTCGCGGGTGCCTGGACCGATACGGGGTGGCCGGCGACGATGGAGGGCGCCGTCCGCAGCGGGCATGCGGCGGCCTCGCACCTGCTCCGGACCTCGCGCGACCGCCTAGGGGTCGCCGCATGACCGCCGTACTGCTCCCCGAAAGCCTCACTCGCGGACGCGAGCCCTTCGAGGTGGCGCTGCGTGAGGCGCTCGACCGTCTCCATCCCCGGCTTCGGCATGTGGCCGCGTATCACCGCGGGTGGGTCGACGCCGACGGTCAGGCGCAGCCCGCGACCGGGGGCAAGCTGCTCCGGCCCGCCCTTGCGCTACTCAGTGCCGCGTCGGTCGGCGCGGACACGGCGATCGCGATGCCCGGTGCCGTGGCGAGCGAGCTCGTCCACGAGTTCTCGCTCCTGCACGACGACCTGATGGATGGCGACACCGAGCGCCGGCATCGGCCGACCGCCTGGGTCGTCTTCGGTCTCGGGCCTGCGGTGCTCGCCGGTGACGCGCTTCTCTCCCTGGCGATGCGGGTGCTGCAGGAGGTCGAGACGACCGGCTCCGGGCGTGCCGAGCGCATACTCACCCACGCGGTCACCCGGCTCGTCCACGGGCAGGCGGACGACCTCGACTTCGAGTCCCGGCCGGCAGTCGGGGTCGGCGACTACCTGTCGATGGCGGCGGACAAGACTTCCGCACTGCTGGCCTGCTCGGCGAGCATCGGCGCCGCGCTCGCCGACGCGCCGGCCGACATCGTCGCTGGACTCGCCGAATACGGCGAGCATCTCGGTCTGGCGTTTCAACTCGTCGACGACATGCTCGGGCTGTGGGGCGATCCGGCGGTGACCGGAAAGCCAGTGTTCTCCGATCTGCGGGCACGGAAGAAGTCCGCGCCCGTGGTGCTGGCACTCGCCGCGACGGACACCCGAAGCGAGCCGCTGCGGAGTTACCTGGCCGGCGACGTCGAGCCGAGCGAGGAGGACCTTCGCGGGCTGGCCGACCTCATCACCGAGTTGGGCGGCGGCGCCGCGGTCACCGCGGAGATCACTCGACGCGTCGAACGCGCGCACGCCGCGCTGGACGCGATCGACATCGAGGACTCGGTCCGCAACGACCTGGTGGCCGCGGCGCACTTCGTCACCGCGAGGAACCGATGACGACCATCGACGAACGCCCATCCGGCCGGACCCCGACGCAGCGGGAAGCGAGCCCGGAGTCGATCGATCTCACCGTCGCGGGCACCTCGCCCACCTCGGTGCTGTCCGCCGCGAGGCTCGCAGCGATGCGGGCGCGCGAGCACCTGCTGGGACTCCAGCATCCGGACGGTCACTGGCGCGGTCTGCTCTCCACGAACGTGACGATGGATGCCGAAGACCTGCTGATGCGGCACTTCCTCGGGGTGCTCCAGCCGCACGACGCGGATGCCAGCGCCCGCTGGATCCGCTCTCAGCAGCTGCCGGACGGATCCTGGAGCACCTTCTACGGCGGCCCGGGCGACCTGTCCACCACCATCGAGGCCTGGACCGCGCTTCGCCTCGCTGGCGACGCGCAGGAGGCTCCGCACCTTCGCCGTGCGGCAGCCTTCGTGCGGCAGGGCGGCGGGGTAGAGCGCAGCCGGGTATTCACCCGGATCTGGCTCGCGCTGTTCGGCGAGTGGTCCTGGGACGACCTGCCGGTCATCCCGCCCGAGATCGTGTTGCTCCCCACCGGCGTGCCGCTCGCCCTTCCGGATTGGGGCTGCTGGGCGCGCCAGACGATCGTGCCGCTGTCGATCGTGGCGACGCATCGACCGTCGCGTCCGTTGCCGTTCGACCTCGCTCCGCTCAAGACCGGAACCCCTCCACCGCCGCGTTCGAAGCTCCGCAGTTGGAGAGGGGCGTTCGAACGTCTCGATGCCGGGCTCCACCGGTACGAGGCTCAGCGCGTGAAGCCGCTGCGCGCGCTTGCTGTGAAGCGAGCCGAGCGCTGGATCGTCGAGCGCCAGGAGGCGGACGGGAGCTGGGGCGGAATCCAGCCGCCGTGGGTGTACTCGGTCCTCGCTCTCGCCGTCCGCGGGTACGACCTCGATCACCCGGTCCTGGCGAATGCGCTGCTCGGGCTCGAGCGCTTCACCGTGCGGGCGGACACCCCCGAGGGACCGATCCGCTGGATCGAAGCGTGCCAGTCGCCGATCTGGGACACCGCCCTCGCGATGGTCGCGCTCAACGATTCGGGCCTGCCCGCGAACGACCCCGCACTCGCCCGCGCCACCGAGTGGCTGCTCCACGAGGAGGTCGGGGTGTCCGGTGATTGGCGGTCCCGCCGCCGCCGGTTGGCCCCCGGCGGATGGTCGTTCGAATACGACAACGATCTGTACCCGGACACCGACGACACGGCCGAGGTCATCCTCGCCCTCGGTGCCCAGCCCGCCGCCGACGCAGCCATCGAGCGGGCTATCGCCTGGACGGTCGGAATGCAGAACCGCGACGGCGGATGGGCGGCCTTCGACGCCGATCAGACTCGCTCGCTCCCGACCAAGCTGCCCTTCTGCGACTTCGGTGCCGTGGTGGATCCGCCGTCCGCGGACGTTACCGCGCACATGGTCGAAATGCTTGCCCGGCAGGGCCTTTCGACGGCACCCGCGACCCGCCGCGGGATTGTCTGGCTACTCGCGCACCAGGAGCGTGACGGATCGTGGTTCGGCCGGTGGGGGGTCAACTATCTCTACGGGACCGGTGCGGTCGTACCGGCGCTCATCGACGCCGGGGTTAATCCCCAGTGCGCGGCGATCCGCAAGGCCGTCCGCTGGCTCCTCGAGCACCAGCAGGCGAGCGGTGGCTGGGGCGAGGACATCCGCTCATACTCCGATCCGGCGTGGAGCGGGCGGGGCACGGCGACCGCATCCCAGACCGGGTGGGCGCTGCTCGCCCTGCTCGCGGCCGGCGACGCACCCGGCCGGAACGAGGTACGGCGGGCCACCGAGCGGGGAGTTCGCTGGCTCATTCGGAGCCAGCGGGCGGACGGCACCTGGGACGAGCCGGAATACACCGGCACCGGATTTCCCGGGGACTTCTCGATCAACTATCACCTGTACCGGCTCATCTTCCCGCTCACCGCCCTCGGCCGGTACGTCTCCCGCGCCGACACCCCACCGCCGGAGGTCCACCGGTGACCGGCCGCGACGCCGCGAGGTATCGCGGTGGCGGCGAGGCCGGCACGAATGTGGGGCTGATCGCCGCGCCGCTGCGGACCGAGGCGGTGGCGCTTCGCGCCGGGCTTGCTCGGGCGGGACGGCGGGACACCGTCGTCCGTCGGGTCGGTCAGGGCCCGTTCCCGTTCGGCGCGGCGGCGTGCGCCGGGACCGGCCCGGTGCTCGTGGCGGGCGTGTGCGGCGCACTCACCGACGGTCTCGCGCCGGGGGACGTCGTCGTGCCGGGGGAGATCCGATCCGCGGACGGAACCTGCCGCCGGGTCGCGGCCGCCCCGATTCTGGCAGCCGCGCTGCGCCGCGCCGGCCACCGCGTCCACACCGGCCCCCTCGTGCAGTCCGAGGCGCTGGTGAAGGGCCGGATCGCTCGCTCGCAGCTCGCGGCGACCGGCGCCGTCGCCGTCGACATGGAGTCCGCTCAGCTGGTTGCCGCAGCCGCGCCGTCACGGGGCCCTCGATCGTGATGGCGCCGGGCGATAGCCGTAGCCCCGTCACGGCGTTCGGGTCGTAGGTCGCGAGGCCGAGCCGGAGGGAGGCGAGCGTGGTCGCGGTGCCCGCGGTAGCGATGATCGGCACGTGGGCGGGCAACAACAGCGC
>CAXTUZ010000025.1:6696-13187 GCA_964247525.1 uncultured bacterium
CACCCGCGGGATCGCCGCGCTACGCACATTGGCGACGCTGGCTCCGGTGTTCGCCGATTTCCTCGCCGTGTGCGGGCCGCGACGGATCCTGCTCGCGGCGCCCAGGTCGTTCTGCGCTGGCGTGGAGCGCGCGGTCGCCACCGTCGAGACACTGCTCGACGAGCAGCCCGAGGGCGGCCGCGTGTTCGTGCGTCGGCAGATCGTGCACAACGCCCATGTCGTGTCACACCTCGAACGCCGAGGTGCGGTGTTCGTCCGGGAGGTCGACGAGGTACCCGATGGCGCGGTGCTCGTGCTGTCCGCGCACGGCGTAAGTCCGGCGGTCCGGAGCGAGGCCGACGGCCGGGATCTGCGGATCGTGGACGCAACCTGCCCGCTGGTCGCGAAGGTGCACACCGAGGCACGCCGGGCGGCCGAGCGTGGGGACACGGTCGTCCTCATCGGCCATGCCGATCACGAGGAGGTCGAGGGAACCGTGGGCGAGGCGCCCGACGTCACCGTCGTGGTTTCCTGCCCCCAGGATGTGGCCACCCTCCGGGTGGCCGATTCCGCCCGGGTCTCGTACCTGATGCAGACAACATTGTCGGTAGAGGCCGCCCGCGAGGTGGAACGTGCTCTGCTGCGGCGTTTTCCCGACGCGCGCGGCCCCGTCACCGAGGACATCTGCTATGCCACGAGCAACCGTCAGCAGGCCGTGCGCGACGTGGCGGCCGACGCGGATCTGGTGGTCGTGCTCGGGTCGGACAACTCCTCGAACTCCGCCCGGCTCGTCGAGGTCGCGAAGAGTGCCGGCGCACCGGCCCATCTCATCGACGATGTATCGGCCCTCGACCTTCGCTGGCTCGGCGGCGTTTCGACGATCGGAGTGACCGCCGGCGCGTCGGCGCCACCGGGACTCGTCGACGAACTGGTGGCGGCGCTCGCGGGCCTGGGCGTCGTGGACTGCGAAGAGCGTGGCGCGACTCGTGAAGATGTCGTGTTCGAACTACCGAAAGAGGTACGGAACTCGTGAGTGCGTCATGGCGTTACGCAGTCCGCGTCGGAGCCTACGTGGCGAAGCAGAAAGTTTTGCGCCGTAAGCACTTTCCGCTCGTGCTGGAGCTGGAACCGCTCTTCGCGTGCAACCTGTCGTGCACCGGGTGCGGAAAGATCCAGCATCCGGCGCAGGTCCTCAAGCAGCGGATGGAGGTGTCGGACGCCCTCGCGGCGGTCGAGGACTGCGGCGCGCCCGTCGTCGCGATCGCCGGGGGCGAGCCTCTCATCCACCCGAAGATCCACGAGATCGTGAACGCCCTGGTGGCGAAGAAGAAGTTCGTGCTGCTGTGCACGAACGGCCTGCTGCTCGAGAAGAAACTACCGAACTTCACGCCTTCGCCGTACTTCACGTTCATCGTGCACATCGACGGGCTTCGCGAGCGGCATGACCTGGTCGTGGAGAAGGAGGGGACGTTCGACATCGCGATCAGGGCCATCAAGGCCGCGCAGGCTGCCGGGTTCGAAGTCGGCACCAACTCGACCTTCTTCAACAATGACAGCCCGCAGGACGTGATCGACGTGCTGGACCACCTCAATGACGTCGTCGGCGTGGACCAGATGCAGATCTCGCCCGCCTATGCCTATGAGAAGGCGCCGGACCAGGACCATTTCCTCGGTGTCGAGGAGACCCGCGCGATGTTCGCCAAGGCATTCGCCGGTGGTCGCCGGCGCAAGTGGCGGCTCAACCACTCGCCGATCTTCCTCGACTTCCTTGAGGGCAAACGGGAACTCGACTGCACCGCCTGGGGAATTCCGAGCTATTCGCTCTTCGGCTGGCAACGGCCGTGCTACCTCATGAACGACGGCTACGCCAGTTCCTACCGGGAGCTCGTCGAGACGACCGACTGGTCGCAGTACGGCCGGGGCAACGACCCTCGCTGCGCGAACTGCATGGCTCACTGCGGTTACGAACCGAGTGCGGTCATGGCGACCATGGGGTCGCTCAAAGAATCGCTGCGCGCCATCCGTTCCTGACTGCATGCGCCGGACGACACGGCGGCGAAGCCGAAAGGCTTAGTGATCGGCAGGGCCCGGCGGAAACCGTAGGGCCATCCGGGTGACAGTGCGGGACAGCGCCGGGCCTGTGGGCATACCGTCGCTGACAACGCACAGTAATCGGGAGGGCACGTTGAAGGACATCACGAACGACGCGTTCGGGGGCAGCGCCGCACTTGCCTCGGGGTTCGGCGTCCTTCGCGCCGGCGGCGCGGATGTCGGCGCGGCCCGAGAGCGGTTGCGCCGCCGCCGGGTCGCCGCACTCGCACTGGTCGTTCTCGCGCCCGCACTCGCATGGCTGGTCAGCCGCGATCTGGGGTATCGCTGGGTACCCCGCCTACCGCATCTCGACCCCGTGCTCGTCGCCCCGATCGCGTTCTTCGTCTTGCTCGGCGGCGTGCTGATCGTCTCGATGGTCGCTCCGGGCAGGTCACCCCATCTCGTGTTCCGGCCCGAGCAGATCGACGTCCAGCTCGCCGACGTGCGTGGCATCGATCTGGTCAAGGACGAAGTGGTCCGCTCGCTCAACTTGTTCCTCGCACACAGGACCTTCGCGGCGGAGATGGGCGGCACGCCGCGGCGCGGCCTGCTGTTCGAGGGCGCGCCGGGGACCGGCAAGACCTACCTCGCGAAGGCCATGGCGCGCGAGGCAGGTGTGCCCTTCCTGTTCGTGTCCGCGACGAGCTTCCAGTCGATGTTCTACGGCGCGACGGCGAAGAAGATCCGGTCGTACTTCAAGGCGCTCAGGAAGACCGCCCGTCGCGAAGGCGGAGCGATCGGGTTCATCGAGGAGATCGACGCGATCGCGATGACCCGCGGCGGAATGCCCGCGACCGCCGCCCCGGACGGGTACGGCCGGAGCGGATTCGGGACGCTCTCGCATCGGTACATGTCCGAGGGCACAGGTGGCGTCGTCAACGAACTCCTCGTCCAGATGCAGTCCTTCGACGATCCGACCGGCTGGAACAAGCTGACGGCGAAACTCGCCGACGCCGCGAACCTGCTGCTTCCCCCGCGCCGTCAACTGCGCCGAAAGCCACCGGCTCTCGCGAACGTGCTGTTGATCGCCGCGACCAACCGCGCTGACGGACTCGACCCGGCGTTGCTGCGGCCGGGCCGTTTCGACCGTCGTCTCACCTTCGAAACCCCGGCGAAGGCGGCCCGCCGGGACCTCGTCGACTTCATGCTGACCAAGAAGTCCCACGACACCGACTTGGACACCGACGCTCGTCGCGATGCCCTGGCCTCGGTCACGCAGGGCTACACCCCGGTCATGATCGAGCACCTGCTGGACGAGGCCCTCGTATCGGCGCTGCAACGCGGCGCGACGGCGATGAGCTGGGCCGATGTGCAGAACGCCCGGCTCATCGAGGAAGTCGGGATGGGGCAGCCCGTCGCCTATACCGAGCACGAGCGCGCGCTCATCGCGACGCACGAGGCCGGGCACGCGACCATCGCGTGGCTGGTAGCCCCGGAGCGGCGGCTGGAGATCTTGTCGATCATCAAGCGACGCGACGCCCTCGGCATGCTGGCGCACGGCGACCGGGACGATGTGTACACCCGTTCACGCGCAGAACTGCTGGCGCTCATGCAGATCGCCTTCGGCGGCCAGGTCGCCGAGGAGTTGTTCTTCGGTGACGTGTCGACCGGACCGGCGGGCGACCTCGCCTATGCCACCGGCCTCGCCGCGGAGATGGTCGGGTCCTCCGGCATGGCGGGATCGCTGGTGTCCTACCGCGCGGTCTCCTCGGGTGCCTTCAACGATACGAACATCGTCGGCCGCGTGCTCGCGGACAGCGAGGGTCGCGCCGGCATCGAGAAGCTCCTGTCCGAACAGAAGGCGACGGTCGTCGCGCTGTTGTCACAGAACAGGCACCTCGTCGAGGCCCTGCGCAACGCGCTGATCACCCGAAGCGAGCTCATCGGCGAGCAGATCACCGACGTGCTCGCCGCGGCGCACCTCGCGGCCGGACAGCGGGTTATCGACCTGCGTGAACCGGCCGAGCGCGCCGTGGTGGGCGAGGGTGAGCCGACGGGCTTCGCTCACTAGGCTCCGCCGGGTGGAGCAGCAGCCGGCCAGGTCGTCGCGTACGAGCACGGTCCTGCTCGTCGTCGCCCACGCTCTGCTGGTCGCGCTCGGTCTGCTGCTCGCGATCTACGGCGCCTTCCTGGTTCCGCGCGGACCCCGTGCCGGCGGTCACGTTCTGTCGGTCGGCGTGGCGATCGCGCTCGTCGGCAACGCCCTCGCCGGCTGGCTCGGTGGCTGTGCCGCCGGCCGTCTGGGCGGCGTCAGCCCGTTCGCCGGATGGCTGATCGGCGTGCTCGCCCTCAGTGCCTCGCGGCCGTCGGGCAGTGTGGTGCTGCCCGGGAGCGGCGACCTGGAAGCCGACGTCATCGCGTTCAACATCGTCGGTGCGCTGTCGGGTGCGGTGGTGGCCGCGGCGATGACCGGGCGGGGGGTCACCGGACGCCGGCGCCGACCGTCCAGCTCTGGCCCGCCGGGGAGTCGGTGACCATCACGCCGAGATCGGCCAGCTCGCCCCGCAGCCGATCACTGAGGGCGTAGTCCTTCTGTACGCGCGCCCGTGCGCGCGCGGCGAGAAGCTCGTCCGCTCCGGGCGGGAGCGCCGTCTCGGGCTCCACGCGGCCGAGATCGCGGACGAGGTCGAGACCGAACAGGACGTCGAGGCTCGCGGCCGTCTCGAACCGGGCCCCCTCGGGGACCGTGTCGTCGGCGAACATCTCCTGCAGCGCGACCACGGCGCGCGGCGCGTCGAGGTCGTCCGCGAAGGCCGCCTCGATCCGGTCGACGTACGAGCGGGACATCGGGGCGCTGGGTGAGTTGGCCCACCTGGCGACGTCGCGCCGCCACCGGGTCAGAGTGCGATCGGCTGCCTCGATCGCGTCCCAGGACAGATCCGTCTGCTGGCGGTACCTCGTACGCAGGAATGCAAGGCGCAGCGCGAGCGGGTCAAGGCCGCGTGCGGTCAGATCACGAACGAGGATCACATTCCCGCTCGACTTCGCCATCTTGCGGCCCTCGAACAGGATGTGCTCCCCGTGCACCCAATGGCGGACGACCTCGTGCCCCACCGCCGCCTCGGTCTGCGCCCGCTCGTCCTCGTGATGCGGGAAACGCAGGTCGATGCCACCGGTGTGGATGTCGATCGACTCGCCGAGGTCCGCCAAGGACATGGCGCTGCATTCCAGGTGCCAGCCCGGGAAGCCCGGACCCCAGGGGGAGTCGAACACCACCGCGGCATCCGGCGCGGTGGCCTTCCACAACGCCCAGTCGGCGTGGAACCGCTTGCCGATCGGGTCGAGCCCTGGACCTGCACCGGGATCGCTCGGCTGGAGCGCGTCGATCCGGTTGTGGCTGATCGCGCCGTACGAGGGGAACGACCGGGCGTCGAACCAGACATTGCGGGACTCGTCGACGTACGCGTTGCCCCGGGCGATCAGGCGTTCGGCGAGGTCGGTCATCAGCGGGATGCACTCGCTGGCCCGCGGAAACGCCATGGCAGGGGCGATGTTCAGCGCGGCCAGGTCGTCGAGGAAGCGCTGTTCGTAGAAGCGGGCGACGTCGGCGATGGAACGCCCCTCCGCGCGGGCCTGCCCGGCGACCTTGTCCTCGCCGGTGTCCGCGGCAGAGTCGTCGGTCACGTGTCCGACGTCGGTGATGTTCACGACGAGGTCGACCCGCAGTTTCTGCCGTTTGGCGACCCGCGAGATCATGTCGTGCAGCAGGAAGGTACGCATGTTGCCGACGTGCGCATCGCGGTACACGGTGGGACCGCAGGCGTAGATGCGCAGTACACCGGCGGTCGCGGGCACGATCTGTTCCACCCGGCCGGTCCGGGTGTCGTGCAACCGCAGTGCGAGGGATGCCATGCGCTGCAGCGTAAGGGAACCGGAGCCGGCCGGGCTCAGTTCAGCCGCGCCCGCAGCATCTGGGCGCCTCGCCGCGCGGTCGCCGCCGCGGCCGGTTCGACGGTGTCCACCCCGTCGGCGTATGCGTCGAGTTCGCGTGCGCCGCCGGCGTAATCACCACGCCGCCCGAGGATCTCGCCGAACTCGCGCCGTAGCGCGGCCGGGTGTTCGGGCAGGGCAAGCGAGAGGCGCGTCGCCCACAGGCGGGTGGTCGTGTCGTCCCGGTCGGCGGCGAGCAGGCGGATGTTCGCCAGGATGCGCAGGAGCAGGCCGGTGGCCGGCGCGGGTTGCAGGTGTTCGTGCCGGAACGCGGTGCCGCTCGCCCGGACCCGCTCAGCGGCGTCGTGCACGCTGAGCTGGCGGCCGCCCGCGAACGGATCGACGAGCACATGGTCGCCGTCGGGTGCGCCGACGCCGACGACGACGTGACCGGGCATCGCGACCGGGTAGGCCGCGACGTCCAGGCGCCGGGCCACTTCGAGCCAGACCACCGACAGGAGGATCGGCAGGCCCCGCCGTCGCCTCAGCAC
>CAXTUZ010000025.1:13197-17117 GCA_964247525.1 uncultured bacterium
CGGACCCGGCGAACCCGGCTTGCTCGCCGAGCGCGTCCCGAAGGGCTTCGGCCTGTTCGTGCGCTCCGGCGGCGTGCCGGAGCAGCGGGCGCGCCAGGGCGGCGAAAGCGTCGAGGGCCGCGAGCTCTCCGGTGACGTCGGTGGACGGGTCGGCCGCGAGCGCGATGAGCGCGCAGCTCACCGCGAGGTCGATCGGCTTCTCGCGGACAGCCGCGGCGAACAGGAGCGCCGCGTCGAGGTCGGCGGTCATGGCCGCAGGATGCGCTTCGGGGGCGGCGGTATCGGCTTGGCCGCCACCACCGCGGCGCGGTTGATCCGGGCATCACCGGTACGGGTTCGGACCACGAGCACCCGTTCGTCCTGGGCGATCAACTCGCCCAGCGAATCTGTCCAGGGTCCGCGAGGACCACCGGCGATGGAGTGACGGATCACGACGCGCATCCCGATCGTCAGCGGGACCAGTGTGTGACGGACGCCTGGCACATTGGGATACTAGGCTCCGGCCGCGCCCGAATCCCGGTCGATCGCCCAGCCGGACCGGTTCACGAGAGGAACTGTTGTGACCTACACGATTGCCGAGCCCTGCGTCGATCTCAAAGACAAGGCCTGCATCGAAGAGTGCCCGGTCGACTGCATCTACGAGGGTGCGCGGATGCTGTACATCCATCCGGACGAGTGCGTCGACTGCGGTGCCTGCGAGCCGGTCTGCCCCGTCGAGGCGATCTACTACGAGGACGACGTGCCCGAACAGTGGAAGCCGTACTACGACGCGAACGTGCATTTCTTCGACGAACTCGGGTCACCCGGTGGAGCCGCGAAGACCGGGCTGCTGGACACCGACCATCCCCTCGTGGCGGCGCTCCCGCCGCAAGAACACGACGAGCACTGACCGTAGGGAGCACTGATCGGTGAGTTCCGCCGCCCTGCGGCCGGCACGCTGGAGTGCACGGCGGCACGAGCTGCCCGAATTCCCGTGGGACCGGCTCGTGCCGTACCAGAAGGTCGCCGCGGCGCACCCCGGCGGGCTGGTGGACCTCTCGGTCGGCACGCCCGTCGACCCGACGCCCGGGTTCGTGCAGCGGGCGCTGGCACAGGCGGCTGACGCGCCGGGATATCCCTTTGCCGCGGGGAGCGCGGCGGTTCAGGAGGCCGTACGTGGCTGGCTCGTCCGCCGCTGTGGTGCGCGCGAGGACGTCGCGGTCCTGCCGAGCATCGGCAGCAAGGAAATCGTCGGCCTGTTCGGGCTGTTCCTCGGGCTGGGCCCGGGCGACGTCGTCGTCGTCCCCGAACTGGCGTATCCCACGTACGCGGTCGCCGCGGCACTGACCGGCGCCCGGGTGACCACGTCCTGGGACCCGGCAGCAACGTTGATGTGGGTCAACTCGCCGAACAATCCGACCGGCGCCGTGCTGGACGCGGCGGAGCTGGCCGCGCTCGTCGGCCGAGCCCGGGCAGCCGGCACGCTCGTCGTCAGCGACGAGTGCTACCTCGAACTCGGCTACGACGGGTGCCGTCCGGTCAGCGTGCTCGACCCGTCGGTGTGCGGTAGCTCGTACGAGGGTGTCGTCGCGTTGCACTCGCTGTCGAAACGCTCCAACATGGCGGGCTACCGGTTCGGCTCCGCGAGCGGGGATCCCGCGGTCATCGAGACCCTCCTCGAGGTCCGGCGCCACACCGGCTTTCTCGTGCCCGGCCCGATCCAGGCCGCCGCCGTCGCCGCGTTGGGAGACGACACGCACGTGGAGGAGCAGCGCGCGCGCTACGAAGGACGACGCGGGGTCTTGCGTCCCGCGCTCGAGGCGGCCGGCTTTCGGGTCGACCACAGCCACGCAGGGCTCTACCTGTGGGCGACCCGTGGGGAGGAGTGTTACGACTCGGTGGGCTGGCTCGCCGAGCGGGGGATCCTATGTGCGCCAGGAGATTTCTACGGGCAGGGCGGCGCCCAGCACGTACGTGTGGGGCTCACGGCGACCGACGAACGGGTGCATGCGGCGGCCGCGCGCCTCACGGCCTAGCCCATCCCGCCCCGGCAGACTCTCACTGTCCCCTCGACGGAAGGCAGTCCCATGACGTACGACCCGCCGATGCCGGTCGCCGCGGCACCCGAGCACCCGGTGCAGCTCGAGATCGCCCGCTCCGAGACCCAGTCGCGGGTGCTCGCGTTCTTCTCCCTGTTCTTCTTCCTCGGCCGGATCGTGCTCGCGATCCCGGCCCTGTTCGTCCTCTACTTCGTGTACGTCGCCGCGCTCGTGGTCGCGTGGATCGGTCAATGGGCGATCCTGTTCACGGGTCGGTATCCAGAAGGCATGCATCAGTTCGTGACGGGTTATCTCCGCTGGTCGACCCGTGCCACCGTCTACGTCATCGGTCTCACCGACGCGTACCCGCCCTTCCGCCTGTCGCCGTGACGCGGAGCGACACGGGCACCGGAGCGGTCGGGAGCCCGCTCGACCCGGCACTCGACGAGCTCTGGGAGCGCCGCGATTCGCTCACCCCCGCTGAGCACGACGCCGCCGCGCTCGTCACCGCCGCCCTGGACCAGCTCGATGAGGGCTCGGCGCGGGTCGCGTGGGTTGATCCGGCGTCCGGCGCCGTGGTGGTGGACGAGCGCGCGAAGCGCTCGATCCTGCTGTCGTTCAAGACGTTTCCGATGGGTGAGAGCTCCGCGGGCGGGTTTCGGTACCGCGATCGGATGCCGCTCAAGACCCGGTTGGACGGGGTCCGGATGGTGCCCGGCGCGATCGCCCGGTTCGGCGCGTACCTGGCACCGGGCGTCGTGTGCATGCCGAGCTTCGTCAACGTCGGGGGATACGTCGACGAGGGCACCTTGGTCGACACCTGGGCGACCGTCGGGTCCTGCGCCCAGGTGGGGAAGCGGGTGCACCTCGCCGGCGGGGTCGGCCTCGGCGGCGTGCTCGAACCGCCCAACGCGGTGCCGGTCGTCATCGAGGACGACGCCTTCATCGGGAGTCGGAGCATCGTTGTCGACGGCGCCCGGGTCCGTGCGGGTGCGAAACTCGGCGCCGGCGTCATCGTCACCGCCTCTTCCCACATCGTCGACGCCGTCACCGGAACGGAATATCCCCGCGGTGAAGTACCGCCGCGTGCCGTCTGTGTGGGCTCCACCCGGGTGAAGTCCTTCCCGGGCGGCGACTTCGGGATGCCGGTCGTGCTGGTCCTCCGTACGCTCGCCCCCGACGAGGTGCACGACAAGCTCGCGCTGAACGACGTCCTGCGCGAGCACGGCATCTCCACCTGAACGGAAGGGAGCGCCGGTGCCCAGCCCGCCCGACCTGGCCGGCGATCCGGTCGAGCTCACCGCGTGGCTCGTCGACCAGCCCACACCTTCCGGCAGCGAGGGCCCCCTCGCGGAGGCGATACAGACGGCGTTGCTGGGTCTGGGTCACCTGGACGTGCGGCGTGACGGAGACGCGGTGCTCGCGCGCACCGGACTCGGACGCGAGCGCCGTGTACTGCTCGCCGGGCACCTCGACACGGTTCCCGTCGCCGGGAACGTCCCGAGCCGGCGGGAGGACGGACGGATCTACGGATGCGGGGCCTCGGACATGAAGTCCGCACTGGCGGTCATGCTGCACCTGGCCGCGGTGATCCGATCCCCGCGGACGGACCTGACGTTCGTGTTCTACGACCACGAGGAGGTCGAGGCGGCCAAGAGCGGACTCGGCCGCCTCGAGCGGACGCATCCGGACTGGCTCGACGCGGACCTGGCGGTCGTCATGGAACCGACGAACGCGATCGTCGAGGCGGGGTGCCAGGGAACCATGCGGGCGGTGGTCTCCGCGTCGGGCCGGCGTGCGCACAGTGCGCGGTCGTGGCTGGGGGACAACGCGATTCACCACTTGGCGGCCGCACTTGTCGCACTCGAGGAGTACGTCGGGCGGATCGTCACACTCGACGAG
>CAXTUZ010000026.1:0-3876 GCA_964247525.1 uncultured bacterium
GCAGCAGGACCAGCAGCGCTGAGGTGAACGCGATTTGAAGCGGGACGCGTAAGGGATCGATCAGCCACGAGTGGAGCCGGTCACGCGTCACCGTCGGCTGCCCCGTCAGCGAGTCAGAGAAGCCGACCGGGATCAGATCCAGGTGCAAGCTCGCGTCCTGGAGGGCTACGGCCGCCTGCCGCCGGAGTTCGGCGCCATCCGTTGCACCGGAGAAGGGGGCGTACCCGATGACGGGCGTGACGCGGACCTGCTCCCCATCGACATCGATCACCGTCCGCGCGATCCGCGCGGACAACTCGCGCAGTCGCGTTACGCCCGCGGCAGCACTCATCTCGGGCAGTAGCAGTAAGAATCCGCCTTCCCGCCGGACGCAGTGCTGTTCAAGAACGGGCGCGTTCACGGCGAAGAGTTCCTCGAACGTTGCTGCCAGTTCACGTTCCGCGTGGGGGCCGAGTCGCGCCTTCAGGCGGTCCAGCTCCGCAACACTGACGGTGGCGAGCATCCCCGGCCGCTGCGCGACCTCCGCCCGATGGAGCTCCCTCCCGATCTCCTCTTCGAGGCGAAATTGCGACACGGCTCGACGTCTCGGTCTGCGCACCCGGGGACGCCGGTCCGGCGGTGAATCCGGCGCGCGCACCGTCGCATCACGCAAGTCGATGACGTCATCGCTCCCGGCCGGACTCAGGGTCCGGGTGCTCTCCTGGCTGGTCATGGGCCGTGGAAGGTCATGACGCCGCGGCTGATGGTGATGCGTTCGCCGGGTCGGATGAGGTCGGGGTTGCCGCCGATGACGTCGAGGTTCGCGGCGTAGAGGGCGCCGTATCCCTGCTGAGTGAACCACGCGGCGATCGCGGAAAGGGTGTCCCCCGGTTTCACGGTGTAGGTGATCGGCGCGGGCGGTCGGGCTGCTGCCTGAGCAGCCGGGGCGCCGGCCAGCGGCTTGGAGGCAACACGACTACGTGGCGCGGGCGCGGGTTTCCGCGACGGCGTCGGAGTTGCCGTCGCCGGTGGGTTCGCGGGCGGGCTCGGGATGGACGCCGTCGCCGGCGCCGCCGAACCGATCTTGGCGGCGGAATGAGTTCGTACCCAGAGCACCCCGTGGGAAGGCAGCAACGCTGCTGCCACCGTTCCGCCGACCAACGTCAGCGTCGCTGCGAACAGCAGCGCGGTGATCGTTGTCGGCTTTTTCACTTTTGCCATGTCTATATATTCGCCGCTCAGCGACGATTAGACGTGTGGCGTTTGCCACGTCGCTAAGTGTGACAAATTCTGACAGAGCGTCTAATTACCGACACCCACGCACGTTCCGTTAATATTGTCGACATGAGCAAGGGGTAAAGCCCGATCGTTATCAGCTGAAATTCAGAGGAAATGCGACGGCACCTTATGTGCCACGCTACCGCCACGATCTGCATGTGGAAGGGTCATCCCGCGCTCACCGATCGTTCACCCCGCGTCCAAGTGCGGCTCCTACTTTCTCGTCCGTGGAATCTCGTTCGGTGCCGCGTCCGAGGCCTCGGCCGAGCCCCGGGCCGCGCACTCGGCATCCCGCGGACACCGTGGCGCTGCCGGCGATCCGCAAGATCCGCACCGGTACGCACCAGCCGCCTGTGGTCGTGGAGCACGTCCTGCCCGAAAACGATGCTGCGCGCGCGGTGGGCGGGGCACATCTCGACGCCCTCGGCATCTCGGCCTGGTTCGGGCGCGCGAAGGTGCTCGAGCGCATCTCGTTGACGATGGAACCCGGTACGGTGACCGCACTCATCGGTCCCTCGGGCTGCGGCAAGTCGACTTTTCTACGCATCCTCAATCGCATGCACGAGCTGGTGCCCTCGGCGCGGCTGGCCGGCGAGGTTCTGCTCGACGGCGAGGACGTGTACGCGCAGGGGACGCAGGTAACCCGCACACGGAAGCGGATCGGCATGGTGTTTCAAAAGCCCAACCCCTTCCCGGCGATGTCGATCGCCCAAAATGTTGTTGCGGGGCTCGGCCTTACGGGTACCCGGGTGTCGCGCGAGCGGCGGGCGGAGTTGATCGAGCAGAGTCTTCGGCGAGCGGGGCTCTGGAACGAGGTGCGTGACCGGCTTGACCAGCCTGGCGGAGCCCTCTCGGGCGGCCAGCAACAACGGCTGTGCATCGCGCGTTCACTTGCCGTCGAGCCGGACGTGCTCCTCATGGACGAGCCGTGCTCGGCGCTCGACCCGACCTCGACACGACTCGTCGAGCAGACGATCCGCGAACTTCGGCGCGAGGTGACGGTCGTCATCGTGACCCACAACATGCAGCAGGCCGCGCGGGTCTCGGAGCGGTGTGCCTTCTTCCTCGCCGAGCAGGGAACGCCGGGAGGGATCGTCGAGTCCGGCGACACCCGAACGCTCTTCGAATCCCCGCGCGATCAGCGAACCGCGGACTACGTCGAGGGGCGTTTCGGCTGAAAACACTGGCGAGATCGGTCTTTCTCGCGCCTTGCCTTGTCGCTGCACTTCTATGGGTCGCCGTGGGTCCGGCCGCCGCGGCGAGCGTGCCGTCGGCGCCGAGCGCGCAGGACCGGGCGACCTTCGGAATTCAACCGGCCCGCGCCGCCGGAGCCGATTCACGGAACTCCTTCAACTACGTCGCGACCGGCGGTGCGGCATTCGACGACTACGTCGCGGTCCGCAACGTCGGAGCGACGCCGCTGACCCTGCGGGTCTATGCCACGGACAGCATCGCGACCGACAACGGTGAGTTCGCATTGCTCGGTGCTGAACAGGCGCCACGCGACGTGGGCTCGTGGGTCACTATCGAGGGCCTCACGTCGGTGACGGTGACCGCGGGACCCCATCGGGCACTCCTACTTCCCGTCCACATCATCGTCCCACGCGATGCCGCGCCGGGGGACCACGCGGGAGGCATCGTTGCGTCGCTGACCACATCATCGAGCAACGCCGACGGCCCGCGACTCCGGCTCGATCAGCGGATCGCGACCCGGATGTTCGTACGAGTAGCTGGCGTGGTGCGCCCGGACCTCGAGATCTCCGCGCTCCGTGCTTCCTACCGCGGCGGCCCGTTCTCGGGTCGCGGAAGCGTCACGCTCTCCTACGTCATCCGGAACACGGGCAACGTCAAACTGGCTGCGTTCCAGCGGGTCTCGACCTCGAGCTGGCTCGGATCGGCCGGCGGGGATCAGCAGCTGCCGAACACCCCCGTCCTTCTTCCTGGCGAGAGCTATCCGGTTACAGCTCGTATCGATGGCGTCACACCCGGCTTTGGGCTACGGGCGACGGTGCGGCTCACCCCGGTCGCGGCTCTCGGCGATGCCGCTGGTGGGCTGCGCCCCGTGTTCGCGTCCGCGCACCCCCATGCCATCCCGTGGCTGTGGCTGTTCTCCGCGGTTCTCATCGTTGCCAACGTGCTCCTGCTGTTGCGGTTCCGTCTCAGGCTCTACGCGGCGCTGAGATCCGCGTGGCTACGTGCCGAAGCAGCCTTGGGCTGAGGCGGGCGGCGTCCACAACCTTCTCCACACACGCATCGCCGATGTTTCCCCACCCTGCGTCCCGCCTTCGGCTCCTGTTCACCCACGAAGCCGTAGCGCCAACTAGCTTGACGCTCGGCAGGTTGTGCAGCGACGTCTCGGAGGCGATATCGCGCGCGCTGCCCCCAACACCGCGGGGTGGATGAAAGTAAAGGTGACTGCGTGAAAGGCCCGGCCGAAAAGTCGACTGCGTTCTTTCAGACCTATGCTCACGGCCGCTCCAGAGGCTTCGGCTGGCGCCTTCTGACGGCGAACAACCGCGAGCTTGGCCGTTCGCTCACACACTTCGAGACACAAGAGGAGTCCCGGCAGGATATTGCGGCTCTGAACGCCGCCTGGGACTCACTTCGCCTGGTCTGTTC
>CAXTUZ010000026.1:3886-4908 GCA_964247525.1 uncultured bacterium
GGAGGCCGCCGGCGAGATAGTGCTCCCGCGTCTCGCGGATCCCGTCGACGATCGGGCGTAGCCCGTCAAGCCCGGCCCGCTTCGTGCGATCGGTGAAGTCTCGCTCCTCTTTGCCCGTCGTTCACCTCGATGCCCCAAGCCGGCCCCCTCGGCCCGATGTAGTTGACCTCGTGAGCGAGGTTGAAAGGCGGGCGGCGGCCGAGGACGTGCGATGACCGCACTCGCCGAGCGGCCGGTGATTGTGGATGACGAACCCAGGGCGCTCGACCCGGGCTTGGCACCCGTTGACCACGCGTTCCGTCAGGTTGTCCGCGCGACGGGTTCGTTCGTCCTTCTTCTGACGGCCTCGATCGGACTGTTCCTCGGCTATCAACTTATTCCGACCCTGCATCACTACGGTTTTGCGTTCTTCACCGAAACCCAGTGGCTGCCCGAGCAGGATCACGTCGGGATCGCGGCGGTGCTCGTCGGTACCGTGGAAGTCGCGTTGATCGCTCTCGCGGTTGGGTTCCCGCTGGCGCTGATGATGGCGTTGTACATCACCGAGTATGCCCCGGACCGGGTAAGGTCCACGCTCGTCGCGTTGACCGACCTCATGGCCGCGGTGCCCAGCATCCTGTACGGGTTGTGGGGCTTCTACCTGCTGCAGCCGCACGCAAAGACTCTTGCCCGATGGCTCAGTCAGCATTTCGGCTGGTTTCCGCCGTTCGCCGTGGACACGGACCCGAACGCGGCGTCGTGGGCGCAAACGCAGTACGTCGCCTCGGCTTTCATCGCCGGCATCGTCGTCGCGATGATGGTCATCCCGCTGTCGTGCGCGGTGATGCGCGGAGTCTTTTCCCAAGCCCCGCTCGGCGAGCGGGAAGCCGCATATGCGCTCGGCGCGACGCGATGGGGAATGGTGCGGACGGTTGTCCTGCCGTTCGGGCGAGGCGGCATCATCGGCGGGACGATGCTCGGGCTCGGCCGGGCGCTGGGTGAAACTGTTGCGGTGTTGCTCATCATCAGTCCAGCGTTCGACA
>CAXTUZ010000026.1:4918-16710 GCA_964247525.1 uncultured bacterium
CGTTCGACATCAAGATCAGGATTTTGACGGTGGGCACCGAGACGACGTCTGCACTGATCGCCGCCCGTTTCGGCGAGGCGACATCGACGCAACTTTCGGCCCTCCTCGCGGCCGGATTCGTGCTCTTCCTCCTCACGCTGGGCGTTAACACCGTTGCCGCCATCTTCGTCAACCGGAGCCGCAGCGGCTCCGCCACCGAGATCTGAGGACCCATGACGACCACGCTCGAACGGCCGCCGGCGACCGCGGCGCAGCCTGCGGCCGTCCCTGCGGGCGCTGTGCCGCGGCCGGTTCCCCGTCATGCCGACGACCTCAACGCCGACCAACCGCGCTCCATCGGCGGGGCGAGCTTCTCAGACCGCGCCTCGCTCGTCGCTTCGTTGGGCGGATCGCTCGCGTTCGTGTGGATCGCCTATGAACGCATCTTCGCCTGGACCGGCACGCTGGGCTTTCTGGTGTGCTGGTACGCCGTATTCCTGGTGATGCTCGCCGGAATCACGGCGTTGTCCAACCCGCGTCCAATCGTCGTGGACCGGTTGGTGTCCGGTGCGATTTCCGGCGGAGCCGCAGTCGTCGGGTTTGCCCTGGCGACAACCGTCATCTTCATCTTCGTCAAAGGCTGGCCGGCACTGCACCACCTGAACTTCTACATCCATGACATGTCCGGTGTTCGTCCGACCGCGCCCTTGACACGCGGCGGCGTCTCCCACGCGATCGTGGGGACGGTCATCCAGGTCGGGATCGCCGTGCTCATCTCACTACCGATGGGACTCGTTACCGCGGTGTACATCACCGAAGTCGGTGGTCGGCTCGCCAAGGTCGTCCGGACGGTGATCGAGGCAATGACCGCGCTGCCCGACATCCTCGCGGGGCTCTTCGTCTACGCATTTCTGATCATCGGTCTGCACATGGCGAAAACCGGATTCGCCGCGGCCATCGCGTTGAGCGTGACGATGGTGCCGATCATTGCCCGATCAGCAGAAGTCACGTTGCGGGTTGTTCCCGGCGGACTACGGGAGGCCGGCCTGGCGCTCGGCGCGTCGCAGTGGCAGGTCGTTCGGCGGGTAGTACTGCCCACCGCGCGATCCGGTCTTGCCACCGCGCTCATCCTCGGCATCGCGCGCATCGCTGGCGAGACTGCTCCGCTTCTCATCGTGTCCGGTGCTTCGACCTTCATGAACACCAATCCGTTCAAGGACCCGATGAACTCTTTGCCGCTGTACATCTTTACCGCGGTCCGAAGTGGCGAACCCGAATTCATCGCCAGGGCGTACGGCGCGGCGGCGTTGCTCCTGGTGTTGGTGCTGGTGCTCTTCGTCCTCACCCGGTATCTCGCACGCGACAAGGTGCGCTCCCGGTGACGGGTCTTCGGCGCACCGCCGGGCTGGTTCTCTGCGGCGCCCTCGCGTTTCTCTTGACGGCACCCGGCAGCGCGCAGGCGGGAAACAGCCATGCCCTCATCGAGGGCACGGGTTCGTCCTGGTCCTCGAATGCCGTAAACCAGTGGATCGCCGATGTCGACTCCAAGGGCCTCAAGATCGTGTTCACGGCGAGCGGATCGGCGCAGGGCCGGAAGGATTTCGCCAATAAGACCAACGACTTCGCCGTGAGTGACATCGGCTTCGCCGGCACCGACCAGTTCGGCGGAGCCGACACCGCAGGCGGCCGTGCGTTCGCCTACCTCCCGGTTGTCGCGGGTGGAACCTCCTTCCCGTATCAGGTGAAGGTCGGCGGTAAACTCAAGACGAACATTCGGTTGTCGGGCCAGACCCTCGCGAAGATCTTCACCCGTCAGATCCAGAACTGGAACGACCAAGCGATTACCGCTGACAACAACGGCGTGCAGGTCGTGGCTGACCTCCCGATCATTCCGGTCGTGCATTCGGAAGGATCGGGCTCCACTGCGCAGTTCACCCGTTATCTCGACAAGCAGTATCCGGACATTTGGCGATCGTTCCAAGGACGTGCAGGGCTGACCGAGTTCTACCCGAGCAAATCCGGGATGATCGCGCAAAATGGTTCGGACGGGGTGATCAACTTCATCAATTCCGGCGCCGCAAACGGCGCGATCGGGTACGACGAATATTCCTACGCTCTCGCCAAGAGCCTTCCGGTGGTGAAGCTGCAGAACTCAGCCGGCTATTTCACCGCCCCGACGCAGTACAACGTCGCGGTCGCGCTCACCAAGGCGGTGATCAACCAGGACAAGAACTCGCCGGACTACCTTCTCCAGAACCTCGACGCCGTCTACACGGCGACCGATCCCCGAGCATACGCGATGTCGTCGTACTCGTACATGATCATTCCGACCGCTGCGAACGACCCGCGCATGACGACCGCGAAGCGTCAGACGATCGCCGATTTCCTCTATTACTCCACCTGCGAAGGACAGGTCGACGTAGGCCCGATCGGCTACTCGCCGCTTCCGGTGAACCTTGCGCAGGCGTCGTTCGATCAGGTCACCAAACTGAAAGCGGCCGACCCGGGCGTCGATCTGTCGAACCGGTCGGTGACCACCTGTCACAATCCGACATTCGTAGCCGGCCAGCCGACGCGCAACTATCTCGCGGAGATAGCGCCCCAGCCGCCGGCGTGCGATAAGGCCGGGGCTGGGCCGTGTACGGGCGGCGCCGGAACCGCGAACGGCAATCCCCAGAACGGCCGGCCCGGCGGTAGCGCCGGAGCCAGCACCGGTACCTCTTCCGACGGGTCGAGTTCCCCCTCCGGAACCGCGCACGACGTTGCCTCGCAGCGGCTGACCGCGGGGACACCTCAATCGTCAGGCGGCAGCGGTTCCACCGCGCTGTCCCTAGATCCCGCGACCGGCGACGTGGTGTCCGGCTCGGCGAGCACGACCAACGGCGACCAGTCCAGTGCAGCAAACGTCCCGACGACACTCGCCGAGAGGAGTCAGTCCGTCGGAACAGGCGCTCTCGGTCTGCTGGCCGGGTTGTTGCTTGTGTGCTTGATCATCGGACCCCCGTTGCTGACCCGTTGGTTGGCCAGCGGCGCCCGCCGGGTTCCCTAGCCGTGCGGATCTCCAGTGGCCGCTTCTACTCGGCGGTCGGCGTGCTTCTCGTCACGTTCGTTGCGTCCTCGGGCATGGCCGCAACCTCCGGGCGCAGTGTCACCGCGGCACAAGCCGGAGCGAGCAGCGCGAGTGGTGTGACCGCATCCAGGACGATCGACCGCGTTCACCTCGTCGACGGGCACGACGTAGTGGCAGATCAGCGGACATTCTCCCTGTCGGTCAGCGCGACCACGAACCTTCAGGACCGGCAGGCAGTGGGGGTCACCTGGTCGGGCGCCCAGCCGACGCTCGGTACGTACAGCGGCGACGTGAACAGCGCCCAGGGGATCCAGGATCAGTTTCCGGTCGTGCTTCTCGAGTGCCGGGGCAGCGCCGCACCGACAGCACCTGCGGCGCAGCAGATCTCCCCCCAGACATGCTGGACCCAGACCGCGACCGAGCGTTATCTGAATTCACCGGGACGCCCGTTCCCGTCCTGGCGGGTTGACCGCTATGCCCTGCCGGCGGATCGGCAAGCGAGTGTCGGCGCTCCGGTGCCGTATCCACGCACATGTCCAGCTACGACCTATACCGAGCACTGGCTGCCTTTCCAGGCCGAATCCGGGGAGGTTTATCCCTTCGGGAACAGCAATTGTGCGGGCGGTGCCCCGGAAAGTGTCGCCTTCGAACTTTCGCAGGATCAGCCCGGCAACGAGACCTACGGAATTACCGGGTCCGACGGAACCGGTTCGGCGAAATTCGTGGTCTGGAACAACCAGACGAATGCATCACTCGGATGCAGCGCAACAGTTGCATGCGCCTTGGTGGCGGTACCGATCGAGGGCATCAGCTGTGATGTCGCCGCTGCGGGTCTGCCGGCCGCGGACCGGCCGACCGGGCCTGACGCGAGTCTTGCATCAGCCGCGTGCCTGGCCAAGGGGTCGACCGGCGCCGTGCCCGACGAGGCCGTCACCGGCGCACTGTGGTGGAGCGCGTCGAATTGGCGCAACCGGATGACGATCCCGCTGACATTCGCGCCGGGCCCGGTGGATTGCTCACTGAGCGGCGGGAAGCAATCGGTGAACCTCTACGGATCCGAGCTGCTCACGGCGGCGACCCAGTCGTGGGCGAGCAGGAGCTGCATCGATCCGTCCCTAGCCCCTTTCAAGCACATCCAGACCGGTGAGCCCGAGGCCCGAAATCTGTTAGAGGCGCGGAGCATCGAGGCCGCATTTACCTCGAGTGCGCCGGATTCGGCGTATTCGGTGCCGACCGTGAACGCGCCGGTCGCCTTCTCGGGCTTCGCGATCGGGTACGTGATCGATGACGCCAACGGCCGCGAGTACGGCTCCCTCCGTCTCACCCCACGCCTTATCGCGAAGTTGCTCACCGAGTCGTATCCGTTCAGTGTGACTGTGCGGCAAGGGGAAAAATCACTCGCAAAGAACCCGCTGGACATCCGCTCGGATCCGGAGTTCATCGCCCTCAACCCCGCTGTGGGAGCCGGGATTTCGAGCGCGGCCAACGCCGCGACCCTGTTCAACCTGTCCAGTGACTCCGATGTCGTTTCGGCGCTCACCTCCTACCTCAACGCTGATCCGGAGGCCCGCGCCTGGCTCGACGGCGCGCCAGACCCGTGGGGCATGAAGGTGAATGCCGCCTATCAGGGGATTAAGCTCCCCGTGGCGCAGTGGCCGCTCCTCGATAGCTACAAGATCCCGGATACCGGCGGAACGAACTTGTGTCTCGACACCAACCCGGTTCCCTACCTGCCCCTGATAGCGGCGCCCACGTCCCGGCTGGCAACGATCAGCTTCGACCTGCAGTACGCGATCTCGCCCTCACAACTCGTCTGCACGCTCGTCAACCAGGACGCGCAGGGCGCGAAGCTGACGGCACTCGGACGCCAGGTGCCGGGGCATCGATTTCTGCTGGGAGTGACGTCTCTGGCCGACTCGGCACGGTTCGCGATCAACACCGCCGCCCTGCAGACCGCGGTCGCGGCAACGGCCACAAAGAAGTTCACGAATGCGGACGGCCGGTTTTTCGTGCTTCCCACTGATGCTTCGCTCACCGCCACCGCGAGCCTGCTCACACGTGACGACCAGAGCGCGACGTGGCCGATCCCGTACCGGAACATCGTCGGCCAAAGCGGCAGTGCCACGGCGTATCCGGGAGCCATGGTCGTGTATGCGGCTATCCCGACGAAAGGCCTGAGTAAAACCGATGCGGCCAGTTACGCAGACGTCTTGCGTTTCCTGGCCGGTCCGGGTCAGACCGCCGGAACGGCACAGGGACAGTTGCCCCCGGGCTACCTGCCTCTCACGGCGACGAATGGTCTCGGTGCGCTCGCGGCGGCGACGATCACTGCCGCCGCCGCGGTGCAGGCACAGCAAGGCGCACTTTCCGGTGTGACGGCTTCACCGAGTCCGGTGACGTCCGGCGCATCGCCGGCGGCGCAAGCGCAGCAGGGAAGCGCAAGTCCCGGCGGCTCGGACACCGGCTTGGACAACCGCTCGGAAGGTTCGAACTCCGGCAGCCTCGGCAGCACTGGCTCCGACGCACCGAAAACCGGCAACACGGGTAAAGCTCCGGCGAGCACGAATACGACGTCCGTCCGATCCTCGGGTCTCTCGGTGCCGACGAAGGCACCCGGCGCCGGACTTCTCGGCCTCGCGATTCCAGCGGCTCTTCTCGGTTTGCTGCTCGCAGGTCTCAGCTATCCGGCGATCAGCATTGCCGCCCGGCGGAAGCTCCGGCCGTGACGCCGCTCGCGGCGCCCCCGACCGTACCGAGTGACTACGCGGAGATTGGCGCCAGCTTCACCCGAGAAAGCCCGATGGAACGCCTCCAGCGCCGCTTGGCGCATGCGCGACAGGTTGCGACCGGAGGACTTCGCGATGCTGATCTGCCGCCGCGCGTTGCCCTCACGCGGTCCGCGGCGCTGGCGACAAGCGTGCTCTGCGCGTGGCTACTGGTGTTCGCATTCGGGCTCAGTGGGATCGAAGAACATCGTGCACAGCACACCCTGTACGCCCAACTGCGTCAGCAGCTCGCCGAGCAGACCACGCCGATCGGCGGGGCGATCCGGGCGGGCGTTCCGGTGGCGCTCATCGACGCACCATCAATCGGACTCCGAGACGTTGTCGTCGAAGGAACCAGCTCAAGTGCGTTGCGCAGTGGGCCCGGTCATAAACGCAACAGTCCGCTCCCGGGCCAACCCGGCGTGAGTCAGATATTCGGGAAGTCGACGACGTTCGGCTCCCCATTCGGTGACATCACGAAGTTGCGCGCCGGCGAGTCGATCAGCGTCGTCACCGGACAGGGACGTTTCACCTATTCGGTCCAAGGCGTGCGCCATCGCGGGGACCGGGTCACTGCCCTCGCCGCGGGGCAGTCGCGGCTGACGTTGGTCACCAGCGCCGGAACCGGCTGGCGCCGAGGCTGGGCGCCTTCCGGCACGGTCTACGTCGACGCGACGTTGAGCGACAAAGTCGCACCGGTTCCGGGACCCCGTCCGAACGTCGTCCCCACCGACGAACAGGCGATGAAAGTTGACAGCGGACAACTCTTCCCGCTCGTCCTGTGGCTTCAGGCCCTGATCGGCCTGGTTGTTCTCGTCCTCTGGGCCGGGCGGAGGTGGGGAAAGGTGCCCACCGCCATGGCTGGCGGCGTCGCGATCGTGGCTCTGCTCTGGATCGTCACCGACACCGCCGCCGGTTTGCTGCCGAACCTCGTATGACGCTGCCGTCCGGCGATCGGTTGACATTCACCCTTCGTTCACGCCGAAAGCGTCAACTCGCCCACCTGGCTCTTTAGCTTCGGCGTCGTCTCATTCCCAACCCCCCGAGGGGAAAGCACATGGTTGTCTCGAGAAAGAAAGCCCTCGCCGCCGCGGGCGCCGCGGGCGTTGCGCTGGCACTTGTCGCCGGCCCAGCATTGGCGGACTACGGTCCGCAGAGTGGGGACGTCGTCGGCGTCGGCTCGGACACGGTCCAGAACATCGGTAACTTCTTGACCGATGGTGACGTCAACGGCGACGGTGGTTACAACAGCACCGGAAACGTCAACCGGCTCGTGAGTTTCGACGCGACGGGTGACGCCAACGATCGGGCCGTTTATGCGAACGGCGCCACCACACCCCTCAAACTCGGCGTGGTCCTGCGAGCTGGAACGAGCCCGGTTCAACGCCCGAACGGCTCAGGTGCCGGCATTCTTGCGCTTGCGGCTGACAACGGCTCGCAAGAGAAGATCAACTTCGTCCGGATGTCCCGACTGCCGAAGAACAGCGACCTCGCCACCTTCCAGGCCGCGAACGGGGGCTCCAGCGCCACCTTGCACTCGATCAAAATTGCTACTGACGACCTCGTCATGGCCGGGAAGACCGGCGGCAACGCAGTCGCCGTGACGCCCGCGGACCTGCTGGCGATCTACACCTGCACGAAGACCAGCTGGAACCAGGTGGGCGGGACCTCGTCGGCCACCATCAAGCCCGAAATTCCGCAGTCAGGATCCGGCACCGGTGACACCTTTCGCTCCGACCTCGCCGCTATCAACGGTGGGGCCACGGTCACCCTCGGCGGTTGTGTGACGACCGTCGAAGAGAACGACCCCTCGTCGCTCACGGACCCGAACGCGTACGCGCCGTTCTCGGATGGCCGTAAGGCGCTGTTCGACTCGGGCTACTTCCACGACGTCAACGCCGCAAACGGCACGGGTGCCGCACAGAGCTCGGGCATCAGCCTGCTGTACGGCGGCAACGCTACGAACTCCGCAGCCCAGGCGCCGAACAGCTGCGTGAAGCCCAGTTCCACCACGGCGAGCACGCTCACGTATTGCGACACACGGGGTTTGTTCATCGTGTTCCGGACGAACGACGTCAACAGCACGACGCCCTTCCAGCCCGGTGGCACGAAGAACTGGGTGCAGGCGCTCTTCTTCACGGGCACCTCGTCCCGACCCTACGTCCAGTCGGCCAGCGGGCAGACACTCATTGCCGCTGCCGGAGTTCAGGCGACCTACGTGGACTGTGGTCAGGCGACAGTTGAAAACCCGGGCTCCTGCTGAGTCGCGTGCTCGTCTTCCATTCCTCCAGTACGAAAGGACTTTCGTGAAACTCAAACTTCGCGCCGCAGGTGCGGGCATCACCACGCTCGCGGTCGCAGGTGCGCTACTCATCGGGGGCGCCGCACTGGCGTCGGCGGCTCCACCGCCCTACGAGCCCGACGCCATCAACCAACTAGGGCAGCTCTTGTTCTACGACGCGGCCGGGAATCTCGTCACGAGCGGGACCATCCAGGACGATCCGTTCGCCAAGTACGTGGTGGCGACGACGGACAAGCCGGCCACGGACACCGCCACGAAAGCACAGCTCTACGGCTACCTCCCAGTGAACGGCCAACCCCCAGGGGCGTGGTCCGGAGAGCAGCTGTCGACCGCGACGACATTCCCGGCGGCATCGGCTCCGGCGTCGATCTCCGGCCTCGGAAGCAACCGGCCGGTCGTCACCCAGGCCCCGGGCGACAACACACTGGAGCAGCTCGTCAGCGACTTCCCGAACAACGCTACCGACAGCTACCAGGGCCTGTATCAGCTGCGGGTGAAAATCTTCGGTGAGCCCAAGTGGTGGGCGGCCGACATCAAGGTCACCGGGTCGAATTGGACCCTGGTGTACCCGCAGGTCGCCACGACGACCACGACGCTCACCGCTTCGCCCGCGAGTCCGCAGACCGTCACGCCCGCGGGATCAACACCGACCTCGGTGACCCTGACGGCAACGACAACAGGCGCTACATCGGGCACGGTCCAGTTCACCAAGAACGGTGCGAACCTCGGCAGTCCGGTGCCGGTGACGGGCGGCACCGCGACGACGACCGACGTCCCCGGCGGTCCTACCCCGACGGGAAGCCCGGTGACGACGAACTACACGGCGGTATTCACACCGTCGGGTGCGTTCAGCGGATCCAACGGCTCGTTGCCGTACGTCGTGCAGAACAAGGCCGGCGACGCGACGGCAACCACGTTGGCGGTGGTCCAGACCGGTCTTGCGGGTGACCCGGTGACGTTCAACTCGAACGTCAGTGACACCGAGACGCCCGGTACGACGCCGGCGGGAACGGTGTCCTTCTTCGACAACGGCGGCACCACGGCGGTCGCGTCGGCAACGGTGAGCAGCTCGGGGGCCGCCAGCGCGACACTGGCGACCGGACTGCCAGCAGGTCCGCACTCCATCGTCGCGAAGTTCGTCCCGACCAGTTCGACCGCCTTCGCGGCGTCGCAGTCCGCTCCCGTCACGTTCACCTTGACGGCGGCGGGAAGCCCATGTGCGAACACGCTCAGCGCATGCACCGACCCTCAGTACATCAAGGTCACCGTTGACGCGGGGACGTTGATCATCTCCACTCCGTACACGCAGTCCACACCGTTCGACCTCGGCACGATGCAGCTGGATTCAAGTGGCGCGTTCTTCCACGCCGCGAAGCCGTTCGGAACGGCCGCGGACACCGGTCACGGCATCCAGATCACCAGCACCGAGGCCGGCGATCCCGCGTGGACCGCATCGGTGTACAGCGGGGACTTCACGTCCGGCACGAACAGCATCAACGGTCAGAACTTCGGGTTTACCGGGGTGACCGCGGTGCCGGTCGGAAGCAACCCGCTGGGCACGCCAGCAAAACCCGTCGTGGTGAACGACGTGCCGGTGGGTCCGTCAAAGCCGTACGCGGCAGCGGCGACCGGCACGGACGGTCTAAAAGGTTCGGCCTCGGCCCAGCACGTGTTCGCCAAAGCGGCGAACGGGGACGGCACCGTTGCGATCGTCGGGAACCTCGACCTGTACGCACCGACCAGCACGCCAGCAGGTAGCTACACCGGCGTGCTGACCTTCACGATCGTCTAACACACAGCCGAGCAGGCGGGGCGGGCACGGTGATGCCGCCCCGCCTGCTCGCACGTTCGGCCGCGGTTCACGAACACCTCCGATCGACTGGAAAGGAACTGCCACGCATGAAGACGTCGGTCCGGGCGCTCGCGGTCCTCGCTGTCCTGACCTCGACGCTGTGGGCGGGTGCACTCGCCGTCCAGGCGGCGACTCCGCTCCCAGATCCGGCGAAAGCGACATTCGGCGTCCAGCCGTCGCAGGCGAGCGGTCCGGACCAGCGGCCCTTCCTGCTGTACACGGCGACGAAGGGGGCGTCGTTCGACGACCACGTCGCGGTCCGCAACTATTCCCTCCAAGCCTTGACGCTCAACGTCTACGCGACGGACGCGATCAACACCCCGGACGGCGGCTTCGGGCTGCTCCCGGCGAGCAGCAAGGCCGTGGACGCAGGCTCGTGGATACACCCGACCGGGGCGTCGACCGCCGTGACGGTGGCTCCGCAGTCCTTCCGTATCGTGCCGATCCACATCGCCATCCCGTCCGACGCCTCCCCCGGCGACCACGTGGCGGGCGTCATCGCCTCACTGTCGACGGCGACGTCGAACCCGCACGCGCCGAACGTCAAACTCGACCAGCGCGTCGCCACCCGCGTCTACGTGCGAGTCGCCGGTCCGATTCATCCCGGGCTGCAGATCGAGAACGTGCGCACCGCGTACCACGACGACGTGAGCCCGCTCTCCGGCGGGAGCGCGAAGGTGTCCTTCACCGTGCACAACGTCGGCAACGTCAAACTCGGAGGCCGCACGAAGGTCACTGTGCACGGCTTGCTCGGTACATCCACGGCCGTGTCCCTCCCGGACTTTCCGCTCCTGCTTCCCGGGAACACCCTGCGACTGAGCACAAATGTCAGCGGGATCTACCCCGAGATGCTCGAGCACGCGACCGTCACCATCAGTCCGCTGCTGCTGCCGGGAGACACCGACCCCGGGCTCAAAAAGTATTCATCCGGCGATCACTTCCTCGCCATTCCCTGGTTGCCGCTCGCCGCCATCTTGTTGATGGGAGTCGCCGGTGCGCACCTGTGGCGCCGCCGCCACCGCGTGTTTCGGTTGTCAAGAGTGCGGGCGGCGGCTCCCTCGCGATCGAAGGAGAGAGTGTCGTGAACGGGCACGTGCTGAGACGGAGGGCCGTGACGATCGCTTCGATGCTCGCCGGCTTCGCCGTCTTCGGGATGCCCGCACATGCCGGTGGTCCGCTTCCGTACGAAGACTCCGACGCGATCGGTAGCGTCGGCTTCTGCGACACGGCCGGCCACGAAGTGACTAAAGGATCGCTGGGCGCATCGCCCTTCGCTGCGTACGCGGTGAGCAATTACCGTCCTCCGGCGGACTATGACGTCCGCGGCACCGGGGCGTTCCTCATCGCCTATCAGCCGCGCGAGGGCACGCAGCCGAAGGAATGGAGCGGTGAGCAGATAACCGCGTCCTCGACGTATTCGAATCCGAGTTTCCCGAAGCTGGAGATTCTGCCGCAAGACATCACTCTCGAGCAGATCGCCGGGGATTATCCGCCCCGCTGGGACGGCCTTCTCGAACTGCGGATCTACGTCAAGGCGCCGAATCACCCGGCGTATTCCGAGCACTACGGGGCAGCTGACATCCGCGTGACCGGTGATTCCTGGGAGCTCGTCAAGGGTGGCGGCGTGTCCTGCACGGAGACAGGTTCGGCACAGTCCGCGGCGCGAATTCTGTATCACGACGGACCCTCGAGTTCCTCGCCGCCAGCCGGCGACGGCGGAACCTCGACGCCGGCACGATCGACACCGAGATCGGCTGGGCCGGATGCCTCAGCGGCGGCACCGAGCTCGTCTGGTGCTCCCCGCAACACGTCGTCAACGAAGCC
>CAXTUZ010000027.1:0-5759 GCA_964247525.1 uncultured bacterium
GGGCTGTTGCCGCCAAGGCACGGGACCGCGCCTGCCGCGCTGATCCCTCCGGCAGTCCCGCCGATGCCCAACAGGCGATCGATCCCGGTGCCCGACCGGGCCGCGGCAATAGCGCCGGCGACGTCGCCGTCCGCGATGAACCGGATACGGGCGCCCGCGGCGCGTACCTCGTCGACCAGCTCGGAGTGGCGCGGCCGGTCCAGGATGACAACGGTCACATCGCCGACCTGCTCGCCCTTGGCCCGGGCGACAGCCTGGATGTTCGCGGCGACGGGAGCGCCGATGTCGACGACTTCGGACGCCTCCGGTCCGGTGACGAGCTTGTCCATATAGAACACCGCGGACGGGTCGTACATCGTGCCGCGTTCGGCGACGGCGAGGACCGCGATGGCGTTGTTCATGCCTTTGGCCATCAGGGTGGTGCCGTCGACGGGGTCGACGGCGACATCGACCTCCGGTCCGGTGCCGTCACCGACGTGTTCGCCGTTGTACAGCATCGGCGCTTCGTCTTTCTCACCCTCGCCGATCACGACCACGCCCTGCATCGAGACGCTCCCGATGAGGCGCCGCATCGCGTCGACCGCGGCACCGTCGCCGCCGTTCTTGTCGCCGCGGCCGACGAACCGCCCAGCGGCCATCGCCGCGGCCTCCGTGACGCGGACGAGCTCGAGGGCGAGGTTGCGGTCGGGTGCCTCCGTCGCGGGGTCTGGCGCAGATGCCTCGGGTGAGCTCACCGCGCAGAGGATACCGGCGATGCAGTCCCCGCCAGGCCAGCGTGAGCGCCCGGCCTTTTCACGCTTGCCCGGCAGAGGAACAATGTGCTGGTGGGGGATCGGGGTGACTCCAGCGGTCACGATCGCGATCGGGGTACCGCTACGAAGGACGCGCTGCTCGTCGCGGCGCGCGAGTGTTTTTGCGAGTACGGGTTCAGCGAGACGTCGATCGGCGATGTCGTGCGCGGCGCCGGGAAGAGCGTGGGCAGCGTCTACCACCACTTCGGCGGCAAGGCCGACCTGTATTTCGCGTTGTTCGAGGCCTTCGACCAGCGTCAGGCCAGGCGGGCTGCGGCCGCGGTGCGTGGCGCTCGCGACGCCGGCCAGGTGGCGCCGTGCGAGTTGTTCCTCGTCGGCGCACGGTCGTATCTGCTCGATTGTTGGGAAGAAAGGGACCTGGCCCGGTTGTTCCTCGCCGGGGACGGTCCGCCCGGTTTCGACTCGCTGGCGGGACGCCGCCATCGCCGCTGGGCTCGGGGCAACCAGGAGCTGCTCGCGGCGACTCCCGACGTACGTGGGAAGGCGTTGACGCTCGTGCTCACCGGTCTGATGTGCGAAGCGGGCCGCGAGGTTGCGGTCGCCGATTCGGCCGACTCCGCGGTCGCGTTCATCGACGAGGTTCTCGCGCTGCTCGCCAAGCTCGTTCGGGAGTGAGTCCCGTCGCACCCGAGCCGACGCCGGTCGGCTGGATAACGCGGCTGTGGCGGTACGCCTGGCGCTACCGCCGCAACGTCCTCATCGCATTCGGCGCCGCGCTGCTGGGCACGTTGGTCACGACCGCCACTCCGCTGGTCGAGCGCCGGGTGATCGACCGGGTGGTCGTCGCGCACACCGATTCGCTGCTTCCGTACGCGGTGATCCTGATCGCCGCGGGCGTGCTGCGCTTCGGGCTCGGATTCCTGCGCCGGTTCGTCGGCGGCCGGCTCGCGCTGGACGTGCAGTACGACATGCGCGACGACGTATTCCGGGCACTCCAGCGACTCGACGGGCCGATGCAGGACCGCATCGCCACCGGACAGGTGGTGTCGCGGGCGAGCAGCGACATCACCCTGGTGCAGGGACTGCTCGCGTTCCTCCCGAACATCGCCGGAAACGCACTGCTGTTCCTGACCTCGCTTGTGGTGATGGTGTTCCTCTCGCCACTGCTGACCCTCGTGGCACTGGCTGTCGGTCCGGCGCTCCTGTTCGTCGCGTTCCGGAGCCGCGAGTCCTTGTTCCCGGCCACGTGGTACGCACAGCAGCAAGCCGGCGCGCTCGCCGGTGTGGTGGAGGAGGACGTCACCGGCGTCCGTGTCGTCAAGGGCTTCGGGCAGGAGATGCGGGAGGTTGCCCGGCTTGATCGGGCCGCCCGGTCGCTGTTCGCGGCCCGTCTTCGCGCGGTACGAATATCGGCGCGGTTCACCCCTGCGCTGCAGGCGATTCCGGCGATCGGTCAGCTGGGTGTGCTGGCCTTCGGCGGCTATCTCGCGGTCCACGGCCGGATCTCGCTGGGAACGTTCCTGGCGTTCTCCACCTATCTCGGGGAACTCGTCGGTCCGACCCGCATCATTGCAGGCCTCATGACCGTCGGACAGCAAGCCAGGGCTGGGGTGGAGCGGATCGTCGAGCTCGTCGATGCGCAGCCGACCGTCACCGAAAGTTCCCATGCCACAGAGCTTCTCGAGGTACGCGGGGACATCGATTTTTGCGACGTCAGCTTTTCGTACGGCTCCGGCCGCCGGGTGCTCGACCACATCGACCTGCACATCTCGGCCGGTGAGACGGTGGCGCTGGTGGGCGCCCCTGGCTCGGGCAAGTCCACGGTGGGCCTGCTCCTGAGCCGCTTCTACGACGCCTCGGCGGGTACCGTCCGCCTCGACGGCCATGACGTCACCGATGTGACGTTGCGCTCGCTCCGGGCGCAGATAGGGCCGGTGTTCGAGGACTCGTTCCTGTTCTCCCAGAGCATCTTCGACAACATCGCGTACGGACGGCCGGACGCAGACCGCGCAGCGGTCAGTGCCGCGGCCCGCGCGGCGGAGGCCGAAGATTTCGTCCTGGAGTTGTCGCAGGGATACGACACCGTCGTCGGAGAGCAGGGCCTGACGCTGTCCGGCGGACAACGCCAGCGGATCGCGCTCGCCCGAGCGCTGCTGACCCACCCGAAGATTCTGTTGCTCGACGACGCGACGTCCGCCGTGGACACCGAGACCGAGTCGGCGATCCACGCCGCCCTGGAGCGAGAAATGCGGGGGCGCACCACGCTGCTCGTCGCGCATCGCCGTTCGACGTTACGGCTCGCCGACCGCATCGTCGTGCTCGACCGCGGCCGGGTCGCCGACAGTGGAACCCACGCCGAACTCGAGCAACGCTGCGAGATATACCGTCTCCTGCTCTCCGGGCCCCTCGGCGGGATCGAATCGGACACCGAACAGGCAGCGCCGCAGCCGTTATCGCCGGTGACGGAGGCACTGTGGAGCCGACCGGACGAGGCCGGATCGGGACCGACATCGCACGGTTCGTTCGCCCGCCCGATGGGGATGGGCGGGGGACCGGTCCAGGCTGCTCTCGCCGGGGTGCCGCCGTCTCCCGAGCTGCTGGCGAAGGTTGAAGCGTTGCCACCAGCCACGGATACGCCGGACGTCACCGATGACGTGCTGGCTCCCGACCCGGACTTCTCCCTGGCGGGCTTGCTCCGCCCCCTGCGGGTCGCGTTGGCCGCCGTGCTCGGTCTGGTGGCGCTCGACGCACTCGCCGGTCTCGTCCTCCCGCTGCTCATCCGTCACGGCGTGGACCAGGGCATCGCGAAACACACGACGTCGGTGCTCTGGGCGACGGCCGCGCTCGGAGCCGTCGTCGTCCTCGCCGACTGGGGCGTCGGCATCGTGCAGACCATCGTTGCCGGACGTACCGGCGAGCGACTCCTCTACACCCTGCGGCTCAAGACCTTTGCCCAGCTCCAACGCCTCGGTCTGGACTATTACGAGCGCGAGATGGGCGGCCGAATCATGACCCGCATGACGACGGACGTCGACGCACTCTCGACGTTCCTGCAGACCGGCCTCGCCACCGCGGTCATCTCCGGACTTCAGTTCGTCGGTGTCCTGGTGGTGCTGATCGTTCTCGACGTGCCCCTCGCCCTCGTCGTTCTCGCGTTGATGCCCGTGCTGGGATGGGCGACCCTGGCGTACCGGAAGCGATCCGCGGGCGCGTACACCGAGGCGCGCGAGCGGATCAGCGCGGTCAACGCGGACCTCCAGGAGAATCTCGCGGGGGTTCGGGTGGTCCAGGCGTTCGGCCGACAACAGACCAGTACCACGCATTTCCGGGCGGTCAGCGACGACTACAGGAGGGCGCGCCTGCGTGCCCAGCGCTATCTCGCCACGTATTTCCCCTTCGTCGAATTCCTGTCCGAACTCGCTGCGGCACTTGTGCTGGCGGTCGGCGCCAACCGGGTTCACAGCGGGGCGCTGACGACCGGCGGGCTCATCGCCTTCTTGCTCTATCTGGATCTGTTCTTCTCCCCGGTACAGCAGCTTTCGCAGGTCTTCGACGGTTACCAGCAGGCACAGGTCGGCGTGCGCCGGCTCTCCGATCTGCTCCGGACACCGACGTCCGTACCGGCCGCCGCCCTGCCGGTGGCCGTCGGTCGGCTGACCGGTGAGATCGAACTCGCCGACGTGCATTTCGCGTACCGCGGTGCGACCGCGGAGGCCCTTGCCGGAGTGAGTCTCCGCGTCACGCCGGGGGAGACGGTCGCGCTGGTCGGGCAGACGGGCGCCGGAAAGTCGACGCTCGTCAAGCTGGTCGCGCGGCTCTACGACCCGACCTCGGGCTCGGTACGGATCGACGGCGACGACCTGCGAACGCTCGACCTCACCGGGTACCGCCAACGGCTAGGGATGGTGCCGCAAGAGGCGTTTCTCTTCACCGGCACCGTGCGCGACGCGATTGCGTACGGGCGGCCGAGCGCGAGCGACGCCGAGGTCGAGGCGGCCGCCCGGAAGGTGGGGGCCCACGATGTGGTCGCCGGTCTCGAGCACGGTTACCTCGAGCAGGTCGGTGAGCGGGGCAGAGGGCTGTCTGCGGGGCAGCGGCAACTCCTCGCCCTCGCGCGCGCCGAGCTCGTCGACCCCGACATCCTGCTGCTGGACGAAGCAACCGCCTCACTCGATCTCGCGACCGAGGCGGCGGTGCTGCGCGCGATGGAACGTCTGGCGCGCCGCCGTACCACCCTTGTGATCGCTCATCGGCTGTCCACCGCGCAGCGGGCCGATCGCGTCGTCGTGCTGAGCAACGGCAAGGTCGCCGAGGAGGGGCCTCACGACGAGCTGCTTGCCCGGGACGGCGCGTACGCACAGCTGTGGGCGAGTTTCACCGATGCCGGAGCGGCCTTCATCGACTGAGGCTCTCGCGCGCGAGCGGCGCCGTCCTGAGCCACGATGGTGCGGTGGCGACGACGCGGCGATCTCCGACCTTCGGGGACATGCTGCGGACGGCGGCCATCTTCGCGGTGCTGATGGTCGGTGCCTTCGCCCTGATCCCCCGCCACCATCACGCGGTCAGCAGCGCACGGGTCGACTACCGGGGTCAGCTGTCCGTCGTACGTAACCGGGCGCCCTTTCACGTCCTCGCGCCCGGCGGACTGCCCGCCACCTGGATCCCGACGCACGTCACGATCGCCGTGCCGCAGCCATCGTCGAGCACCTCCACGTTCGACCTCGGCCTTTTTGTGGACAGCACCGACGTGTACGTCGATCTCTACCAGTCCGATGCGCCCGACCCGATCGTCGTCAAACTCGGGGCACATGGCAGTCAGGGCGAAACGGCGACGATCGCCGGTGTTCCGTGGCAGTCCTGGACCGACTCCTCAGGGCATCCGGCGCTCGTTCGCGCGCTCAACGACGGCTCGACGGTGGTGCTGAGCGGGGTCGGGGGCAGGTCTGCCTTGACCGCGCAGCTCGCGGTTCTCGCCGGGGCGTTGCGCTAGTCGCGCTCGTCGTTCCT
>CAXTUZ010000027.1:5769-6979 GCA_964247525.1 uncultured bacterium
GATCGCGCCCTGCTTTGCTTCGCGTTCGGACACGTCGAGACCTTCGGCGCGGGCCGGCTCACGCTCGAAGGCTTCGGCACGATGGCGGAGCTCCTCGATGACAACGGCCAGCCGTTCGCCGAGGTCGACGTGACCGACGAGGCGTCGGTGCGGGCCTGGATCGAGCACGGCGTCGCGGAGTTCGGCGGTATCGACATCCTCTACAACAATGCCGGCTCCGTGCAGTTCGGCGCGATTGACGAGCAGAGCTTCAGCGAGGAACTCGCCAGCCACCTTGCTGCACGCCGAGGCCGAAGACGGTGGGCCGCCGAAGGCGCCCTGCTACACCCAGCGCTGCCTGTGATGCGTCTTCGCCCGCTGCTCGCCGCGCTCCCAGAGCGCGAGCGACTCCTCCAGGCTCGGTGAACCGACCTCGAGTTCACGGACGACGCGCTCGAGTTCGGCGCGGGCCTGTTCGTATCCGAGTTCGGCCGCCGCGCCGGGATCGGTACTCACGCGGGCGACGATACGGTGACAGCAAGGACCTCGCTCTCGAGCGAACCGTCGGCCAGCCGGACGTCGAGCCGGTCGCCGGCGTCCGCGCCCGTGACGGAACGCACCACCAGCCCGTCGCGAAGTACGACGGCATACCCACGCTCGAGCGTCGCGCGGGGCGACAACGCTCGCACGCGGGCGAGCAGGTGCCCGGTTTCCGCGCGGCCCGCCTCGAGCGTGGACGTCACCCGCCTGCGTGCGCGGTCGGTCAGTTGCCTCGTGTGCAGCGTCTCGGCACGAACCGAGGCGCTGACCCCGCGGCGCAGTGCTGCGCGCGCCTTCTGGATGCGCTCGTTCTCCTCCCGTACCGCCGGGACGATTCGCTTTCCGGCGTCGGTGGGCGTCGAGCACCGCAGATCGGCGATGAAGTCGAGCAACGGGGCATCCGGCTCGTGGCCGATCGCGGAGACCGTGGGGGTTCGGCAGCCGGCGACCGCGCGGCACAGGACCTCGTCGCTGAACGGCAACAGATCCTCCACGCTCCCACCTCCTCGGGCGAGGACGATGACGTCCACCGCCGGATCGCCCTCGAGTTCCGCCAACGCCTCGACGATTCCGACGACCGCGCCCGGTCCCTGCACCGCGACTCGGCGGACGGCGAACGTGACCGCGGGCCAGCGCCGGCGAGCGTTCTCGACGACATCGCGCTCAGCCGCGCTCTCTCGTCCGACGATGA
>CAXTUZ010000027.1:6989-14428 GCA_964247525.1 uncultured bacterium
GGAAGGAACGGCAGCGGCTTTTTTCGGGAGGCGGCGAACAGGCCCTCGCCCGCCAGAACGGTACGGAGTGCTTCGATGCGGGCCAGCAGCGCGCCGAGTCCGACCGGGCGGATGTCGTACGCGGTGAGTTGCAGTGAGCCACGGGCCGCCCACACCTCCGGCTTGACCCAGCAGACGACGCGCGCGCCCTCGCGGATGCCGGGGTCTCCCGCCAGGACCGGTCGGGCCGCGGTCACCTGCATCGAGACGTCGGCGGCGGTGTCGCGAAGGGTCAGGAATGCGGTGTTCGTGCCGGGGCGCATGTTCAGTTGGGCGATCTGGCCCTCGACCCACACGCGCCCGAGGCGCCCGACCCAGTCGGTCACCGCCCGGGCGATCGTGCGCAGCGGAAGAGGACTGTCCGCGCTGGACTCGAGGGCCATGGTCCGGAGTGTGGGCTACGACGTTGCGGCGGTGATCTTCGCCAGGCGATTCTCGAGCATCGACAGAACCGGCAGGCGACGCCCGTGTGCGCTCTCGTAGTCCCGAAGCGCTTCGAGCTCGCCGGCCGAGAGGCGTGACAGGTGCGCGCGTAGCTGCGGCAAGCTCAGTCCGTCGATGTTCTGCACCGGGAGGTCGGCGGCTTTCGGTGCATCCTGCGGAGGGTGCTGGCGGTCCTGCACCGCAGCTGCGAGTGCGTGCGCGGCGCCTGTCATCGGCGGCTCGTCGGTCACCGACGGTTCGTCGGCGGGCTCGGCATCGCCGAGGATGGCCTCCTCGACCGCGGGCTCGTTGAAGACCGGACCATCCAGAATCGCCTCGAAGGGCGCGGTCGCGAACGGGGCCGGTTCTTCGCCGTCCGCGGCCAGCTCGTCATCCAGGTCCTCGTCGAGGTCGTAACCCTCGTAGTCCTCGACCTCGTCGTCGGGTACGACGCGGAGCGGTTCTCCGCCCGAGGATTCCTCCGCCCCGGGTTCGCGTCGGCCGAGCAGTGCGGAGCCGACGCGCGCGTACTCGTCGTAGCGCTCGCGGGCGCTGTGCAGCGCGCCGAACGCGAGCCCGGGCAGCCGCAAGGTCAGGCTCGTCAACCTCTCGGGCGTACGAACGACGAAACCGACGCTGGCCGCGAACGGCTTGGGGATCGGGAAGCTGGAGACGACTGATCGCATGCACTCAGGTTTCCACATCGGGCGGCGAACGGCATCCCGCCTACACTCGGGCGGTGGGCAAAGTCTTGCTGGCGCGTCCCCGCGGTTACTGCGCGGGCGTCGAGCGGGCGGTCCAGACAGTCGAGCAGGCGTTGGAGAACTTCGGCGCGCCGGTGTACGTCCGCAAGCAGATCGTGCACAACAAGAACGTCGTCGCCGATCTCGAGACGAAGGGAGCGATCTTCGTCGATGAGGCGAGCGAGGTGCCGGTCGGCTCCGTGGTGATCTTCTCCGCACACGGGGTCGCGCCCTCGGTGCACGAGGAGGCCCGCGCGCGCGACCTGCGCACGATCGACGCAACCTGCCCCCTGGTGACGAAGGTCCATCACGAGGCGCGTCGGTTCGCCCGCGAGGACTACGACATCGTGCTGATCGGCCATGAGGGACACGAGGAGGTCATCGGCACCACCGGGCAGGCGCCGGACCGGATACACCTGGTGGACACACCCGAGGAGGCGGCGGCCGTCGTTCCCCGCGATCCGGAGCGTGTGGCCTGGTTGTCGCAGACGACGCTCTCGGTTGACGAGGCACTCCGAACCGTCGGAGCGCTCCGCAAACAATTTCCGTCGCTCACCAGCCCCCCCAGCGACGACATCTGCTACGCGACGCAGAACCGTCAGGACGCGGTGAAGTCGATCGCAGAGCGTTGCGGCCTTGTTCTCGTCGTGGGATCCCGCAACTCCTCGAACAGCGTTCGGCTGGTCGAAGTCGCCCTGGACCGCGGCGCCGCCTCGGCCTATCTCGTCGACTCCGCCGCGGACATCGACGCCGCATGGCTCGACGGAGTCGACACCGTCGGTGTGACCTCCGGGGCTTCGGCGCCGGAGTGGCTGGTGGTGGAGGTTCTGGCGTATCTCGCCGCCCGAGGGTTCGCGGACGTCGAAGAAGTGACCACCGCGCAGGAGACGTTGCTGTTCGCGCTCCCGCCGCAGGTCCGCCGCCGCCGCGTCAGCGGCCAGTGAGCCCGCGCGCCGCGACGACGACCAACCCGACCGCCGTGGTGATGAAGATGACCGGCGCCTTGAACACCACTGCAAGCACGAGCCAGTCGCTGTAACGCTGGCCCGGGTGGTGCACCGCGCCCGCGAGGAACAGGATCACGATGTAGATCAGCGGGATCCAGACGAACGTCCTGGTGATGTCCGTGCGCCGCACCCACCAGAGGGCTGCCGCGGTTCCGACGCTGAACCCGACGGCGAAGAAGTTGCGCACCTCGTTGCTGAAAGCCGTATCGGCGGCGGCGCCAAGGACCCCGCACCCCGTGGCGAGCATGAGTGCGGCCGGCACGCTGAGCGGCAGGAAACCGTGACGCTGCCCTCGCAGCGACGCCGACGGCGAGACGTAACTCATGCCGCAAGGGTACGAGGCCGATCTCCCTGAGCTAGCCGGCGCGCTCGGTGAGTTCGGCGGCGGTCAGTGGCCGGGGCGCGTCCGCGACAGCGCGAGGACGGGGAAGTGGCGCGTCGCTGACCCCCAGATCGGCGAGTCGCCGCGCACTGACCAGGACCCTGGTCTCGAGCGAACCGACGGCCTCGTTGTACGACGACACCGCTCGAGACAGTGAGCCGCCGAGCTTGTCGAGGTGGACGCCGAGCGTGCAGAGCCTCTCGTACAACTCGGTACCGGCTGCGCTGATCGCCTCGGCGTTCTCGGCAAGGCGTTCGGAGCGCCAGCAGTATCCGACCGTACGCAGCAGGGCGACGAGGGTGGACGGGGTGGCGAGGACGACGTCCTTGGCGAAGGCCTCGTCGAGCAGCGTGGGATCGGCCTTGAGTGCGGCGTCGAGGAACGTATCGGCCGGTACGAACAGCACGACGAATTCCGGGCTGGCGACCAACCCGTGTGGATAGTTTCGGTCGGCGAGGCGGCCCACGTGCTCACGCAAGTGCCGCGCGTGGCGGCGCATGAGCGCGCCGTGGGTCGCCTCGTCGGGGGCCTCCATGGCTTCGAGCCACGCCGCGAAGGGCACTTTCGCGTCGATCGCGATCTCCTTGCCGTCCGCCAGCGTGACGACGACATCAGGCCGCTGGGCGCCGGTCTCCCCGACGGCGTGCACCTGCTCGGCGAAGTGCACGTGCTCGAGAGCTCCGGCGGCTTCGATGACCCGCCGGAGCTGCATCTCGCCCCAGCGCCCCCGCACCTGCGGAGCGCGCAGCGCCGATACGAGCCGGTTGGTGTCGGCGCGCAGGTCGGCGTGGTCCCTGCGCATTCCCTCCACCTGCGCGAGCAGCCCCCCGTACGCCCGTTCCCGATGGCTTTCGACGGCCCTCAGGTGTTCGTTCACCCGGTCGAGTGCCGCGTGCACCGGCTCCAGCAGCACAGCGACGTGACCGGCGCGCGAGTCCCCCGAGCGCATCCGGTGCGAGCGCCCGGCGAGCAACCAGCCTGCGAGGACACCGAGCGCTCCGCCGACGCCGAGGGCGAGCACGACAGCTGTCATGCGAGCAGCGTGCGGCAAGGGTCGGACATTCCTGGCGCCGGTAACATCCGGCGCGTGGGACTGTCCATCGGCATCGTCGGACTCCCGAACGTCGGGAAGTCGACGTTGTTCAACGCTCTGACCCGCGCCAGCGTGCTCGCCGCGAACTACCCGTTCGCGACGATCGAGCCTAACGTGGGGATCGTCCCCGTTCCCGAGCCCAGGTTGCACACGCTCGCCGAGCTGTACGACTCAGCCCGCGAGGTGCCGGCCACCGTCGAGTTCGTGGATATCGCCGGCATCGTGCGCGGCGCCTCCGAGGGGCAGGGCCTGGGCAATCAGTTCCTCGCGCATATCCGCGAAGCGGACGCGATCTGCCAGGTGCTGCGCGCCTTCCACGACCCCGATGTCGTCCACGTCGACGGCCGGGTCGATCCCCTCGCGGACGTCGAGACCGTCAACACCGAATTGATCCTGGCCGACCTGCAGACTCTCGACAGCCGGTTGCCTCGTCTCGAACGTGAGGTGAAGGGTGACAAGGGCCGCGCGCCGGTGCTCGAGGCGGCCCGGGCGGCCCGGGCGGCGCTGGACAACGGCCAGGCGCTTGTGGCGGCGGAGGCGATAGACCTTCCGGCGCTTCACGAGTTTTTCCTGCTCACCGCCAAGCCTTTTATCTACGTCCTCAACGTCGACGAGTCCCAGCTGGGTGACCCGGCTGTGGCCGCGCCGATCCTGGCCGCGCTCGCTCCTTCCGACGTGGTCGCGCTGTGCGCCAAGGTCGAGGCCGAGCTCGTCGAGCTGCCACCCGACGAGGCGGCCGAGCTGCTCGCGTCGTACGGGCAGGAAGTTTCTGGGCTTGCGCAGCTCGCGCGGATCGGTTTCCACACGCTCGGCCTGCAGACCTACCTCACGGCAGGGCCAAAAGAAGCGCGCGCATGGACGATCCCGGTGGGCGCGACGGCGCCCCAAGCGGCTGGCGTGATCCATTCCGATTTCGAGCGTGGCTTCATCAAGGCGGAGATCGTCAGTTACGAGGATCTGGTCACCGCGGGATCCGTACCGGCGGCCCGCGCGGTGGGAAAGGCCCGGATCGAGGGTAAGGACTACGTCATGCGCGACGGCGACGTCGTCGAATTCCGCTTCAACGTATAGGCGCAGGCGGTTTCACGCGCGAAACTAAACACAGCCGTTATTTGCCAAGCCTTGTGCCGTTTGCTGGCGGGTGGAGCCGGTTGTTTACGGACATCTTGCGCGAGCAGCCCTGATGCTGTTGGAGATTTGCGCGGGTTAAACGTCGCCGGGGTAACCGTAGCTCTGAAAATCGGCCAGATGGGCGAATGAGTGCCCTGAATCACGGTGGATCGTGCGCCGGCTTTCGGCCGAAGCCTCGATTTTTGCTCGTTACGCTCCGTGCTGCGGAGGTTGCGCCGATCGGCTGCATTGCTCCGGGTTCCAGGTTTGTCTTCTCTGCGGCCCTGCCACACGGATCGCCCGCGCCTCGGGGCTCGGTTCGCTTGCTCCGCGCGAGCGCAACCGAGCGGTCGCCGATCTTCAGACCTGCACCATGCCGCCGTCAGCGAAGAGCTCCGTTCCGGTGATGAAGCTCGATGCGTCGCTGGCGAGGAAGACTGCGACGGTTGCGAGCTCTCGCGGCTGTGCAAGTCGGCCGATCGGGTTGCCGCTACCCATCTTTTCGACTGCGGCATCGACCTCGCTCTCGCCGGAAGCACCGGCCAGGGCCGATCGCAACGACGGCGTGTCGATGGCACCCGAACACAGGACGTTGATGCGGATCCCTGATCCCTTGATGTCCTGGATCCACGCGCGAACCATGCTGCGTACCCCGGCTTTCGCGCCGCCGTAAACGCTCATCCCGGGGGGCGGGCTGATCGACGCGGTGGAGCCGATGAGGACGACGGAGCTGCCGCTGGGCATCAGCGGCAGCGCGGGCTGTACCGTCCACAGGACGCCCTTCATGTTCGTGTTGATGATCTTGTCAAACTGCTCCTCGGTGATCGTCCCGAGCGGCCCGTTGTCGTTGGTGATGGCGTTCGCGACAATAATGTCGACGCGACCGTGCCGGTCGCTGACGGCCCTATAAAGCGATTCCATGTCCGCCAACACGGAGACGTCGGCTCGAAAGCCCCAGCACCGGGGATCGAGGCGGTCGAGAGCCTCGTCGATCGTGTCCTGGTGACGGCCGGTGATGACGACCTCGGCGCCTTCCGCGGCGAACTCCTCGGCAATCGCGAACCCGAGACCTTGAGTTCCGCCGGTGATGACGGCGACCTTTCCTTCGAGAACCTTATTCATTGCCCACACCTCTTCCCTATGGCAGCATCCGGAGAGATCTCCGCTTGTCAGACCGTAGCGGAGAAGTCTCCGGTAAGCAACCGGCGAGGCTCAGGGACGTATACCGCCGACGACGACATCGAGGAGTCGATCAGTACGGAGCCGCCAATCGGCCGCAGGCTCCATGCGCCAGAGGAAACCAAGCAGCAGCAGGATGTCGTGGGCCACAAGATCGCGGCGCACGGCGCCCGAACGCCTGCACGCGTCCAGTAGCAAGTCGATCGCGGCGAGCACGGGAGCCGCGTGCTCACTCTCGTTGGTAGCGGCCAAGGCGTCCCCGAGTCCATGCTTGATCTGACCCGTCTCCGCCAGCTGGCCACACCAGAGGCGGAATGCCTCGATCGGTGGGTGTGTCTCGAGCAACGCGGGCGCGGCCTCGACGATCGTCTCGACGTCTCGGTGGTAGACGGCTAGAACCAGCGCCTCGCGAGTCGGGAAGTGGCGGTAGAGCGTGCCAGCGCCGATCCCTGCTCGCTTCGTGATCGCGTTGAGCGACGCATCCTCGGAGGCGGTCAGGGCTGCTCGGGCTACTTCCAGTATTCGCTCACGATTCCTTTGGGCATCGGCGCGACGTGGTGCGGTGCGGGCGGACGGCATCAAATCTCCAGAGGACTAACAGACGGGGAACTTGTTATCCGGAGACTTCTCCGCTACTGTTGGAAACGCTTAGCGGACAGATCTCCGCTTTCGATACTAGGCCGAAGGAGCCCCCCATGTCAGAAGTCGCAGACAAAGTCGTCGTCATCACCGGCGCCAGCAGCGGGATCGGTGAGGCTACAGCTTTGATGCTCGCCGAGCAGGGCGCGAGCGTTGTGCTGGGAGCACGACGCCCCGACCGCCTCCAGGCGCTGGCCGAGCGGATCGCCGAGCGCGGGGGTACCGCCGCATACGCGCCCACCGACGTGACCCGCGCCGCAGACCTCTCGGCCCTGGTCCAGCTGGCCCAGGAGCGCTTCGGGCGATTGGACGTCCTGATCAACAACGCCGGGATCGGACCCAACGCACCGATGGACGAACTGCGCGTCGGCGAGTGGGAGCAGATGGTCGATATCAACGTCAAAGGCGTGCTCTACGGCATCGCGGCCGCCCTGCCGGTCTTCCGCGCGCAGGGGTTCGGACACGTCGTCAACACAGCTTCGACCGCTGGGTTCCAAACGAGGCCCAACATGACCGTCTACGCAGCTACCAAGGCGGCCGTCCGAGTCATCTCTGAAGGCCTGCGCCAGGAGGCCGGGGAGAGCCTGCGCGTCACGGTGGTCTCGCCCGGATTCGTCGACACCGACTTCGTCGACGGATCTGGCAATGAGGAGATGCGTAAGCAGCTCACCGACGCCCGCGACCGGATGGCGATGTCGCCGGACGCTATCGCCAGCGCCATCGTGTACGCGATCGGGCAACCCGCGAACATCGATGTCGGAGAGATCGTCGTACGACCCACCGCGCAAGGGTGAGCGCGGTCTGTTCAGAAGACGGCGCATGAC
>CAXTUZ010000027.1:14438-14774 GCA_964247525.1 uncultured bacterium
CGAGCACATCGCATCCAATCCCGTACTCTCGACGGCGGGCTGAGGCGGGGCACGATGACGTCCGACGCGGCGACGATCAACGAGCTGCGGGAATATCCGATTAATTCGGGTGCGCGGGGCGGGTCGAGAAGTCGATGAGTAGGCGCAGCTGCGACGGAATAGTTCACGCCCGAAAAGCGCCGAAAGTCAACCCGCTGTTCAACGCTGAGGTCGGGCAGATGGCGCAGGAAGACGGTAGGGTGTTTACGGCTACTTCTCTCGATTGATAGATTCTTTCGTCGGTAGCTAGGGTCCGGCGCGATGGCGCAACAGGCGCGCTCGTAAGCTCATTGCGCG
>CAXTUZ010000027.1:14784-16518 GCA_964247525.1 uncultured bacterium
ATGTGAAATTCGGGATCGTACCCTTCGTGACCGACACAAGCATTCGCCCGGACGTGCTTGCCAAAGCGGTCGAAGACCATGGCTTCGAGTCCCTATTCGTTTGTGAACACTCAAATATCCCTGCGAGCCGTGATACCCCATATCGGCTCGGAGGCGACCTTCCACCCGAGTTCTACTCAACGCTGGATCCGTTCCTCGCGTTATCGATGGCCGCGTCAGCGACGCGGACACTTCTCCTGGGGACGGGGGTGTGTCTGCTCGTGCAGCGAGATCCGATTCATACCGCAAAGACAGTCGCGACTCTTGACGTACTCAGTGGCGGCCGCTTCCAATTCGGGATAGGTGCGGGCTGGAATCGAGAAGAAATGGCGCAGCACGGAACCGACGCCAGAACACGTATGCGGCTATTGCGCGAACGGGTCCTCGCGATTAAGGAGCTTTGGGGTAACGAGGTCGCTGAGTACCGCGGCGAATTCGTTGATATCGCGCCCACGACAGTTCGGCCTCGTCCGTTGCAGACCCCGCATCCGCCGATCATCGTCGGTGGGCTAGGACCGACGGTGCTGGACCGGGTGTTGGAGTACGGCGACGCATGGGGTCCGAATCCTGGTTGGCCGCTACCTCCTGACTTCCCAGACCGGATCAGCGAGCTCCGTGAGCGCGCCTCAGCGGTTGGCCGCGGTCCGTTTCCGGTGCAGGTTCATGGCGGCTTGCCGCTACCCAGTGATGTCGAACAGGCTGAGAGCTTGGCGATCGATGTGTGCGTCGTTCACCTGCCGACCGTTCCTGAGGCGGAAGCGCTCGCTGCGCTGGCCGCCACGGCAGCAGCAATCGGCGTGTAGCCGGGGGTTGCCAACAAGTGGCCGGCCCCGTCGGCGCATCAAACCAGACGAACCTGCACTCGCTCACTCAGGAGCTTGTGAGCTCGCAGTCGATACGTGCGCCGGCTGCGCGGTCGCCGCGCCTCCTACCGGGTACAGATCGCGGTAGGGGGCACCCGCGGCTGCACCGAACGGGAATATCGCCTCGATCGCGGCGAGGTCGCCGGCATCCAGTGTGACGTCGAGCGCCCCGACGTTCTCGATGACCTGCTCGGGTCGGTCGGCGCCGGGGATCGCCACGACGTCAGCGCCCATTGCCTGCAGCCATGCGAGTGCAAGCTGGGCAGTCGAACACCCTTTTGTCGTTGCCAACTCCCTCATGTGCTCGAGGAGTTGAAGGTTCAGGGCGAGGTTGTCCCCCTGGAAGCGCGGCGAGTCACGGCGAAGGTCACGCTCGCCGAGGTCGTTGAAGCTGCGGACCTGGCCGGTGAGGAAACCGCGACCAAGCGGGGAGTAGGGCATCAGCCCGACCCCCAACTCGCGGGCGACCGCCAGCTCCTCCACCTCGATATCGCGCGTCCACAGCGACCATTCGCTCTGGAGGACAGAGATCGGGTGGACCGCCGCCGCGGTCCGCAGTTCGGCGGCCGATACCGAAGAGACGCCGAGAAATCGGACCTTGCCCGCCGTCACGAGATCGGCCATGGCGCCGATCGTTTCCTCGACCGCGATTTTCGGATCGAGCCGATGGCAGATGTAGAGGTCGATGTGGTCGACGCCGAGTCGTTGTAGCGACGCATCGCACGCCGACGCGACGTATGCGGCGTCGCCCCGAGGACCCGGCTGCTCCTTGCGGTTCCCAACTCGGCGCCGCGGCGGATATCCGAACTTGGTGGCGAGGACAACACTGGAG
>CAXTUZ010000028.1:0-14535 GCA_964247525.1 uncultured bacterium
CTCCGCGCCCGTCCGCCGCCCGCGCGGGCGCGATCGGCGAGGACCCGGCGTGAGCGGCGCCGTCAGCGCCGGCGCGCTCGCCCAAGCCGCGGTCACACACACTCGCACCGGCGAAGCCGTGACCTTCTACGTTCTCGCGCCGATCGCGGTCGGCGCCGCACTCGGGATGGTCTTCGCCAAGAACGCGGTCCACGCCGCGCTCCTGCTGGTCATCGACATGTTCTGCCTGGCCGTGTTCTACGCCATGCAGGACGCGCCCTTCCTCGCTGTCGTGCAGGTGATCGTGTACGCCGGCGCCATCATGACCTTGTTCCTCTTCGTGCTCATGCTCGTCGGTGTCGACTCGGCGGACTCACTGCTCGAAACCATCCGCGGGCAACGAGCGGCCAGTTTCGCGCTCGCGCTCGGTTTCATGGGCGTCTTCACCGGGGTGCTGCTGCACGCGATCGAACACACCCGCGCGACCGGCCTCACCGAGGCGAACAGCGGTGGCAACGTCCAGGGCATCGCCCGGCTGTTGTTCACGACCTACGTGTTCCCGTTCGAGGCGACCTCCGCGCTGCTCATCGTGGCGGCGGTGGGCGCGATGGTGCTGGGCCACCGGGAAGCCACCGAACCCCGGCCGACGCAGGCCGAGCTGATGCGCGAACGACTGCACGCGCCGTTTCCCGAGGTATTCACCGGGCCCGGCGTTTTCGCCGACGACGACGGCGCCGACCATCCGGCGTTGCTGCCGAGCGGCGCACCCGCCCCCGGTTCGGTGTACGAGGAGTACGGCGCGGGCTCACCCGCGACGCCGCCTCCGCTCCTACCCGGGGGTCAGTCGTGAACCCGGCGAACTACCTCGTGCTGTCGGCGATCCTGTTCACCATCGGCGCGTTCGGGGTTCTCATCCGGCGTAACGCCATCGTCCTTTTCATGTGCGTCGAGCTCATGCTCAACGCGGCGAACCTCACCTTGGTGACGTTCTCGCGGATCAACGGGCAGCTCGACGGCCAGGTCATCGCCTTCTTCGTCATGGTCGTGGCCGCGGCCGAAGTGGTGGTCGGGCTCGCGATCCTGGTCGCGATCTACCGCACCCGAAAGTCTGCGTCGGTCGACGACGCGAACCTGTTGAAGTACTGAGAGAACGGACTTTCGTGGCGTATCACGCGTCGACCGGGGTGTTTTCTGCGCTCTGGTTGTTGCTCGCACTTCCGGTTGCGGGCGCGGGCCTGCTGCTGCTCGGCGGGCGCCGGACCAACCCATGGGGTCATCTGGTCGCCACGGCCCTGTGCGGGGCCGACTTCCTCGTCGCCCTCACGATGTTCTTCGCGCTCAAGAACAAGAGCGGGAACAGCCGGTCCTACCGCGACCACCTGTTCGGTTGGGTGCCGGTCGCCGGATTCCACGTCGACGCGGCATTGTTGCTCGACCCGCTCTCGGCGGTGTTCATCCTGCTGATCACCGGCGTCGGGTTCTTGATCCACGTATATTCGATCGGCTACATGGCGCACGACTCGAACCGGCGCAAGTTCTTCGCCTACCTGAACCTGTTCGTCGCGGCGATGTTGCTGCTGGTGCTGGCCGACTCGTACCTCGGCTTGTACGTCGGCTGGGAAGGCGTCGGTCTCGCGTCCTACCTGCTGATCGCGTTCTGGCAGTCCAAGCCCGCGGCCGCGACGGCGGCGAAGAAGGCCTTCGTGATGAACCGGGTCGGCGACGTCGGGTTGTCGCTGGCGATCATGTTCATGTTCAGCCAGTTCGGGCGCGTCGACTTCGCCGGGGTTTTCGCCGCCGCTCATGGCGCGCACCACGGGGCCCTCACGGCGATCTGCCTGCTGCTGTTGCTCGGCGCCTGCGGCAAGTCCGGGCAGTTCCCGCTGCAGACCTGGCTGCCTGATGCCATGGAGGGTCCGACCCCGGTGTCGGCGCTCATCCACGCCGCCACGATGGTGACCGCAGGCGTCTACCTGATCGCCCGCTCGGCGCCGCTCTTCGACCTCACCGGTGGCGCTCGTACGGTGGTCACGATCGTCGGTGCGGTCACGCTCACCTACGGAGCGATCTGCGGCTGCGCGTACGACGACATCAAGAAGGTGCTCGCGTATTCGACCGTCAGCCAGATCGGCTACATGTTCCTCGCCGTCGGTCTCGGCCCCGCCGGTTACGCGATCGCGATCCTGCACCTCGTCGCGCACGGCTTCTTCAAGGCGACGATGTTCCTCGGAGCCGGTTCGGTGATGCACGCGATGGACGACGAGGTCGACATGCGCCGATTCGGGGGGCTGCGCACGCGCATGCCCGTGACGTTCTGGACGTTTGTCTCCGGCTATCTCGCGATCATCGGCTTCCCGCTGTGGTCCGGATTCTGGACGAAGGACAAGATCATCGAGGTGTCGTTCGACAAGGGTGGAACGTCCGGCTGGTTGCTCGGGATCACCGCGCTCGTCGGTGCCGGGGTCACCGCGTTCTACATGAGCCGCCTGATGGTGATGACGTTCTTCGGCGAGCCGCGCTGGAAGGAAGGCGTGCACCCGCACGAGTCGCCGTCCAGCATGACGATCCCGATGGTCGTCCTCGCCGTCGCGAGTGCCGTCGGCGGATACCTGCTCATCTTCGGCGGCGGGGTGCAGCACTGGTTGGAACCGTCGGTCGGGAAGTCGGCCGAGGAGGGCGCCCACACCGTGTCCCCGACCGTCCTGACGCTCCTGACCCTGCTCGTCGTCGGTGGCGGTGCGCTCGCCGCCTATCTCAAATTCGTGCGCGCCCCCGTACCCAGGTACGCACCGATGGCCAGTGCTCCCGTCCGCGCCGCCCGCGCCAGCCTTTACGCCGACGCAGCGAACGAGGCGGTGTTCATGCGTCCGGGGCTCTATCTCGTCCGCACGCTTACCTGGTTCGACAATCGCGGCATCGACGGCGGCGTGAACGGGCTCGCCGCCCTCATCGGCGGCACCAGTGGCCGCGTGCGCCGCCTCCAGACCGGCTTCGTCCGTTCCTACGCGCTGTCGATGCTCGGCGGTGCCGCGCTGCTCCTCGGCGCGCTGATGCTGGTGAGGCTCGGATGACCGTCGGCTTCCCCTGGCTCACCGTGCTCGGCGCCGTTCCGCTTCTCGGTGCGGCCCTGATCGCGCTCGCGCCCGCGGGTCGGGACCTGCTCGTCAAACAGCTGGCCCTGGTCACGTCACTCGCGACGCTCGTGCTGGCGATCGTGATGTCGGCGAACTATGACACCCGCCGGGCCGGTTTCCAGTTCCGGCAGGACTACAGCTGGATCGGCCGGTTCGGCGTGCACTACGCGCTCGGCGCCGACGGGATCGCGCTGGTTCTGATCGACCTGGTGGCGGTGCTCGTCCCGGTGGTCGTGCTCGCCTCGTGGGCGGATGCGGATCCGGTCGCGGGGGTCAATCGGTTCGGCCTGCGCTCCGTACGCGCCTTCTTTGCGCTCCTGCTCGCCCTCGAGACGCTGCTCATCGGCGTGTTCGCCTCGACCGACGTCTTCCTGTTCTACGTCTTCTTCGAGGCGATGCTCATCCCGATGTACTTCCTGATCGGTTCCTTCGGCGGTCCGAACCGGCAGTACGCCTCGGTGAAATTCCTGCTCTACAGCCTGCTCGGCGGATTGTTGATGCTGGCGTCGATCATCGGCTTGTACGTCGAGAGCCGCCAGCAACTCGGTGGCAACGGCACGTTCAGCGTGTTCGCGCTGACCGAGCTGAAGCTGTCGCACTCCCTGCAGATCTGGCTGTTCCTCGGCTTCTTCATCGCCTTCGCGATCAAGGCTCCGCTCTGGCCGTTCCACACCTGGCTGCCGGACGCCGGCGCGGAGGGTCCGATCGGCGGCTCGGTCCTGCTCGTCGGCGTACTGGACAAGGTCGGCACGTTCGGATTCATCCGCTACTGCATCCCGCTGTTCCCGTACGCGTCGAAGGTGCTCGCGCCCTACGTCATCGCACTGGCAATCGTCGGGATCCTCTACGGAGCCCTGGTCGCGGTCGCGCAGCGGGACATGAAGCGGCTGGTCTCGTACACCTCGATCGCGCACTTCGGTTTCATCGCGATGGGCGTCTTCGCGTTCACCTCGCAGGCCGGTACGGGCGCGGTGTTCTACATGGTCAACCACGGCCTTTCGACCGGCGCACTGTTCCTGGTGGTCGGATTCCTGATCGCGCGGCGAGGGAGCCGGAACGTGGAGGACTACGGCGGGCTGTCCGGGCCGGCCCCGCTGCTGGGCGGAGCGTTCCTGCTCGCCGGCCTGTCGTCGCTCGCGTTGCCGGGTCTGTCGACGTTCGTCAGCGAGTTCCTGGTCCTGGTCGGCACGTTCACGCGGTACGGAGCGGCGGCGATCGTCGCGACCCTCGGCATCGTGCTCGCCGCGATCTACGTCCTGTGGCTGTATCAGCGCACCATGCAGGGCCCGCTCAAGGCCGGGTTCGGCGCGGTGAAGGACCTCTCCATGCGCGAAGCGTTCGTCATCGCGCCGCTGCTCGGGATGCTGATCTTCCTCGGCGTCTATCCCAAGCCGATCCTCGACGTCATCACACCGTCGGTGCAGGACACGTACGCGGTCGCGCACCGAACCGATCCGGTCCCGGTGGCCAACGGCGTCGAGACCGAGGCGGACATCGCCGTGCATGGGCCCCACCCGGCGAACGTCGGCGGTGCGTTCCTGCTCGATGACAAGGGACGTGTCATCGGTGCGCAGTGCAATCCCTGGGCGCTATACGTCCGGAACGCGGACCCGAACACCGCCTGCCCGGTTCCCGTTTTCGCGCAATCACCGATCGTCGGAGCCGCCAAGTGATCGCCGCGCTGCACGCTGTCTCGACGCTGCCGGCACGGGACGGGGACATCCCCGCGCCCTCGATCGACTACCGGGCGCTGTCGCCCTTCGTCGTGATCTTCAGCGTCGCGCTGGCCGGCGTGCTCGTCGAGGCGTTCGTCCCGGCCCGGTTCCGCCGGACGGTCCAGATCACCCTGACGTTGGGTGGCCTGATCGGCACGCTGATTGCGATCATCGCCATTCACTCCCGGCGCGCGGTCGTCGCAGTCGGAGCCGTTGCGGTCGACGGTCCCGCGCTGTTCTTGGAAGGAACCATCGTCGCGCTCGCGATCGGATCGGTGCTGCTTCTGGCGGAGCGCTCCACCGACTCGACCGGCGGCGCAATCGTCGCCGATCCCGCCGCCCTGCCGGGCAGCACGCAGGCCGGCACGATGCTGCTGTCGCGCGACACCGCGACCGAGGCGTATCCGCTGCTCGTCTTCTCGGTGGGCGGCATGATGCTGTTCGCCGCGTCGAACACGCTGCTGGTGATGTTCATCGCGCTCGAGATCCTGTCGCTGCCGCTCTATCTGCTGGCGGGCATGGCGCGCCGCCGCCGCCTGCTGTCGCAGGAAGCGGCGATGAAGTATTTCCTGCTCGGCGCGTTCGCGTCCGCGTTCTTCATCTACGGCCTCGCGCTGATCTACGGATACGCGGGGTCGGTCGAGCTGGGCAAGATCCACGATGCGGTTCAGGTCACCGGCCGCAACGACACCTACCTGTTCCTGGGAATGGGTCTGATCGCCGTCGGGCTGCTGTTCAAGATCGGCGCGGTCCCGTTCCACCAGTGGACCCCCGACGTCTACCAGGGTTCGCCCACCCCGGTCACCGCGTTCATGTCCGCCTGTACGAAGGTCGCCGGGTTCGGCGCACTCCTGCGGGTGTTCTATGTGGCCTTCGGAGACAGCAGGTGGGACTGGCGGCCCTTCATGTGGGTGGTCGCGATCTTGACGATGGTCGTCGGCGCGATCATGGCCATCACGCAGCGCGACGTGAAGCGAATGCTCGCGTACTCCTCCATCGCGCACGCCGGTTTCATCCTGGTCGGGGTCACGGCGACCAATCGGGACGGACTCGCCGGCTCGCTGTTCTACCTGCTCGTGTACGGCTTCACGACGATCGGAGCCTTCGCCGTCGTAGGGCTCGTGCGAGACGGTTCGGGGGAGGCGACCGACCTGTCGAAGTGGGCCGGCCTCGGGAAACGTGCCCCGTTCGTCGCGGGCACGTTCGCGTTCTTCCTGCTCGCTCTTACGGGGATTCCGCTGACGAGCGGCTTCATCGGCAAGTTCGCGGTGTTCTCGGCGGCGGTGTCCGGACACGCCGTCGGCCTGGTGGTCGTCGCGGTCGTCACGAGCGCGGTCACCGGGTTCTTCTACGCCCGGGTCATCGTCCTGATGTTCTTCACCGACCCCGCGCCGGACGGCCCGATCGTGGCGATTCCGTCGGCCTTCACGGGGGCCGCCCTCGCTCTGGGCCTCGCCGTCACTGTCGTGCTCGGCGTGGTGCCGTCCGCGGTGCTCGACCTCGCCCACAACTCGGCTCAGTTCATCCGCTAGTCGCAACCGGCGCTTACCCTCCTGCTGTGTCCGCTGTCCCGATGCCGGTGTCCTCGCTGCTCGAGCTCTCGCTGACCGACCCTGCGCTCGAAGCGGACGTGCGGGCGGACCTGGAGCGCACCGAGGCGTTGCTGCGGGACGCGGCCAAGAGCGACTACGGGTTTCTCGACCAGGCCTCACACCACCTGGCCGACGCGGGTGGCAAGCGCTTCCGGGCCCTGCTGACCTTTCTCGCCGCGTACGCGGCCAGCGATGGCGCGGCCCTGCCCGACAGCGTGACGGGAGCTGCGGTGGCCATCGAGCTGACCCACCTCTCCACGCTGTACCACGACGACGTGATGGACGAGGCGACGCTGCGCCGAGGAGCCGAGGCGGCGAACCGGCGTTGGACGAACACGGTGGCGATCCTCACCGGCGACTACCTGTTCGCCCGCGCCTCCGAACTCACGGCCGACCTCGGCGCGGAGTCGACCCGCATCCTTGCCCGGACCATCGCCACGCTCGTCGAGGGTCAGATCCGGGAAACGATGGGTCCGGACAACGACGTGGACCTGCTCGCCCACTACCTTCGAGTGGTCGGCGACAAGACGGGTTCTCTCATCGCCACGTCGGCCCGCCTGGGCGCCATGCTCGCGGGTGGCTCGGAGGATCTGATCGAGCGGCTCACCCGCTACGCCGGCCTCATCGGCATCTCGTTCCAGCTCGCGGACGACATCCTCGACGTGACGTCGGCGTCGCTCGAACTCGGCAAGCCGCAAGGCGCCGATGTACGGGAAGGGATCCTCTCGCTACCGGTGGTCCTCGCGGCGAGCGCCGATCGTGCGGTGTACGCGCAGGTGCGGGGCGACCTGACGGCGCCCGGCGCGTTCGAAGCCGCGCTCGCAGCGCTGCGCGGTTCGCCGGTCATCGGTGACGCCGTCGCCTTGGCCCGGAGCTACGCCGAGCGGGCCCGGGCGGAACTCGACGGCGTCCCGCCCAGCGCGGCGCGGGGCGCGCTCGAGCTGCTCTGCGACGTCGTCGTGGAACGGACGAGCTAGGTCGAACTACGCCACGGTCCAGGTATCGCTGCCGCGGATGAGCGCCTGCAGGTCTCCGGGGCCCTGCTTCTCCCGGGCTGTGGCGAGCTGGTCATTGAGCAGGCGCTCGTACGAGGGCCGCCGCACCGAGCGGAACACCCCGATCGGCGTCGGCGTGGTGATCCGGGACAGCGCGAACGCGTACGCGGGATCGCTCGCATGCGCGTCGTGACGTACCGCGTCGGGATGGTCCGGGTCGTCGGTGAGTTCCAGCGCGCCATTGGCGCCCCGGATGACGCTCTGTGTCGCGGACCGCAGCGGTTCGCCGTGCTCGAGTCGAATCAAAGCCCCGTCGCGCGTATCGCGGTCCTTGAGCTGGTCGAACGCCCCGTCGTTGAAGATGTTGCAGTTCTGGTAGATCTCGACGAAGGACGAACCCTCGTGTTCGGTCGCGGCTCGCAGCACGCTCGTCAGGTGCTGCCGGTCGGAGTCGATCGAGCGGGCGACGAAGCTGGCCTCGGCACCGAGCACGAGTGAGAGCGGGTTGAACGGGTGGTCGAGCGAGCCCATCGGCGTCGACTTGGTGATCTTCCCGACCTCCGAGGTCGGGGAGTACTGGCCCTTGGTGAGACCGTAGATCTGGTTGTTGAACAGCAGGATCGTCAGGTTGATGTTGCGTCGCAGCGTGTGCAGCAGGTGATTGCCGCCGATCGAGAGCGCGTCGCCGTCGCCGGTGACCACAAACACGTTCAGTTCCGGTCTCGTCACTGCCAGGCCGCTGGCGATCGTCGGTGCCCGGCCGTGGATCGAGTGCATGCCGTAGGTGTCGACGTAATACGGGAAACGCGACGAGCAACCGATGCCCGAGATGAACACCACGTTCTCGCGCGCCACGCCCATCTCGGGCAGGAAGCTCTGCACGGTGGAGAGGACCGCGTAGTCCCCACACCCGGGGCACCAGCGCACCTCCTGGTCGGAGGTGAAGTCCTTCTTGGTGAGGGCAAGCTCGGTCTTGGGGGTTCCGGCGGTCGTGGTCATACGAGCAGTCCTTCGAGCGCGCTGTTGATGGCGTCGGCCAGCTCGCTCGCGGTGAACGGCAGACCCCGGACCTGGTTGTAGCCGACCGCGTCGACGAGGAACCTTCCCCGGATGAGCAGGGCGAGTTGGCCGAGGTTCATCTCGGGAATGAGCACGCGATCGTAGCGTGCGAGCACGTCGCCGGTGTTGCTCGGGAACGGGATCAGGTGCCGCAGGTGGGCCTGCGCCACGCGCCTTCCCGACTCTCTGATCAGGGCGCAGGCGGCGGCGATCGGGCCGTACGTCGAACCCCACCCGAGGACGAGCACCTTCGCCGCGCCATCGGGATCGTCGACCTCGAGCGGCGGGATCGACTTGGCGATGCCCTGAACCTTAGCGTCGCGCGTGCGGACCATGAAGTCGTGATTCGCGGGGTCGTAGGAGATGTTCCCGGTGATGTCGGCCTTCTCGAGGCCCCCGATCCGGTGCTCCAGCCCCGGGGTTCCGGGGACCGCCCACGGCCGGGCGAGCGTGTCGGGGTCTCGCTTGTACGGTAGGAAGGCGCCGTCGGGCCCGTTGGGCTCGGTGGTGAGCTCGACCCGAAGGTCCGGCAGGGTCGTCACGTCCGGGACCAGCCAGGGTTCGGAGCCGTTCCCGAGGTACCCGTCGGACAGCAGCATCACCGGTGTCCGATAGGTGACGGCGATCCGGGCGGCCTCGATGGCCGCGTCGAAGCAGTCCGCCGGCGACCTCGGCGCCACGATCGGAACCGGTGATTCGCCGTTCCGCCCGTACGCCGCCTGGAGCAGGTCGGACTGCTCGGTCTTGGTGGGCAGCCCGGTCGAGGGACCCCCGCGCTGTACGTCGACGACGATAAGCGGCAGTTCCAGCGAGACCGCCAGGCCGATCGCCTCGGCCTTGAGGGCCACCCCGGGGCCGGAGGTGCTGGTCACTCCGAGCGAGCCGCCGAACGAGGCGCCGATGGCCGCCCCGACTCCGGCGATCTCGTCCTCGGCCTGGAAGGTCCGGATGCCGAACCGCTTCAACGCTGACAGGGTGTGCAGGATGTCCGAGGCCGGGGTGATCGGGTAAGTGCCGAGGAAAAGCGGAAGGCCGGTGCACTCGGAGGCCGCCACCAAGCCGTAGGCGAGCGCGAGATTGCCGGAGATGTTGCGATACAGGCCGGCCGGCATCTGCGCCGGCGCCACTTCGTACGACACCGCGAAGGTCTCGGTGGTCTCGCCGTAGGAGACGCCGGCCTCGAAGGCGGCCCGGTTGGCCTTGACCACGTCGGGGCGCTTCGCGAACTTCGTCTCGATGTAGGCGAGGGTGCCCTCGGTCGGCCGGTTGTAGAGCCAGGACATGAGTCCGAGCGCGAAGAAGTTCTTGCTGCGCTCGGCCTCCTTCTTGTTCAGCCCGAGTCCCTCCACCGCCCCGATAGTGAGCGTCGTGATCGGAACCTCGTGGACGTGGTAGGAATCGAGTGAGCCGTCCTCCCGGGGATCTACGGCGAATCCGGCCTTGGCCAGGTTCCGCTTGCTCAGCTCGTCGATGTTGAGCACGATCGTGCCGCCGCGGGGGAGTAGCGGCAGCTGCGATTTCAGCGCGGCAGGATTCATCACGACCAGCACGTCAGGGTGATCGCCGGGCGTCATCACCCGGGTGTCGGCGAACTGCACCTGGAACGCGCTGACGCCGGGAATCGTGCCGGCCGGAGCCCGGATCTCGGCGGGGAAGTCCGGCAGGGTCGAAAGATCGTTGCCCAGTGCAGCGGTCTCGGCGACGAACCGGTCACCCGTGACCTGCATGCCGTCGCCGCTGTCGCCGGCGAAGCGGATCACGACCCGGCTGATCCGTTCGACCGGCTTCTCGCTCGTGGTCACGTCCTCGTCGCCCCTTGCGCCCTGTCCCGGTTTGGACCCCGATGAGTCTACGTGTGCTGGGCGCGCGCCTAGTGTTCAGGCCTCGTTCAGCGCGCACTCAGTCGCCCCGGACACGATTCGGTCCTGACACGACGAGGGGTGCCGGCTCGCGGCATACGCCACTCGTTCGCCGTGTTGGGAGGTACGCATTCTCTGGTGTTTTCTTACATCTTTTCCGCGCACGACATCGGAAGGACGGCAGACGGTGCACAGCACCTCGCACAACGGCCTGCGGACGGCGCTCCTGCTGGGCCTGCTCTCGGCGCTCATCCTCGGGGTGGGCGCGATCTTCGGCTCCAGCGGTCTGCTTATCGCGCTCGTGCTCGCCGTCGCGATCAACGGTTTCAGCTATTTCAAGTCCGACACCCTCGCGCTGCGGAGCATGCGTGCGTACCCGGTAACCGAAGCCCAGCAACCCCGGCTGTACGCGATCGTCCACGAGCTCGCCGCGGCGAACAACATGCCCATGCCCCGGCTGTACCTCTCGCCCACGGATCAGCCGAACGCATTCGCCACCGGCCGTAACGCGCAGCACGCGGCGGTCTGCTGCACGGAGGGCATCATGGCGATGCTCGACGAGCGGGAGCTGCGGGGCGTGCTCGGGCACGAGATAAGCCACGTCGCCAATCGAGACATCCTGATCTCCTCCATCGCCGGCACGCTCGCAGCGGTGATCGTGTATCTCGCCCACTTCGCGCAGTTCTCGATGTTGTTCGGAGGCCGGAGCGACGACCGCGAAGGTGGCATCCTCGGGGAGCTCGCGTTGATCCTGCTGGGCCCCCTCGCCGCCGGATTGATCCAGATGGCGGTGAGCCGCGGCCGCGAGTTCCAAGCCGACGCCTCCGGCGCGCGCGTCACCGGAGATCCGCTCGCCCTCGCGAGCGCGCTGCGCAAGCTGGAACTCGGTACCGGCAAGCGTCCGCTTCCCCAGACTGCCCAGCTGGCCCCGACGGCGTCGCTGATGATCGCCAATCCCTTCCGCGGGGCCGGAATCGGAAAGTTGTTCTCGACCCACCCGCCGATGGCCGAGCGGATCCGCCGGCTTGAGGCGATGGCGGGTCGGCCGCTCGTCTGACCCCACAATGGAGGGGTGCTGGACCAGATCACCGATGCGATCTCCGGGTCGTGGTGGACGTATCCGCTGATCGGCGTGATCTGTCTCGGCGACGCGGTCCTGCCCATCCTGCCGAGCGAGACGGCCGTCGTGACCGGTGGGGTGCTCTCCGCCGGCAGGGGCCTGTCCCTGCCGCTCGTCGTGGCGGTCGCGGCGGTCGGCGCGTTCCTCGGCGACAGCCTCAGTTACGCGGTCGGGCGGTGGGCCGGTCCGTGGGCCAGGCGCAAGCTGTTCGCCGGGAAGCGCGGCGCCAAGACGTTGAGATGGGCCGAGACGCAACTGGAAGAGCGGGGCGGCCAGATCATCGTGGTGGCCCGATTCGTTCCCGGCGGCCGCACCGCGACGACCTTTGTCGCCGGGGCCTCGGACTATCCGTATCGCAGGTTCGCGGCGGCGGCGGGCGTCGGCGCCGCCGTCTGGGCTGTGTACAACGCACTGATCGGGCGGATCGGCGGCTCGGCGTTCGAGAACCGGACAGGGCTCGCCCTGCTTGTCGCGTTCGCATCAGCGCTGGTCGGTATGGCGATCATCGAAGGCGTGCGCTACCTCGTGGTCAGGCGCAGGAGGAGCAAGCGGGCGTCGGAAGAGCGGCCCCCCGAGCCGGTGGCGCCAGCTCAGCGGTAGTTGACGAACTGGAGCGCGACATCGAGATCCGCGGCTTTCAGCAACGCGATCACCGCCTGCAGGTCGTCCCGCTTCTTGGCCGACACCCGTAGCTGATCGCCCTGAATCTGCGGCTGTACCCCTTTGGGCCCTTCGGTACGGATGAGCTTGGCGATTGACTTGGCCTGGTCGTCGGCGATGCCGTTCTTGATCGACACGGTGAGCCGGAATCCCTTCCCCGACGCCTGCGGGTCGCCCGCCTCGATCGACTTCAACGACAGTTGGCGCTTGACGAGCTTCTCCTTCAAGACGTCGAGGACGGCTTTGGCGCGTTCGTCGCTGCCCGAGAAGATCGCGACGGTCTCGTCACCCGACCAGGCGATCGACGAGTCGGTGCCGCGGAAGTCGTAACGCTGCGCCACCTCTTTGGCCGCCTGGTTCACCGCGTTGTCGACCTCTTGCCGGTCGACCTTGCTGACGATGTCGAAGGAGGGATCAGCCACGGTTCGGGCTCCTTGCGTGCTTTGAGTATCGTCACGTCCCGCGTCACCCTGGCGGGTTGCCCGAGTGGTCAAAGGGAGCGGTCTGTAAAACCGTCGGCTCAGCCTACGATGGTTCGAACCCATCACCCGCCACTGCAGTTCGCTGCCGCAGCTGCCGATGTCCTACGGGTCCGGCGATTCGACAGCACCTTTCCGGTGCTGTCTGCACCCAAGGAAGCGGCAGCGGTCTTGACGAACTCGCGGGTTGCGGCTCGTCGACCCGAGACGGCAGGTGCCGGCCTGGTACTCGTCGTCACGCTGGCCGTGGTCGGACTCGCCGCCGCGACGTTCGTCGCGGTCGGGCCCTTTCGTTCCGGGCTGTTCGCGCTCTATTACGACGACATCGACGAGGGCGTCGTCGCCGCGCTCGCCGCCGCCTGTACGACGTGGCGCGGACTGCGCCTGCGCGGGCGCCTGCGCCTTGCGTGGCTGTCGTTCGGCGCAGGCGCGGCGAGCTGGGCGGGGGGCGAGCTGCTCTGGTGCTGCTACGAACTCGTCGGAGGCACCCGTGACCCGTTTCCCTCCCTCGCTGACGTCGGGTTTCTCGGCTTCGCGGTATGTGCGTGCGTGGCGCTGCTCGCATTCCCCACCGTGGGCAGCCCCGTCGACCGCACGAGCCGCGTCCTGGACACGATGATCGCTACCGCCTCCCTGCTGTTCGTGCTCTGGCAGACGGTGTTCGACTATGTCGGCGAGGGCACGGCAGGCACATTCTCGACCGTTGTGTCACTCACCTATCCGATCTCGGATGTCGCGGTACTCGTCCTCACCGTGTTGACGCTGTCCCGCGTCAGGTACTCCCGGCACGCGTTGCTCGTCGTCGCCGCCGCGCTGCTCTCGCTCTGTGGCTCGGACGCCTTCTTCGCCGCGCTGACCGCCACCTCGAACTACAACGGCGGTGCCGTCGACCTCGGGTGGACGGCGGGATTCCTCCTGCTCGCGGTCGCGGCGCTTATCTCGCCCGCGGAGGCGTCGGAACACACGGCAGTCGCGGAGGAGCTCCGCGGAGTCAGCCTCTTGCCGTACCTACCGTTGGTGGTCGCACTTGCGGTGACGGTGGCGATGTGCGTCGCCGGGAACAAGCTGAGCGCCGCTCAGCAACTGTTCGCCAGCGCGATCTTCGCGTTGCTCTTCGCGCGCCAATACGTGACCCTCCGGCGCAATGCCGCGTTGATGCGGCAACTGGCCGAACGAGAGCGCGAGCTGCAGCATCAAGCGTTTCACGACGGGTTGACGGGTCTGGCCAACCGGAACCTGTTCCGCGACCGTCTCGAGCACAGCCTGGTACTCCGCCACCGTCACCCCGCTCGTCTTGCAGTGCTCTTCCTCGACCTCGACGACTTCAAGCTCGTCAACGACACGCTCGGCCATGTCGTGGGCGACGAGCTGCTGCGCACCGTGGCCGAACGCCTCTCGCGCTCGCTCCGGGATCAGGACACGGTGGCCCGGTTGGGAGGAGACGAATTCGCCGTACTCCTCGAGGACGCGGTCGACCCGAGCCGGGTCGCGCACAGTCTTGCCGCAACCATCCGCGAGCCATGCGTCGTCGGCGGTCGCTCCCTCGCGGTGACGGTGAGCATCGGCCTGGTCTGCCTGCTGGAGGACCAAACCGGCACCGCGGACCATCTGGTCACCTGCGCGGACACCGCGATGTACGCCGCGAAGCGTGCCGGCAAGGACGCGGTGGAGACGTACTTCGACGGGATGTCGCTGCTCGAGTTCAGCGACCGGCGGCTCGCGGACGAGCTGACCGACGCGCTGGCCGCGGGCCAGCTCACAGTCGCGTACCAACCCGTCGTCAGCGTCGAGGACGGATCCCTGCACGGCCTCGAAGCGCTGGCGCGGTGGACCCACCACGGTGAGATCGTTCCGCCCGACGTCTTCGTTCCGGTGGCCGAGCGCACCGGCGTGATCGCTGCGCTCACCGAATACGTGCTGGCGCAGGTGTGCGGCCAGGTCGC
>CAXTUZ010000028.1:14545-15246 GCA_964247525.1 uncultured bacterium
GGCTCACCGTCGCCGTCAACGTCCCGCCCCAGCAGATCGCCGCGGCGGGCATGCCCGCGCTCGTGGCGAAGGCTCTGTCCGCTCACGGACTCGAACCGCATCAACTGACGATCGAGATCACGGAGACCGGACTGTTCGGCGATCTCGAGGCTGCCCGGGCCGCGGTGGACGAGCTGCGTGCCATAGGGGTGGGGATCACCCTGGACGACTTCGGGGTCGGCTACTCCTCGCTCAGCCAGCTGCACAGCGTGGAGATCGACACCGTCAAGATCGACCGGGCATTCGTCGACCGCCTCGACACCGATCCGCGCCAGGTCGACTTCCTCGAGGCTCTGCTCCGGCTCAGCGAGGTCGCCGGACTCGAGGTGGTCGCAGAGGGCATCGAGCGTCCCGAACAGCTGGCGCAGTTACGCCGGCTCCGTTGCGGATACGCCCAGGGGTACCTCTTCGCGGCCGCGTTACCCGCCGGGGATGTGCTGGAGTACGTGCTGATGCTCGAACGGGCGCACGATCGCACCGGCTCGGCGGCGATGCGAAGGTCGATCGCCCCGTCCGCGGCGACGCAGACCCCGGCCTAGCCTGCGGGCGGCAACGCGTGTGCGAGTCTCGGCTGCATGCGTCGTGGAGCAGCCGGGGCCGCGCTGATCGGCGCGACCGCCGCCGGTCTGCTCGGAGCAGCGGGGCTGCCCGCGAACGCAACC
>CAXTUZ010000028.1:15256-16500 GCA_964247525.1 uncultured bacterium
GCTGCCTGGCGCTCGTCGGCGCGCGGTGCCTGACTCCGTCGACCCTCGCCGGGGTGTACGGGGTTTCGAAGCTGCGGGCCCAGGGCGTGACCGGCAAGGGCGTGAGCGTCGGCATCGTCGTGTCGTTCGGCTCGCCGACGATCCGCGAAGACGTCGACGTCTACAGCCGCCAGTACGGGCTGCCCGCACTCGACCTGGAGATCGTGACACCGGCTGGCACTCCGCCCGCCTTCGATCAGGCGAGCAGCGACCGCCGCGGGTGGGCCCTGGAAACCACGCTCGACGTGGAAGCGGTCCACGCCGTCGCGCCCGAGGCGAAAATCGTCCTGATCGAGACACCGACCAGCGAAACCGAGGGGCTGGCCGGATTCCCGGAGATCGTCACCGCCGAGCGGGCAGTCCTTGCCGCGAACACGGTCGACGTGCTCTCCCAGTCGTTCGGAGCCACCGAAGCCACGTTCGACTCGCCCGCGCAGCTCAAGGACCTCTCCGCTCAGCTGTACCCCCGAGCCCAGGCCGCTGGCGTGACCGTGCTCTCCGGATCCGGCGACAACGGACCCACCGACTTCCGGCTCGACATGAAAACTCTGTTCAACCGTCCGTCGGTCAGCTGGCCGGCGAGTGATCCGCTCGTCACGGCGGTCGGCGGAACCCGGGTGGATGTCGACGCCACCGGCGCCCGGATACGGCCCGACTCCGCCTGGGGCGGCACGGGCGTGCACGGCGCGGGCGGTGGCGGTCGTAGTGACGTGTTCGCCGCACCGCCGTATCAGTCGAGCATCGACCCGGTGACCGACGGACGGCGCGCCGTTCCGGACATCTCCCTGGATGCGGATCCAGCGACCGGTCTGATCATCTACGGCAGCTTCGACGGCGGTAACTGGTCGGTCGCCGGGGGGACGAGCCAGGCGGCCCCACTGCTCGCCGGAATAGTCGCGCTCGCCGATCAAGCCGCCGGGCACCGCGTGGGCTTCCTGAACCACGCGCTGTACGACCTCGCGGCCAGCCCGGATCGCGGCGCGAGTAGTGGCATCGCCGACCTCAGCCGCGGCAGCAACTCGTTGGCCGCCTTCCCGGCGGTGCCCGGTTACGACGCGGTCGGCGGCTACGACCTCGCGACCGGGCTCGGGACCGTCCTCGCACAACAGTTCGTCCCCGCAATCGTGGCCGCAACGAGCGCCTCGACGCATCGACTCGCGCAGGCGGCGCCCGTACCGCTCGGTTCCGCTCCGTCCGTTCCCGCG
>CAXTUZ010000029.1:0-7406 GCA_964247525.1 uncultured bacterium
CGTTGAACAGCGATCGGTTCGCGAGACCGGTGAGCGGGTCGTGGAAAGCCAGATGCTGCAGCTGGTTCTGCTGTTCGATGATCTCCGCGAGCAGGTTCTGGTTCTCCCGGTTGCTCAGCAGCTGCCGGAGCAGGAGGACGACGACTACCGCAACGACCGCGAATGCCCCGACCACATCGTGGGCGGGAGTGAACATCAACCACGCACCGATCCCGACGGCACCGAGTGCGGGCACCAGCGGAGCACTCGACACCAGCCGGCGCCGCCGGGCCTCGGGAAGGCGGAACCGGGTGGGCCGGTCCCGTATCGCCGCCTCCGCGACGAGGACGTAACCGGCGAGGTACGCGACATCTGCCAGCGAGCCGGAGTCGTAGACGCCCGACGCACCGAGTGCGGTGAACGTGCTGTCCCCCAGAGCCCAGGTCAGTAGTCCCGCGGCCAGGAACATCCCGCCGCCGCGAAGCGGCTGGCGAACGGCGATGAGCGCCATCACGCTCACCAGGAGCACGTCGGACAGCGGGTACGCGAGCGCGGTGGCCAGCGCGCCGGAGGTCAGTCCGCCCTCCCGGCGGAGCGGTCCGAGGACCGTCGCCGAGCTGACCGCCAGCACGGATGAGGCGACGAGCGCGCCCTCCAGCGCGGTCCGCGTCCTGCTCCCGATGCGCGCGCAGGGTCGATACAGCAGCGCGGCCAGAGCGAAGGGATAGAAGGCCAGGTAGAACACGTCGGTCAGCCCGGGCGAGGGGACCTCGCGGTCCTGGACGAGTTCGATGACCGCCCAGGTGATCTCGCCGGACAACGTGGCGGCGAGCGCGGCGGACATCGCGGTCCACGAACGCCGGAGCGCACCACCGGACCGCCGGCGTCGCCACAGGGCGACGCCCAGCGCGAAGAACGCCGCGACCGGCGAGGCGATGTCATCGACGTACCGGTTGACGTCGTTGCCGCCGAGGTTCGCGCCAAGAACGAGCGCGACGGCAGCGAGGAGGAGGGCCAGCGCCCCGACCCGGAGCCAGGAGAGCGGGACCCGGCGACGGAGGGCCACTGTTGTCTCTTCGGGTGAGCGGCGCGCTCCCTTGAGCCGAGGCTGCCGCGCCCGTCAGACCCGGAAGTGCTTGCCCAGCGTCTCGGTCTGACGCTGATAATTGGAGCCGATGCCCTGGCCGTAGAGGACCTCGGGCACCTCGAGCATCCGCTCGAAGGTCAGCTTGCAGACCGGCTGGCGGTCCTCGACCATGAACGGCACGTCGTGGGCCCGCACTTCGAGCGCGGCCGTCGATCCGTGGAACCGCCGCTGCGGGTCGTAACCGAAACCCGGGTCGAAGAATCCCGCGTAGTGCGTGCGGAGTTCGCCGCTGGTGGGGTCGTACGCGGTCATCTCGGCCGCGAGCGACGGCGGGATGCTGACCGCCTCGTGGGACATGAGGAGGTAGAAGTTCCGCGGGTTGAGAATGATGCGGTCGCCGTCCTCACGGCGTACGTGCTCCCAGAACTGGTCCGGATCGGCCTGCCGGATCTGGGTGAGGTCGAGGAGCGGCGCGCTCTGCCGCGAGCGGTAGCCGACCCGGCCGTCCGCCGTTCCACGCAGGTCGAGCCCGAGGAAAAGTCCCTGCGAGAGAGCTAGATCGGCGGTCGGCACCGCCTCGTCGCCGCGGAACAGCATCGGCTCGCGCTGGTGATGGGCGCGTACCTCGTCGTCGGTCAGGTGGGCGCGGCCCACCGCGAGCCGGAGCTGGTTGAGTGAAAGGCCTTCCCGTACCCGGATGGGGAAGGAGAGTGGCACGACCTCGAGGTACAGGCCCCCGTGGTAGCCGGCGGCGACGTCGTCGAAGCGCGAGCTCCCGTCGGTGATGACCCGGGTGAACACGTCCGCGCGGCCGGTGGAACTCTTCGGGTTGGCGCGACCCCGGACCTCCGGCGGCAGCGCCAGCCGTTCCTTCAGCGGGATCAGGTACGGCCGGTTCGTCTCCAGCACGGCGCCGCCGCGGTGCAGGTCGATCTCGTCGACGACGAACTCCTTGACCCGCTCCTCCACGGTGTGGCCTGCGGGCAGGAAGCTGCACCGGATCCGGTACGCCACCTCGCCGAGCCGAAGGTCGACGCTCGCCGGCTGCACGTTCTCCCGCGGGATCGTGAAGTCACCGGCGTCGATGATCCCGGCGTCGATCGCCGCGTGCAGGTGCTGGCTCGGGAGCACACCTTCGTTGCCGGTGGGAAGGACGAACTCACGCGTCGCTCCGCTGGGCATGGGTCATCGTAGGAGGCGTGGAGTCCGGCAGACTGAGCGCGTGACGGAGACCGGGGGCGGCGGGCCGGAGCCGGACTACCGCATGAGCCTCGCCGCGGAACGTACGTACTTGGCGTACCTCCGGACAGGGCTCGCCCTGCTGGCGGCCGGCGTCGCCGTTGCCGGCGCACTCCCCGATGCCGGCGCGCTGGTGCTGCGACGCGTCATCGGGGTGGGCCTGATCGTCGCGGGCGTCGGCATGCTCGTGACGGCACGTACGCGCTGGATCGCCGTCGACCGCGCGATGCGCAGCGGTGTACCTCTCCCCACGGCCCATTTCGCGCACTGGCTCGGCTACGTCCTCGCAGTCGCGGGCGTCGCGGCGGCCGTGGCGCTTTTCCTACTTTGAGGACTTAACTGCGGCGCGCGAGTACGTTGCGCTCATGTTGCTCATCATCGCGCTGCTGCTGTTCCTCATCTTCGGTGGTCTCGGCTTCGTGCTGCACATCCTGTGGCTCGGACTGATCCTCGCCGTGATCGTCGCCATCGCGCACCTGCTCACCGGGGGCAGTCGCTCGCGCAGTTAGCCGGGCCGCAGGGCCCTCGACTCTCCGACGCCGCGCTGGCATGCTCACGGCGTTCGCACATTCGCCCGAGAAGAAGAAGGACACTCAGGCCACCGCGGCCGCGAAGTACGTCAGTACCTCTCCAACAGAGGGCACCGTCACGCTCTGGTGCTGAGTGCCTACCTTCTTGTTCTCGCGGCGCTCGCGCTGATCTGGTTCACCAGCTGGCTCCACCGATTGCTGGCTGACGACATCGCCGGCGCCGCGGTCGCCGGTCTGGGCGTGCTCGCCGCGGCGTGCATGGCGATCGGCAGTCTCATTTACGCCTCGATCGGCGGCGCGATCAGCATCGGGAACGAGCCGGTTCCGAGCGGTGACACCGCGCGGGTGGTCATGGACACGTTCATCCCGACATGCTCGTGGGCGTCGGATTGTCGCTTGCTGCGCTCATCGCATTCCTCGCCATCGGACTGCGGACAGCGCGCAGCGTACCGAGCTGGGTCGCCTATCTCGACTGGCTTGGCGTGCTCGGCGGGATCGGCGCGATCGAATCCATCCCGCTCGCGCTGTGCATGCTGTGGTTCCTGCTAATCGCGATCGTCGGGCTGGTGCGCGGGCCGGGCGAATCGATAGCGCGGGAGACCGCCGTGTCTCCGGGCGCTGAGATCGCCTAGCCGAGCTCCGCGCCCTTCGGGGCGGGACCGGCGTCGGTGATGAGATCGGCGGTCAACTTCTCGGGGCCGGTGCCGACGACGAGGACCTGATCGCCCACATTGGCCCCGGCTACGCCCTTCTTGACCGGCTGCTTCTCCTTGACCACCGGCGCGGTGAACTGAGTCGCCTTGGTGATCGCGAAGGTTTCTTTGAAACCGTCGAGCGAGACGACGGTGATCGACTCGGGGGTCACGTCACCGACGGTTCCGCGGATCCGCTCGTGGTCGACGAACTTCGGTGAGCCCTTCTGGCCGTTGCCCTGCGTGTCCAGGACGCGTGCGGCGAGTCGCTGTACCCGCGGCCGTGGTGCTTGCCCGAGTGGTGGGCGAGCTGCCTGACCGCCTTCGCCGCGCCCGGGTCCGTCGCGGCCAGCGCGACGCCCCCACTGCTCAGCACGGCAAGACCGATTCCGCTGGCGATGGCCACGTTCTTCCACATGTCTGAAGTCTTCGGGACGGCGGCGGAGGGTCTTGATCGCCAGCTGGTGGATGTGAGCCGCCAACATATGGGGGTCTCTCACCCCAACCGACGCGAGGGCGAGAACGTCGCGGAGGTGTGTTGCCCGGTTGTGCGGCGAGCGCGGCGCGCTATCTCGAAGGACGCTTCGGAATGATTCGCCGATCCGAACGGCAGGGAACTTTCTCCGCCTCGTTGCGGGCCAGCCCGTCGGCTACCTCAATCCCGTGGTCCTGGCGCTGCTGCGAAGTTTAGCGCCCGGGGGTTCATCAGTGACGCCAAGCTGCAGCTTCCCCAGAGTTCGACCGCGCTGTCATCCAGCCGCCCCAGAAACCAGTGCGGAGGTCGCCTTATTGACAGCAGCTTTACCACGCGCGATCTCCGCGGCGGCCCTTCCAAGTAGAGTCGTGTCCGTCTCATCCCGCCGGACCGCGGCAACACAATCACCGCTAGCCACAAGGTATTCGGCAAGCGCCTTCGCCCAGTCCGCCTGCGCCGCCCTATTTGGCATGGGATCGTATCGTTGGCCAGTCAGTGCATCCGTTCTCAAGTCGGTGCAAGCCTTCAGCAAGCCCGACCGGCTCGCGGTTGTGCTTGTTGCGTAAATCGCTTGCGTGTCCAGCGCGAACGATTCTAGAAGGTCGTTACCTCCGTTCCGGTCCCAACCAAGAGCTGTTGTCGCGACCGCCCGCTTGGACATTTTGTCGTCCATCGCACCGCTTTTACGAGGGTGATCTGATGAAGTGACGTTGCACGCGCCAAGCATCACGGAGACACACATTACTGCGGCCATCCGGGCTAGACGCATGCGTTAATCCCTTCGTCAGGGCCTACGACGGCCTTCTCGAAATCATCAGACATCTGCTCCTCCACTGTGCGTCGATTAGGACCGCCGATCTCTCGGCCAGTCCAGGAATCTCAGCTGACGACCCTCAAAGCAACTCACTCGACTGGCTGGTTCAGCGTCGATCGTGGCCTCACGACCCACGCCGCGTGCCCCAGCCCGGCCAACGAGAGCGCCTAACAGGCCTAAACTCGGGAAACGCGGCGGGCAAGAGAGCTAGGCCCGTGACCGTGGCGGTTGGTACCCAAAGTATGGGCGTTTGCCGGGCGAGCGTCATCGGAAGCAGGAACGCCACCAGCAGTACAACGTTTCGCGGCGGGTGGATCGCACCGCGAAGGGCTCGTAACGCCGGTTTGAACTCGCCCGGTTGGACAACGAATGCAAGCACGGATAACCACGCAGCAGCGAGTCCGCCGACGGCGACCCCAAGTAGCCCGTGTGTTTCAGCGCCCGCGACGATCCCGCCGACCATAATGAGTACCGCGGGGACAATAACCAGCCCGCCGAGAGCCGTGCCTCTCTTCGGCAGCGGTGGATTGCTCTGCACAAAAGTAGTTAACAAGTTCAAGAGTCCGAGTGCGACACCAAGGGCAGCAGCGTACGGCAACCAGCGCGCTACCGACCCGTAGTCTGAAGGAAAGATGTTCCTTACGAGCGCAGAGGGGATGGTCAGCAGCGTAAGCCAGATGAACGCGGCCACGAGTCCGTATGTACGAAGAGCCTCGACTCGCCGTTGGCCAGCACTCGGCCCCGCTAACGTCGGAAAGACCGCGGCTGATACCGCGGAAGAGATAAAGAGCGGCACCTTCCCGAATGTCGACGCCACTTGGTACGTCGCTCCATTTCCCCTCACGGCAGCGAGAGAGGCCGCTAGAAAGGTGTCTAACGAGCACATTATGCCGACTCCTACTTGAAGGCCGCCGATCCGGGCCGCGGAATGCCATAAAGCTGCGTTGGTGTGCAACCTGCGCGGGAACTTCACGTGCCGAATGTTACTCGGAAGCGTTCCCAATAATACACACCCGCCAGCCAAGATCCCAAGAAGCGCTCCGCCCGCTGTGTTACCGACGCCGAACACTATAAACAGTCCGACCAAGAGTTTCACCATCACCTCGGCTACGATCACAGCTGACATCGCTGACGTCCGACCGCGACCTTGCATCACTCCGAGACCGGTCGAGCCAGTCGCCAACACCAGTACGGTCGCTCCGACAAGGAGAGCGTCATTCCAATTTGCAAATATAAGGACCAGCCCGGCGACTATCACTGCCGAGATAAGCCCAATCGTTAGATTTGCCCAAAAGGCGAAGGTAACCGCTTCTTCGAATCGCTTCGGATCGCGAGCCTTATCTGCGGCCGCTGTTTCTCTCGCCAACACCCAGGGCACCCCCGCACTGCCAATTACGCCGTTGATCAATACCAGCGACTGAGCCCCAGCGAATATGGCGTACTGCGAGGTCGGCAAACGGTAAGTCAAGCAAAGGGCGTAGGCGTAGTTCATCCCGCCCGCCAGAACGCCGCCTAGTGCCAATAAACCAGCGGCATGGCGTTGCGTGCCGCCGGCTTGAATCTCCCTATTCTGCACCGGCACGCCCTCGGCGCCGAATAACCATCCATCCGCCTAAACCAAGCGAGGTGTCGACAGCGAGCGCTACCGAGAAGAATTCTAAGAATCGCGAAGCGGGAGCAACGTCACGGGGGACCGGAATTGCTGAGACGCAAGCCGGGAGTGTTTGGCCGTCGGGCGTGACCGGATTTCCCACAAGCCAAACTCCGAGGCTCCGATTGGTGTGGCTCCGTAAGAGGAACACAAGCCGCCCATTGTCTTCAATCCATTTGTTTAGTCCCGGATTGCTCGCGCCGTAGCCGAATTCCGCGTCTTTAGGTGAAACCAAGAATATGTGCACGCCGTGCGCGAGTGCATCTGGGCCAGATCCGAACCCGGTTACTTCATTCGTTCGCAGCGTGACAGCCCAGTGAAACGTGTCTCCCGTCGCATTTATTGGCGCACAGGCGGGCAGGTTTGTGCTTATGTATCGTTCAATCCTTGCTGTGGCATCATCGCGTTGCACAACAAAGATAAGTGCCCATGAGGCTACTCCGATCGCGATAGCGACGATACAGCTCAGCGAGAGTGCGAACTCCATCGCGCGTCGCGGTCTTCTGGAGTTGTTGGCGCTTGGTATGCGAACAGCTCGGTAGCTGAATGCAAGCAGCGCAGACGCCGGAACGCTGTAGACGGTAAGCTGCTCATTCGCTTGGCCGACGGTAAAACTGTACAGAAGGAATCCGTAGGAAAAGATCCCGAGTCCGAGCAGCTGCGCGGTTCCGGGGTCCAGCCGCCGTGGATGACGGACCGCGGCCGAAAGGCCCGTGACGAGAACCACCGCACCTACCGCGAAGGTTACGTAGGCGTCCGCGTACTGCCAGAATGTTTCTCGGAGTGCGGCCGCGGGAGATGCGCCTGAACGGTTGAGGCCGCTGACTTGAAGCAGGCCAACGAGGCGCCGCACGCTAACCGTCTGAGTAGAGAAGAATTGGTGCCAATCGCCGTTAGCGAGCTCCCATAACGGAAAAGACAGCCAGATCAGCCCTGCCA
>CAXTUZ010000029.1:7416-9402 GCA_964247525.1 uncultured bacterium
ACGTTGAAGAAGCGCAGCCGCCAGAGGAGCAGCCACGATAAATAGTAGCGGCTCCTTGATTAGCAAAGCGATCCCGCAGAACGCACCTACAGTCGTAGCGTAAAGCCAAATCCGTGCGTTCCGCATTTGCCAAGCCACGACTAGCGACAGCAGACCCGCCGCTAATCCCATGGGTTCAATTAGCGCTGCACGGCCGAATCGGAGCAAGAAGCCATTGAAGATGGTAAGAAAGAGTGCGCCGATCAGTAGCCGTCCTCTGTCGGGGGACTCCCGAGCGGACGACCAGGCCCTCGCGAGTATTCCAACGAGCAACACCGACGCTACGTCATAAAGCCCGTCCAAATAGCGCGCGACATGAATTGCCTCGAGAATAGGCGCATGTAGTTTACCATTTATCGCCAGCCAGCCCCCTACCGACAGGAAGAATAGCGGAGGATGAACGCGAATTGGGTCGGTCACGAACGTAACCTCGTTGTAGGCGCCGATATGCTGGCCAGCGAGAGCGTAAAACGATTCGTCAATACCAAAGTCAGGGGCCCGCGTGAGGCCAAGTAGATAGACCGCGGACGTCAATAGGCTTCCCAGCAACAAGATCAATCGCGCGTGACGGTCGACCCACCGCCAGACCTGACGCATGAGGTCCGGTTTTAGATGCGAGCGTGTGTTTCCGGCCACCGCAGATACTCGGCGATCCCAGATCTCGGCCGGACGGTCACCTATGGCGTCGATTCTATACCACCTCGTCGTTAAGTAATGACGAGTATAGAGGACGCTCCGGGGGCGCCAGACGAGTGGGGCGACCAAAGGATCTTGCCGGTCAGCGCGATCACCTCTAACTTCGCCGGCCCCGCGTCTTCGCGCACATCTAGGTACGTTCGCGATCTTCGAAATATGATGACGACCGGCCGCAGCCTCCGGGACGTCGAACGGAGCAGCGGCCTTTGGTGACAAAGCCGATGTCGACGGCACTAATGCTACGCAGCGGAACGCCCACCTTTGTCTAGGAGATCCAAGATCATCGCGAGGTGTGTCGAGTCGAGCGAGCTTCGCGCTGACGCGGTCGTCGCAACGCTTAGGAGAGATACGCCGCGGCCCGTGCGGCGAAGCGGTACTACGATTGACGAAGTCAGTTCTGGGCGCTGCAACAGGCGCCCTAGATCCGGCTCGGCTAATTGGCGCTCGTGTAGGAGCAGTGGTTGACTCCGCGCCGCGACGTACCGGAGAATCGGAGCGTCGCGGACACGCGAGGCGTCCACGCCGTGATGCCAAATGCGGGCCGCGCTTTTTCGTGAGTCAAGTTGCGCAAGTGAGATGCTTGCGCGACCGAGCTCGAGTCTGTTTGCGAGTTCACTGAGTAGATGGTTAGGGCTCTCCCAGCCGGGCGGCAACGCCGACTCCGCGTGCTGCGAATCCACACGGCTAAGGACGCGGCTGAAAACGTCCTCGTGGCGCTCGGCAACCGTCTCAACCGACATGGATCCTCCGCGGGCGCTCGACGCTTGAGCTAAGCGCTCCAAGCGCGCTCTGTCGACCGACAACTGGCTTAGCGCCGACCGGAGATCTCCCGCATCCCCGGGACGCACTAAAACGCCAGTGGGTCCCGCCACCGCGCGCACGCCTGGCAAGTCGGATGCGACCGGAACACAGCCAGCTGCCATTCCTTCCGCAAGAACCAGCCCGTATGCCTCCGCGTTCGTAAGGCTTGGTAGGACAACGACGTCGTGACTGCTATACGCCTCCCAAAGCTCCGTGTCGGACACCCTTCCGACAAGCGTCACATTATGTAACGCCGCCTCAGTTATCCGCACCTCAAGCGCGGCCCGCTGCGGCCCGTCGCCGATCACAGTCACTTCCACCGAGTCAAGATCGGTTACGGCGTCCAAGAGCACTTGGACTCCTTTGTAAGAACGCAATTGGCCCACAAACAGCACCCGTAACGGTCCGTCTTTCCGCGAATGCCGCGATTGAACTCTTCCCGCCATATCC
>CAXTUZ010000029.1:9412-10262 GCA_964247525.1 uncultured bacterium
CCCCAGGGTATTACCTCTACATGGGACCCGTGACGCGAGTGGAACTTTTCGGCGTAGTCCTCAGTGCTAACGAGAACTGCGTCGGCAAGCCGCGCCACTCTTCGGGTAAGCGCATTGTAGATTGAGCAGAACGTCACTAATCGTGGAATAGCAAGATCACAGTGGTGCGTGTATACAATCGCGGGGCGACGGGTTCTTCCCAAAGTTTGCATGAGCAGCAACAGTGCCTCGCTCATCGACGGAACCGGACCATGTATGTTCACGAGATCGTAATCGTGAAGTGTACGTCGAAATCGGGGCCATGCAAAGATGAATGCGGATAGCCGAAGCTCACGCCGAACAAATCTAGGAAAGTCCGCCCTGCTCACAACTGAAACAATGTGTCCGCGATCGGTCAGCGTGCGGCGAAGGTTGTTCATACATGTTGCGATACCGCTCACCACCGGCGCGACTTCGGAGGTAAATATGAGAATCCGTAAGGCTTGCTTCTCGGCGCCGCTCGGCTGTAGCCCGTCGCTCAAGACCTCCGCGGGCGCAGAGCTCGAGCTCCAGGCTGGCAGCCTTGGAGCCGGCGCTCGCCGAGCACGTCGTAGTGAGCCCACATGTCGGAGAAACCGCATTGCTTCGGCAAGATTTGACTTCGAATGTCCAGCTCGGCGAGCCCCGAACTCATAGGGTACGTCAACAATATTTGTCCATCTCCCACGGATCAAGATTTCCAACAGGATCTTGTAGCCATCCGGCCGGAGCGGCGCGCTGGCGACTACGTGCCGTCTTAACGCAAAGAATCCTGCGAGCGGATCAGTAGTGACCCGCGATTCCGGTAACACAGCAAAGGAAAGCATCCGAC
>CAXTUZ010000029.1:10272-16464 GCA_964247525.1 uncultured bacterium
CCATTGTGAAGCGAAGACGCGAAACAAGCCACTTAAGCCGCCGCTCGATGCCGCCGCGACGTATCGGCTAGCGACGGCAATGTCGAAGTCGAAAGATACGGACTGCAACAGTTCCGGAAGAAGTGCGGGGGGATGCTGCAAGTCTCCATCCATCACGACAATCCGCTCCCCCTTAGCCTCACAAAAGCCAAGCAGGACCGCTCCGCCTAACCCCCCTGACCGGTCGCCATTGCCCCGATGAACATATCTAACGCGGGCATCGCGCGCGGCGAGCCCAGCGAGAACTTGGACGGTGTCATCGTCCGAGTCGTCTATAAACAGCAGCTCCCACACCATGTTGGTCATGGCCTCGACGATCCGCAGATAAAGTTCGCAGACGTTCCCAGCCTCGTTGCGAGTCGGGACAATAACGCTCACCATGTCGGCGCTCACCATGTCCAGCTTTGATTCTTCAGCCATGGCCCCTCGTAGCATAAAGATTGAAGTCGCCGGTCGCAGACGGGAAGTACTAGCTCCTGAACGAGTACAACCCGCGCCTGCCATAAGTTCAACGAACCATGCGATCACTCTGTGCGACCAAGCTTCGCACTATGGTCACTGTAAGAGCCTGAAGTTTCCGGGCGCGCGACAGCCGGTTAACAGTATGTTGCGAAAACTGAAAAACTTAGGTTCCGAGAGCCGCCAAGAGTAACGCGGCCGCCGTCGGCCACGATGCATCGCTCGCCGCGCGAAGCCCCTCCGAAACCAACTGCTGTCGCCGGACGGGGTCGTCAAGAGCCCGCGCTGCGTCGGCCCAGGCTTTTGGGACTAGCGGAGGAACCAGGATTGCCGCCGTAGCTGCGACTTCTCTGAAGACCGGTATATCGCTTGCAATTACCGGCCGGCCGGCCGCCATTGCCTCTAACAACGGAAGCCCGAAACCTTCGTCCAGCGAGGGGTAGAGAAACGCCCTAGCGCCGGCGTAAAGGGCTAAGAGATCTTCTTCAGTAACACTCGGAAAATGAATAAGTCGGCCATTAACCCCTAGTGATCGTGCTATATCGGGAACCGGGTCACGGAATCGCGCATCGAGGGAGCCAACTAATACCAGGTGCTCGTCTTCGGGAAGAAGGCTAAGAGCTCGGACAATTGTGGCAACGTTTTTGTGAGGCCGCCGGGCGCCTACGTGCAAATAATACTTATCTGGAAGGAATACACCGCCGATGGCCGGCTTTGAAGGTAGCCTCATGCCGAAAGATGTGTCCACGCCCCAAGGAATGATGTGTTCAGGGGATACCCTTACGCGATAGGCGCGCTCGATCGCCAGCGCCGAAGTTGCGCTCGGCGTCAGGACATGGGTCCGGCGAACAACGGCCGCCGTGAGCACCATGTATAAGAGTCTCGTCCGTGCATTTGGCGCAAATGTGCGTTGCCCCTCCATGATGCAGTCGTGTACTACAGAATACCTCCGGGCCGAGCCGAACAAGGAAGCGCCTAGGTTGTATGGGAAGATTGCGACATCGACATTAGCGGAACGCAACGTATGAGGCCAGCAAAGGAATTGGCGCACCGACGTCAAAGGATAATCGAAGACCGCAGCCGAGTGTCCCAGTTCGCGCGTGAGCGCCATCGGATCAACGCGACCCACATCGGGGTCTTTTCGCAAGAAGACAACGACCTCGATATCTTTCAGGCCCACGAATTGTCGAAGCAATGATTCGGTAATCCGGCCGATGCCATGATAGCGGTCTTCAAGAACTCTGCCATCTACACCTATACGCAACATAATTCAATCATCGCTACTCACTTTAATCATCGCTACTCACGCCCCCGCGCTGGGCACAAGAGCGCTTCAGTACCTCAATCACCTCGTCCGCGACTTTCGCGTGGCCTAACTCGTTAAAATGGATGCGGTCCGCCATGAAGTCGCTCCAGGTGAGCGCGACCTGCTTCGGGTCAAAGAATATTACGTGGTCGTAATTCTGAATGCTCCGCCGTATGGCAGACTCGTACGCGATGCTGCTTGCGTTGGTCCGCGGCCACAGCCGGTCGTCTGTGGGATAAAAGCCGACGACTAACACCACGCAGTCAAGACCGTGCAAGCCTTTCATCAAGGTTTCAAAAGCCTCAGCGAAAGGCCCCGGCTCCATTCGCCGGTAGCCCCCAGTGATTCGCACACCGACGTGCTTGATGACCAGCTTTATTGTCGTAGTGAAAATTTCACGGTATCGCGTCGATCGCTTCCGGGCGAAGCGGGGTTTAGGTTCAAGGCCTTCAACACCACGCCAGCTCTTGGGTGCGTAGCGTTCAACAAGATGCTGCACCCTCGCACCCGCGTGCACGAGCGCCTCACTACCGCCAACGGACACGATTACCAGATCCGGCGCGAAAGTGTGCAATCTCGTTAGTCGTTGGACCGCGTTGAGTACAGTGTACGTGCTCCTCGCGAGGTTCACTATCTCGCTGGCGCCGAGTCGTTCGGCGACAAGTTGGGCGTATGATCTCCCCCTGACGCCGTACCCTGCTACCAGGCTATCGCCGAGTATTGCCACACGGGGACTCTCTGGCAAGAGCGGCTCCGAGCATGATGTGGCCGAAGGTTCCAACTTCTCCTCCTCACTGTGCCCAAAGTGCCTGAAGGCGCATTATGTGCTGCCTTACCGTTTACTTCCTCATTGAGGCAAAGGCTTTTTCGAACCCCGATGTGCAAACATGCGGGCACAAACGGTTGGAAGCGGCGTTAAACTTTTATCTCGATCGTCAGCGACACAGATGGTACCATCTGTGTCGCGGTACCAGCCTCCGACCGGGTCGACAGCGATATTGGGCCTATGTACCGTAGATTGGGGTCTGATGATGCAGTGGGGCATGCCAATTAGTCGAAGAAGGCTTGCACAAGGGGGCGCGGTCGTTGCTGCAGCTAGCGTCCTCAAGCCGTCGCCCGATCCCGTGCTCACGCGCTCGGGCGCGACAGATGGAATGACCCTCGCGGCGGCGGCCGTCCCCGCGGCTCTCGGAACGCCGTCGAGCGTAGCTATTCAGCTGAACGGGTCGACAGGCTGGTATGTACCAACCGACTGGGGGCAAAATTGGCGTGCGAAGCTAAACCAAGCGAAGGCTGGCCGTGGCCTGGCAGTGTGCGCAGTATTAGGTGACTCGGTCAGCTTCGGGTACTGGGCGTCGAACTTGGTGAGTACATCTTGGCCTGAGATTCTTCGCAAGAGCCTTACGGCTCTTGCGGGCAACGGTGGAAGTGGCTTTCAGAGCCAGGCTCACTCGGCCTCAGTTATTTATAATCCGCTGTCCGGGGTGCCTAGTTATTACAAGAATGTTACAGCAAACGTTTGGCAGGAGTCCGCGGGTTGGACGCCACAGGTCCCTCCATACGTCTATGGCCCGGGTGCCGGAAGCCTAATGTGTAATATTAGTGGCGCTACTCTTGCAAACTACATTGACGGCCTGCAGTTAGGTATATGGTACTACGACGGCGGAGCTCCGTTCAGTGTGAGTATCGACGGAGTCTCCGTGGGCACCGTTGCCGTCGGAACGTCCTACGCGCCCGCACATGTAACCTTCACCGCGCCAAACAACAGGTTCGATGTGCATTACTGGAGCATTAGCGGGGGATATAACTCCTCGTCTGGGCTGGGAACGTCGATCTGCGGGGTCGAGGGATTGGGATCCAACGGCGTGCGAATGGATAACTTCTCATTCCCCGGCCTAATATCTCGGGCCACGGCGAACACCGACCCGCCATATTACTCGGGAACGTACGCGGGCGGATGGCAAAATCCGGCAGACTTGATTATTTACGAGCTCGGCGGAAACGACATAGTCGGCGCTGACCCATCTTACCCTTCCGGCACCCCGGCTGACGTCTGGATACAGAATATTCAAAGCTATCTCGCGGGTGTGATGAACAATACATATGGCGGCGATGCGCGAGGAAGCACTGATATTCTTTTCCTATTCCCGGTCGGAAACGTAACCGCAGATCGATTTAGGCTTTTTGGCGAGTATAAGTCACGGATCATCGGGCTCGCGCAAAGCTATGGCGCGGCGGTGCTCGACGTTGGCGCTTTGTTCCATGGGAGTTGGAACGCCTGGGCGAAGATGGGCTACGCCGGCAATCAGGCTGATCCAACAAACGCCGGCACAGACTTCAATCATCCGAGTGACGCTGGACACTCGTTTGTTGCTGCGCAGCTAACCCCGCTTCTTACTGCCCTCTCTTGATCTAGCTATTGGTCGGGTAACACGAAGGGCAGGATGTGAATCTTCGAGCTCAACACTCTAGCTTCTCATGTCTCTCTGCCGCGTCGGCTCGGCGCCCAAGGATAGCAATTCTTGGTGATAGCCACCCAGCTGGGCTGGGTGTCCGCGGAATGTCATATGGCGTACTTGTCGCTGAACGACTCGCCAGCCAAGAAGTCCTTCAGCTCGCGCGTACAACTCAACTCGTGAGCGATTTACTTCCTCAACTTGGCACCGTCGCTAATTTTCATCCCGACTTCATCGTTATGGGCGTAGGCGGCGCCGATTCGATGGTGCATCCGAGCAGAGCGGTTGAGCGATTACTGGGAAGGTTCGGCCCGCGCAGCTGGCGAGGCGTTGCCGGGCTCGAGCCGCGCCCGTACTTCTCGGCACGGCGAATACGACGCGAGCGCCAACGCATAACATCCGCCGCCAAGATTATTGTGAAGCGTCTAGCGATAGGACTAACTGGTGGGTATCAAAGATTATCTGCGGCGGAGTTCGAATCCTGTCTAAACGCGCTTTTGGGAGACTCTGCGATCCGCACGGCCCGCGTTTTTCTCGTCGGACTTCAGCCGATTGACGAACGACGCTTCCCGAGGAGTGAAGCTAAACGTGTCGAGTTCGACGCAATCGTTCAAGCGCTGGTCGCAAAGCATGCTCACGCTGTGTACGTCGCGACCGAACCGGTTGTTTCAAAGTGGGATCATTACCTGCACGATCGCTGTCACCTGAATGAAGTAGGGCATAAGCTAGTCGCGGAGCAACTTCTAGCCGCAATCGAGAGGCTTGATACTCCGTCGCTGCGAAGCTAGCGGGGTCGAGTTCAGTGCCGCCTTGGCATCGTCAGGGGACGAGGGCACTGTGATGCGAAGGTTACGGCGCCGTGCTTCTCGAATCGTTCTCTGCGTTGTCGTTGGCACCTTGGCGACTCTAGGGATCCTTTTTGCTAGGGCGGTGCCTGTGCAGGGTTTGCAGCTTGGTCTGGTGGGGCCGTACAGCGCGAGTGGGCTTGCGTTGGCGAAGTCAGCGGGCGTGACGGTAGGTGTTGTGGAGATGTCATGGAGCAGCGCGGAGCCTCGGGCCGGGGTCTTCGATCGGGGCTACCTCCGTTCGATCGCAGATCAAGTAGGTGCGCTTCGGGCGCAGGGGCTCCTCGTTTCTTTGAATACCGGCATGCAAGACGCGCCTGACTGGTTTTTAGCCCAGCCGGGCGCCCAGTTTGTAGACCAGAACGGCGATGCCTACGTAAGCCATCCGGTACCCAACTTGGTATTTGGCACCGAATATCGGCCTCTCGCGCAAGCCTATTTGGAAGAGGTGATCGCCACCCTCGGCTCGAACTTCGTGGTCATCCGCACCGGCGGTGGCATCTGGGGCGAACTTAGCTACCCTTATCAGTTCAAACCGGACGGCAAGATCGAGAACCTTTACTGGGCATTTGATGCCAACGCGTCCCGCACCAATCCGGTCCCTGGATGGAAGCCAGGAGACGCCTCACCTCATGGAGAGGCTGGCAAATTCCTGACTTGGTACCTCGACAACTTGGTCGATTACCAAAACTGGCAGATCACCGCGCTCCGTAGCGCTGGGTACACGGGAAGAATCGCAGTGCTTTATCCATCATTCGGAATGCGCACAGGAGACTTTTTATCCGCTACTGCTGACAACCTCAACGGCACCTCGAGTGCAGAAGTTAACGGCGAGGTCCAGCGTGGTTACGATTTTGATCGCCAAGTAAAAAGTATCTCAGATACCCAAACTGTCGTCTATGGAACTTGGGGCGAGCAAACTGCAACCGTGGATTACCTTACGGGTCTCGCCGAATCAAAGGGTCTGCAAATGATGGCAGAAAATAGCGGCGACAACACTCAGCAGCAGATAAACACCGCGCTCAGTAATGCCGTCGCGAACCACCTTACTGCATTCTTTCTAGTCCGCGCCCCCGAGTTCACATGC
>CAXTUZ010000030.1:0-7238 GCA_964247525.1 uncultured bacterium
GGTCCGCGGCGAGTGCCGCGGCTGCGACGGCCGCCGCGCTACCGGTCGGGGCGTGAGCCCGGTGCCCCGACTGAAGGTGACCCAGACCAAATCCGGCATCGGCGGAACCCAGAGCCAGCGCCAGACCTTGCGCTCGCTCGGGCTCAAGCGGATGCGAGATGTCGTTCTCAAGGAGGACCGTCCCGAGATCCGCGGGATGGTTGCCACCGTGCACCATCTGGTGGCAGTCGAGGAGGTGGAGTAAGTGGCGAGTTCCGGACCCAAGGAGGGCCAGCTCAAGGTTCATCACCTGCGCCCGGCGCCGGGCGCAAGAACGCCCAAGACGCGGGTGGGGCGCGGTGAGGGATCCAAGGGCAAGACCGCCGGGCGTGGCACCAAGGGCACGAAAGCGCGGCACAACGTGCCGGCACGGTTCGAAGGTGGCCAGATGCCGCTGCACATGCGGCTGCCCAAGCTCAAGGGCTTCAAGAACCCGTTCCGCACCGAGTACCAGGTCGTCAATCTCGACCGCCTGGCCGCGCTGTTCCCCGAGGGCGGCGAGGTGACGGTCGCCGGTCTTGTGGCCAAGGGCGCAGTCCGGGCCGACCAGCCCGTCAAGGTGCTCGGGACCGGCGATATCGGCGTCGCCGTGCAGGTGAGCGCACAGGCCTTCTCGGCCTCGGCGCGCGAGAAGATCCTCGCCGCGGGGGGCAGCGCCTCAACGTCCTAGGGGTCGGGGCCGATCATCCGACTGTTACAGTTCGCACAGGCGACCCGCTTCACGAGGAGCGGTCGTCGTGTGAATTCCCGCCTGATCGGTCCGGCTGTGTCCGTTCGGAGTCGAAAGCCTGGAGGAGCTCGTGCTCACCGCGATGCTGCGAGCTTTCCGGACGCCGGACCTGCGCAAGAAGCTCGCGATCACCTTCGGGATCGTCGCCCTGTTCCGGCTCGGGTCATCCATCCAGGGCCCCGGCGTCAACACGCAGGCCGTGCATGACTGTGTGAGCGGCGCGGACAACAGCGGCGTCACGCAGATCATCAATCTGTTCAGCGGCGGGGCGCTGCTCCAGCTGTCGATCTTCGCGCTCGGCATCATGCCGTACATCACCAGCTCGATCATCATCCAGCTGCTCGGAACGTCGATCCCGCGACTGGCCACCCTCAAGAAGGAGGGTCAGGCGGGAGAGGCCAAACTCACGCAGTACACGCGTTACCTGACGATCGCTCTCGCCGTCCTGCAATCGACCGGCATCATCGCCCTCGCGCGCTCGGGTCGGCTGATCCAGGGGTGCGACGGGAAGGCGATCATCCCCGATCAGTCGGTCTTCGCGATCGGCGTCCTCGTCATCGCGATGACCGCCGGGACCGGCGTGATCATGTGGCTCGGTGAACTCATCACGAACAAGGGCATCGGCAACGGGATGTCGTTGCTGATCTTCACCTCGGTCGCCTCCCGCCTGCCGAGCGAGGGCAACAGCATCCTGCAGGGTTCCGGCGCACCTGTCTTCACGGTGATCCTGGTGCTCGGCCTGCTCATCGTGATGGCGGTGATCTTCGTCCAGCAGGCCGACCGGCGGATCCCGGTGCAATACGCGAAGCGCGTCGTCGGCCGGCGGGTGCTCGGCGGCTCGTCGACGTACATCCCGCTGAAGATCAACCAGGCCGGCGTGATCCCGATCATCTTCGCGAGCTCGCTGCTGCAGTTGCCGGCGCTGCTCGACCAAGTCTGGAACAACGCGACCTTCGACCGGTTCTACCAACGGTTCCTGTACCGCGGCGACCATCCGCTGTACATCCTCATCTACTTCGTGCTGATCCTGTTCTTCACCTACTTCTACGTGGCGATCACCTTCAATCCGACCGAGCAGGCCGACAACATGAAGCGGTACGGAGGCTTCATCCCGGGCATTCGCCCCGGGCGTCCCACGGCCGAGTTCCTCGATCACGTGCTGTCGCGGATCACCACACCGGGCGCGATCTTTCTCGGTGCCGTGTCCGTGCTGCCGATCATCGCGTTGGGCGTCACGAACGGGGCACAGTTCCCCTTCGGTGGGACCACCGTCTTGATCCTTGTCGGGGTCGGGCTGGAGTTCGTCAAACAGGTGGAGAGCCAGCTCCTGATGCGCAACTATGAGGGCTTCCTCCGCTAGTGCGCCTTGTTCTTGTCGGGCCGCCCGGCGCGGGCAAGGGCACTCAGGCCCACTTCATAGCGCAGGAGCGGAGGGTCCCGAAGATTTCCACCGGGGACATCTTCCGGGCGCACGTGTCCTCGGGTACCGAACTCGGGCTCATCGCGAAGAAGTTCATGGACGCCGGGGATCTGGTTCCCGACCAGGTCACGGTCGAGATGATCCGGGCCCGGCTCGCCGAGGACGACGCGGCGAACGGCTTCCTCCTCGACGGGTTTCCGCGCAACGTGCCGCAGGCGAGGATTCTGGACGAGATCCTGCACGAGGTGAACGCGAGCCAGCTCGACGTCGTCCTCGAGCTCGTCGTGGACGACGATGAGGTCGTCAGGCGCCTGTCGGGGCGGCGTACCTGCCAAGGTTGCAATCACGTCTGGCACATCGATTTCGACCCGCCGGAAACCGAAGGGATATGCGACATCGACGGCGGGAGGCTGTATCAGCGCGATGACGACCGGGAAGAGACGATCCGGCACCGCCTCGACGTCTACGCGGAACAGACGGCGCCGCTCATCGCGTTCTACGGACGGCGTGGGGTCCTGGTCGGTCTCGACGCGACCGGTCCGGTCGATGACATCACGATCCGGGCGATCGACGCGCTGCACCGCTTCCACGACTGAGTTCCGTGCGACTTCGACGAAGGCCTCCGATGATCCAATTGAAAACACCCAACGAGATCGCGACGATGCGCACCGCGGGGCTGGTGGTCGCGGAAGGGCTGGCGCAGATGAGTGCGGCGGTCGCCCCCGGCGTCACCACCGCCGATCTGAACGCCATCGGCGCGCGGGTGCTCAAGGACGCGGGCGCGATCGGCTCGTTCCTGAACTACCACGGCTTCCCCGCCGTGATCTGCGCGTCGGTGAACGACGAAATCGTCCACGGCATCCCCAAGCCGGACCGGGTGCTGCGCGAGGGCGATGTCGTCTCGATCGACTTCGGTGCGATCGTCGACGGCTGGCACGGTGACGCGGCTGTGACGGTGGGGGTCGGCGACATCGAGCCGGCGCGGCAGGAGCTCCTGAACGTGTGCGAGCGTTCGCTGTGGGTCGGCTTCGCGGCGGCTCACCTGGGCGGCCGTCTGTCCGACATCAGTCACGCCATCGAAGCGGAGATCACCCCGCACGGGTACGGCATCGTGCAGAACTACGGTGGACACGGGATCGGGTCCGACATGCACCAGGACCCGCACGTGCTCAACTACGGGAAGCCCGGCCGAGGGCCCAAGCTCGTGCCGGGTCTGTGCCTCGCGATCGAGCCGATGGTCAACCTCGGGTCGCACGCCACCCGGGAACTCGACGACGGATGGACGGTGGTGACCCTCGACGGATCCCCCTCTGCCCACTTCGAGCACACCTTCACGTTGCTCGACGACGGGCCATTCGTACTGACCGCACCCGACGGGGGGGCGGCCAAGCTCGCCGAGCTCGGCATAGGGGTCGGTACGCTCGCCGCCTGAGCTGCTTTTGGTGTGCGGGCGTGCGGTGACGTACACTCAGCCACGGCTCGCTCGCGGGCCGTCCTTTTTGTGTGCTCGTGTTGTTGGAGGCGAACGACCCCCGTATGGCCAAGAAAGACGGAGCGATCGAGATCGAGGGATCGGTCGTCGAACCGCTGCCGAATGCGATGTTCCGCGTCGAGCTGCAGAACGGCCACAAGGTTCTCGCCCACATCTCGGGCAAGATGCGGATGCACTACATCCGAATCCTGCCCGGCGACCGGGTCGTCGTCGAGCTCAGCCCCTACGACCTGTCCCGTGGTCGGATCGTCTACCGCTACAAGTAAGTCAGGATCATCTCGCCGTGAAAGGCACGCTGTGAAGGTCAAGCCGAGCGTCAAGCCCATCTGCGACAAGTGCCGGGTGATCCGGCGCCACGGTCGTGTCATGGTGATCTGCTCGGTGACCCCACGGCACAAGCAGCGCCAGGGCTGAACAGCCCGCCTTCCGCGCTTCCCAGCGCGCTGTCCCGCAGCGCGCGTTCCTCCGGACCGAAGGCCGGAGCCGCACCCGGGCGGGTACGGACGGGAAGTGCCCACACCTTCGGCAACGGAAAGGAACCGCCCGCACCATGGCTCGCCTTGTCGGCGTCGACCTCCCCAATGACAAGCGCCTTGAGGTCGCGCTCACCTATATCTACGGCATCGGCCGTACCCGCAGCCTGGAGTTGCTTGCCGCAACCGGGGTCAGCCCGGACATCCGCGCTCGCGACGTGAGCGACGACGACGTGCTCAAGCTGCGGGAGTACATCGAGGCGAACTTCCAAGTGGAAGGCGACTTGCGCCGCGAGGTCGCCGGCGACATTCGCCGCAAGATCGAGATCGGCTGTTATCAGGGCATCCGACACCGTCGGGGCCTGCCGGTGCACGGTCAGCGCACGCATACGAACGGGCGCACCCGCAAAGGCCCGAAGAAGACCGTGGCCGGCAAGAAGAAGGTTGGGAAGAAGTAGCCATGCCTGGAAGAACACGGACTGCCCCGGGTGCTCCCAAGAAGGTGCGCCGTCGCGAGAAGAAGAACGTCGCTCATGGGCACGCGCACATCAAGAGCACCTTCAACAACACGATCGTGACGATCACCGACCCCAGCGGTGCTGTTATCGCGTGGGCGTCGTCGGGTCATGTGGGTTTCAAGGGCTCGCGCAAGTCGACCCCCTTCGCCGCGCAGATGGCGGCCGAGAGCGCTGCGCGCAAAGCGCAGGAACACGGCATGCGCAAGGTCGACGTCTTCGTCAAGGGTCCGGGTTCCGGTCGGGAGACCGCGATTCGTTCGCTGCAGGCCGCAGGCCTCGAGGTGGGCGGCATCAGTGACGTCACCCCGAGCCCGCACAACGGTTGCCGTCCGCCCAAACGGCGCAGAGTCTGACGCGCGAGGAGAGAGAGAAGACATGGCTCGTTACACAGGGGCGGACTGCAAGCGGTGCCGCCGGGAGAAGACCAAGCTGTTCCTCAAGGGCAGCAAGTGCGTGTCTCCCAAGTGTCCCATCGAAATCCGCCCGTACCCGCCCGGCGAGCATGGCCGCGGGCGCAGCAAGGATTCCGAGTACCTGTTGCAGATGCGCGAGAAGCAGAAAGCGGCCCGCATCTACGGTGTGCTGGAGAAGCAGTTCCGCGGCTACTACGACGAAGCCAACCGGCAATCGGGCAAAACCGGCGAGAATCTGTTGCGCATCCTCGAGTCGCGGCTCGACAACGTGGTGTACCGCGCCCAGTTCGCGTCCTCGCGGGACGCGGCGCGGCAGGCTGTCCGGCACGGCCACGTGACCGTCAACGGCCGGAAAGTCGACATCCCCAGCTACCGGGTGAGCGAGCACGACATCGTCGAGATCCGCGCGGCCTCTCGTGATCTGACCCCCTTCGTCATCGCCCGTGAACTGCACGGCGACCGGATCAGCCCGGGCTGGATGGAGGTCCTGCCGAACCAGATGCGTGCGCTGGTGCATGCGCTGCCCGAGCGCGGCGCGATCGACACCCAGGTCCAGGAGCAGCTGATCGTCGAGCTCTACTCGAAGTAACCAGCCGTACCACCCGTCAGGGCGTCAAATAGCGGTCGCCCACGACATCGAGAGGCACCACCTTGCTCATCGCTCAGCGCCCCACCCTCGCCGAAGAAAGCGTCGACCCGAGCCGTTCGCGGTTCATCATCGAGCCGCTCGAGCCCGGCTTCGGCTACACGCTCGGCAACTCCCTCCGCCGCACCCTGCTTTCCTCGATTCCCGGCGCGGCGGTGACCAGCATCCGCATCGAAAGCGTCCTGCACGAGTTCACGACGGTTCCCGGCGTGAAGGAGGACGTCACCGATCTGATCCTGAATCTGAAGGCCCTCGTCGTCTCGAGTGACAACGACGAACCGACCGTGATGTATCTGCGCAAGCAGGGCCCGGGCACGGTGACCGCGGCGGACATCGCGCCGCCTGCCGGGGTTGAGGTGCACAACCCCGACCTGCACATCGCCACGCTCAACTCCAAGGGAAAGCTCGAGATCGAGTTCACCGTCGAGCGCGGACGCGGTTACGTCTCTGCCGTGCAGAACAAGCAGGTCGGGCAGGAGATCGGCCGTATCCCGGTCGACTCGATCTACTCGCCGGTACTGAAGGTCACGTACAACGTGGAGGCGACACGGGTCGAGCAGCGCACCGACTTCGACCGGCTCGTCGTCGACGTCGAGACCAAGCCGTCCATCACCCCGCGGGACGCGATGGCTTCGGCCGGGAAGACCCTCGTCGGCCTGTTCGGCCTCGCGCAGGAGCTGAATGCCGAGGCGGAGGGTGTCGACATCGGCCCGTCGCCGATCGACGCGCAGCTCGCGGCGGACCTGGCTCTCCCGATCGAGGAGATGGACCTCACGGTCCGGTCGTACAACTGCCTCAAGCGCGAGGGGATTCACCTCGTCGGTGAGCTCGTCGGACGCAGCGAAGCCGATCTGCTCGACATCCGCAACTTCGGGTCCAAGTCGATCGACGAGGTCAAGCTGAAGCTGGCCCAGATGGGTCTCGCGCTCAAGGACAGCCCTCCCGGATTCGATCCGAGCGCGGCCGCCGCGGCGTATGACGACTACAGCGACGACTACAACGACCCGGCGTTCAGTGACGACGGACGCTCGTTCCAGGAAACCGAAGAGCTCTAGGAGTCACGACCATGCCCACGCCCACCAAGGGAGCTCGATTCGGCGGCGGTGCCGCGCACGAGCGATTGCTGCTCGCCAACCTCGCGACGGCGCTGTTCGAGCACGGCAAGATCACCACCACCCATGCGAAGGCCAGGCGCCTCCGGCCCGTGGCCGAGAAGCTCATCACCTTCGCGAAGCGCGGAGACCTGCATGCCAAGCGTCAGGTGTCGACGGTGGTCCGCGACGAGGGCGTGTTGAAGCAGCTGTTCGCCGAGATCGGCCCTCGGTACGCGGCCCGCCCGGGTGGCTACACCCGGATCACCAAACTCGGTCCGCGTAAGGGCGACAACGCCCCGATGGCGCTGATCGAGTTGGTGGAGGCACTGACCGTTGGGCAGGAGGCGGTCGGCGAGGCCGAGCGTGCACGGCGCGGCCGCCGCGCCCCGCGGCGCGCGGTCACCGGATCGACC
>CAXTUZ010000030.1:7248-8057 GCA_964247525.1 uncultured bacterium
GGCGGCGGAACTGGCGGGCGAATCGCCGACCGCCGCGGGTGTCGCGAGCCGGGCGAAGGAGGAAGGCGACGCCGCCGACGACTCGTTGCCGGAGGAGGACGCGGTCACCGTGCTGGAAACCGTGGAGCTACCGCCCGAGACCGCCCAGGACATCCCCGAACCGGTCACGGACGTCTCCGCGGTATCCGCCGAGGGCGATTCGGAGGGCGTTCCCGCCGCCGTCTCGACCGATGAGACGCTCGGCAGCACCGCTGCCGGAGAGCCGACGTCCGGCGAGGCCTAGTCCCAGAACTCGATAGTCGACGCGATGACGGTGCGTCTGCGCCTGGATCTGGCGTACGACGGCACGTCCTTCTCCGGGTGGGCCGCGCAGCCCGACCGGCGGACCGTAGCGGGGGAGATCGCGGGCGCCCTGGCCGTACTCACCGCCGACCCTTCGGCGATGACCGTTGCGGGGCGGACCGACGCGGGCGTGCACGCCCGCGGACAGGTCGCGCATCTGGACGTGACCGAGCAGGCGGCGGCCGTGATCACCGCCCGGGCATTGAACGGCCTGCTTCCCGACGACATCCGCGTCCACGGTGTCGCGGCCGCGCCGCCTGCGTTCGATGCCCGGTTCGCCGCGTTGTCCCGGGTGTACGGCTATCGGATTGCCGACGGGCGCCTCAACCCGCTACGACGCCTCGACACCCTCGCCTGGCCGCGACCCGTCGACGCCGCGGCGATGCAACGCGCCAGCGAGGCGATGCTCGGCCTTCACGATTTCACGGCGTACTGCCGCGCCCGTCGGCAATCCGATAGCCGTAGAC
>CAXTUZ010000030.1:8067-8400 GCA_964247525.1 uncultured bacterium
GGAGGACGTGCTGACGGCACTCGGCGAGGCAGACGCCGTCTGCCACGCGATGGTCCGCTCGCTGGTAGGGGCTGCGCTAGCGGTGGGTGAAGGGCGATGGCCCGCGGAGCGACCGGCCAGCTTGCTCGGTGCCGAACGGAGAGCTGACTCCGTCCTGGTCGTCCCACCGCACGGACTCACCCTGCTCGAGGTCCGCTATCCGCCGGATTCCGAACTGGCCGCCCGCGCGGACCAGACGCGCGCGGTCCGCCCGCCGCACCGGTGAGCGGTCAGCGCCACCACGCCGTACGGGGGGAGCGTCGTGCCCGGGCCTGCGGGCCGAGCGGCCTGGTC
>CAXTUZ010000030.1:8410-9110 GCA_964247525.1 uncultured bacterium
CCCCCCGTACGGCGTGGTCCGCGCACCGAAACCCAGCGGTACGTACGAGTGGCCCGGGAAGATCGTGGCCAGTGACCCGACACCCAGCTGGGTCGAGATGACCTCTCCGAGCACATCGAGCGCGTTGTTCGTGCCCGGAACGTCCCCGCTGTCCAGCGCCCCCGAAGCGACGCCCTGCCAGCGGCCGTACACCCCGGCGGACTTGATTCCACCGCCGAGCAGCCACATCACCGAGCCGTGACCGTGATCGCAACCACCGCTGTCGTTCTGCGCGACGCGGCGACCGAATTCCGTCACCACGACGACGGTGACGTTCGCCCGCGCGAGCGGACCGAGGTCTTGGAGAAACGCGGCGAGTGCGGACGCGGTCTGGCCGAGAACCGGATCCAGGTCTCGGGTTTCGTCGGTGTGGGTATCCCATCCGCCGACGTCCAGGGTGCCGATGCGAAGTCCGACGTCGCCGCGGATCAGGGTGGCGAAGTCGGCGAGCGCGCTTCCGAAGTTGCCCGCCGGGTACGCCGCCCCGTTGCGCGGGCCACCGGCTGCCCGCAACGTCGAGGCCTGCTGGACGGCGGCGAGGGCGCCGAGCACGTCGGTGCCCAGCGACCCCGGCACAGTGCGATAGAGCGCGGCCAGGGCCGTCTCACTCGCTGCCCAGTCGTTATCCGAGCCGGGAAATTGAAACGAACTCAGGGAGTTC
>CAXTUZ010000030.1:9120-15226 GCA_964247525.1 uncultured bacterium
ACGGCCGGGCCGCCCTCGGCGACGGCGGTGAAGGTCGTCGCCGGTCCGAGCGTGGCCAGTACCCGATTCAGCCAGCCGTCCGACCGGGTGGGCGCGCCGCCGCTTTCGAGGAAGCGTTGCGCTTCGAAATGGCTGCGGGACATGCCCGGTACGGATGCCGCGGGGACGAACGCGAGCTCGCCCGACGTCCAGTACGGCAGCAGCGGTGCCATGGCCGCGTTGAGCGCCCAGCCGCCGGCACCGGTGAGGGGCCGCAGCGCGCCGGGTCCCGGCACGAGGTCGGGCCGTTGGGCCAGCAGGTCGTCGAGCCCGAGTGCCGAGGTCGCCGGGACGAGAATGCGTAACCCGTCCGCGCCGCCGCGCTGGAACACCACGATCACAGTGCCCCGGGTCGCGGCATCCGTGGCGAACGATGCGCTCGCTCCCAGCAGTTCGCCGCCGAGCGCCACCGCTCCGGCGGCTCCGACCCCGGCGAGAAAGGTACGGCGGCTCAGCGAGAAGGGCTGTGGCGCAGCGGATTCGCTCATCGGAGCGCGTGGTACGGCGAGTCGAGAAGCAGCGCCACGGCCCCCGACAGTCGCCATTTCAGCCCTGAGCTGGCATAGGTCGTGCCGTCGGCGTCACCGCTGTAGGTCAGCATCGCCCTCCGATCCGCCGGGGCGAGTGTCCGGCCGAGCACGTGCTGGCTGAGCAGGTCCAAGGCAGCTCCGCTGGTTGTCGGGGGCGTAGAACCGAAGAAGGTGACGGGATCGAACTTGCTCAGTCCCGCCCACCAATTCTGGGCGAATGCCCGGTGGATCATCCAGGTTGTCAGCAGACCGCTCGCCGATCGCCACGCGGCCGCGACGTCCGGATATCCCGTGGGCGGCACCGCGTCGAGGACGCTGTTGTTGATCGTGTACAGCGTCCAGTGCAGATCGTTGAGGACCTCAGCGACGCCGCTCGCCGGCTGCAGTCCGAGTGCCCGCCCACTGGCGACCGCGTTCTCGGCGGGTCTGCGCACCTTCTGCCCTCGTGCCGACCAGAACTCGTCCGAGCGCAGGATCGCGTACACCGTCGGAATGATGCCGGTGTCGTTCGCGAGGTAGACGGCCGCCACCTCGCTGACGAGCGAGTCGCTCGGATTGTCTGAGACGAAACGCACACAGAGCTTGCGCGCCAAGTGGTTCGCAGTACTGGGATGGTGCGCGAGGTAGCTGAGGTAGGCGTCCTGAGTTGCTTCCCCGCCGGCCGCGTCCGGGTTGGGGGCGGTGAATCCGAGGATCGTGACCGGACCCGTGTAGTGCACGTCCGGCCGGTAGGTATAGGTGCTGGTGTCGTCATCGACGCAGCGACCGGTCAGGACGTACGCGGAATTGCGAACGTCGGACTCGCTGTAGGTGAGACCGACGGTGTGCAGTTCGAGGAGCTCCCGGCCGTAGTTCTCGTTGACCGCGGTCTTGGTGGATTCGGCCTGGTTCAGGAACAGCAGCATGGCCGGGCTCTTCGCGCTTGCCAGCAGCATCTGTTCGAAGCTGCCCGTGGCGTACCTGCGGATGACGTCGCGGTCGTAGACGTGCCGGGTGTTCCAGGTGTCGCCCTGATGGTTCGCGACGTTCAGGTGGTTGCTGAAGAAGTCGACAAGTGTTTCGAACAGCTGGGCCGGGCTCCACAGCTGGAGGCCGAGGGTGACCAAGGTGAGCTGGTCCAGCGCGTCCCAGTCGTACTCGCGGCCCTGGGATTTGAGCCACGCCCGGACCTGCGCGCCGCTCTGCCCGAGCAGTGGCCCGAGCGCACCGATCGCCGGCACCAGGCGGTAACCGGCCGCTACGGCCGTAGTCGCCTTCGCCACCTGGTCGCTCCACCACGCGTCCGGGTCTGCCGGCAGCGCGGAGGCTCTGTCCTGCGGGGTCGAGCCGAAGGTGAAGCGACACAGGAGGTGCGCGGCGGGGTCAGAGGACAACGGTGCGACCGTGGCCGGGGCCGCGGCCGCACGTGCCTGCGCCGCGGTCGGGTACAACGTTGCCACGCGCGGGCTATCGGACGGTGCACGCAGAAACTGCAGCGGCACCGCCCGCAATCACCCGGTTGGCCCCGCGGCTACCCGCCGGCCGGGCCCGCAACGTGCGCCGGGCTGATCAAGGCGGCGACCCGCTTATCACGCATCGCTCGCCCGGATCTCGACCGCCAGCGGTGTATCCGCGACCTCGGATTCCGCCGCGACCGGATGCCAGCAAGGCACAAGCGCCTCGGCATCGTTTCCGAACCACTCCCTCACCCGCGAACCTTGTCGCCTCTACGGGCCTGCAGCCCTAGGCGGAAACGCAGAGTTCACGATCTGGACATCACCGTGGTGTTCACGTCCCGAAGTGTGGCCGGGACACCATCGATGTGAGAGCGAAACCATGAGCCCGTCTTCGCGTCCTGCCGGGAAGTCCGGCCCCGATGTCGCCGCCATGCTCGACGGCCTGCGGGCAGGTTCGTATTCGACCGACGCCGCGCGGGTTCGGCGCGCCAGCCGTGATATGTCTGCGGTGCTTTCACCGGGTCTGGCTCGCCTCTTCGAAGACAGGGTCGCGGATGCGGTCGTCAGTCCGCGCACCGAGGACGAGCTGCTCGACGTCGTCGCCGCGGCGGCCCGTTATCGGGTGCCGCTCATCCCGCGGGGCGCGGGAACCTGCAACTTCGGCCAGTCGGTTCCGCTACGTGGTGGCGTGGTGCTCGAACTCGAACACCTGACCGGACTGGTCGCGAGCGAGCCCGGCACCTGGCGTGCGTGGACGGGCACCATCCTGTTCGACGTCGACGAAGCCCTCCGGCCGACTGACCTGGAGATGCGGCTGTTTCCCAGCAGCAAGAAGGTGGGAACGGTCGGGGGGTACGTCAACGGTGGTCATGCCGGGATCGGTGCGGTCCGACACGGTGTGCTCGCCGATCGAGGAAACATCACCGGTCTACGGGTCATGTCGGTAGAGGAGTCGCCGCGGATCGTGGAAGTACGTGGTGCGGATGTCGATCTCGTGCACTTCAGTTTTGGCACCTCGGGCATTGTGACCCAGGTCGAGATGCCCACCACGAAGGCATGGCCCTGGCGCGATGTCGCACTCAGCTTTCCGACGCTGGCGCACGCCACGGACTTCGCATTGCAGGTCGCGCTCGCCGACGGCATCGACGTCAAGAACGTGCATCCGGTGGACTCGGCCGTCGCTGCCGCCCTGACTCCGCTGCGCCTGCCCGCCGCTCGTGCGGCCGCCCTGGTCATGGTGGCGCCGCATTCGCGGGAGGCCCTCCTGTCGCTCGCCGGTGACGACGTCGAGGTCGTGCACGACGTACGCGCAGGATCCGGTCCTCGGGACATCCCCTTCTACGAATACACCTGGGGCCATTCGGTTTTCTGGCTGCGCAAGCGATACCCGCAGATTGCCACCCTCATCGCGCTGCTGCCCGAGACTGACCCGGTCGCCACGCTGACCGCTCTGTTGCCACGACTGCCCGATCCCACCTACGTCGCGATCAGCGTGAAGCGGTTCGCCGGCCGACCCGCGCTTCAGCTGTCCCTGTGCGTACCGGGTGAGGTACAGCTCGTCGCCGCCAGCGTTGCCGCATCCGAGCTCGGCGCGCTCGTCGCCGACACCCATCGGCCGGTTCTTTCCGCAAGCTCGATCTACAGATTCGAAGAGCGACAGCGAATCTTCAAGAACGGGATCGATCCCCACGGTTTGCTCAATCCCGGCAAACTGAGCGACATCGACGCGAGTGCGGCGGACAACTCTCATTCGGGCGGTCTCACCTCGAGCGGCTTCTCCGCTCGTCGCTGAGGTCCGCGCCCGCTGGTGATCCACTCAGATCGTGAAGAACGTCTCGCCGGCGAACGCCCGACTGACAGGGCCGCGGTCGGGCGACGTTCCGAGCAGGGCCGCGCTCGTGAAGTCCGCGGCGAGGCCGTCGAAGTCCCTGTGCCGGTGAAGCATCGCATGCTTGCCGCCCGCGACGGTGATGTAGGTGACCCGCGCACCCGAGCCCAGGTTCGCGGCGACACGCTCGGAGTGTCGGGCTCGGGCGATCCGGTCATGGTCGCCGTGGACGATGAGAACCCTGCCGGTCAGATCGGCGCGATCATCGGGGTATACCCACGGTGCCAGCGCGACCACTGAACGGACAGCGGGGGCTGAGCCCGCCAGGAGTGCCGCACGGCCACCCAACGAGTGGCCGATCAATCCGACCGGCTTGTCTCCGTACCGTTCGGCCACCTCGGCCAGCGCCCATTCGACGTCGGCGACGGGAGTGTGATGGGTGTCCCAGCCGCGATGCGTATTGAGCAGCCTCAGGACCGCGAAGTCTCCTCGCCCCCGTCGTGCTGTGCGGCGCGCGATCGGCACCATTCGTAGCACCGAGAGCTGCGCGGGGCTGACCATCATGCGTTCCCCGCGGCTGGCACCGCCGTGAAGCACGAGCACGACCGCGACCGGCTGGTTGGGACTGCTGACGTCGAGAAGGCGGGCCGGCACCGGGGTGGACTGCCCCGGCTTTGGTGTCCGCAAGCGTAAAGTCGGGCAACTACCGTCTGTCGTGCGTTTGCCCCGCGCCGCTAGTACGCGCCGTGGCCACTCGCCACCGTGAGCACCGTCCGGGCGAGGATGCCCAGGTCGACCAGCGGAGACCAGTTCTCGACGTAGTAAAGATCGAGCCGCACCGCCTCGTCCCAGGTCAGGTCACTTCGGCCGCTGACCTGCCACAGACCGGTGATTCCCGGCTTGACGAGCAGGCGCCGGTGCACGTCAGGCTCATAACGGTCCACCTCGGCCGGAAGCGGCGGACGCGGGCCGACGAGTGACATCTCGCCGAGAACGACGTTGATGAGTTGGGGGAGCTCGTCGAGTGAGGTCCTGCGCAGGAGGCTTCCGACTCGAGTGATGCGGGGGTCGTTCTTGATCTTGAAGAGCATCGGACCGCCCTCGTTGCGGTCGCGGAGATCGAGGAGCATGTCCTCCGCGGAGACGCACATGCTGCGGAACTTGAAGCAGCGAAAGCGCGCGCCGTTCGCGCCGACCCGCTCCTGCCGGAAGAACACCGGCCCTCGGTCGTCGAGCTTGATGGCGAGCGCGACGGCCGCGAAAAGGGGAGCAAGGAGGAGGAGTCCCACCACCGCGATGAATCGGTCGGTGATGTTCTTGTAGATCCGCTGTGGGCCCTCGAACTGGGGTTGTTCCAAGTGCAGGAGGGGGAGGTTGAACAGAGGCCGCACGGTGACCCTCGGACCGGCGATGTCCGTCAGCGCGGGATTGATCAGGAGATGAACCTCGGTTCCCTCCAGCTCCCACGCAAGCCGGCGCAAGCCGTGCGCCGGGAGAACTCCGGTGTCGGTCACGGCGATGGTGTCAGCGCCGTGCAGCGCGGCCATCGCGACCACATCCGCCGGTTTCGCGACCGGCAGTGTGGCGTCTCCCAGCGTGACCGACGCGCCCGTTCCTTCCGGCAAGCAAACCCCGACGATCGTCCAGCCGGTCGTGTGCTGCCGCTGGATCTGCGCCGCAAGGTGTTCGACATCGCGCCGGCGACCCACCGCGACGACCCGGTGCTGACACGCGCCCTGCCGGCGCTTGCGGCTGAGTGCGGCCCGGGCCAGTCCTCGTTCGACGAGCAGTAGCACGGTCACACCGGGCAGCGCCGCCGCGACGAGCAACCGGCTCGTGTTCGCATTGGCGACGAAGAGCGACGTTCCGATGATCGCGGTGAGCCACATACCGGCGAGGGTGATGCGTTTGAACTCCTCGGATCCCGCGGCGAGGAAGCGCATCTCGTAGACGCGGGCACAACCGAGACTGAACCCCCAGAGCGGAATGACGCACACGGTCAGGACGAGGTTCTCCGAGCTGGCGCGATCCGACAGCGACGCCCCGAGGAACGCCAGCCCAACCCCGAGCAGCACAGTGGTCACGTCGAGGAGGACCAAGCCCCGCACGTACGTCTTCTGCCAGAGCTGTCCCGTCCAGCCCTTGGCGACGGAGGCCGGGTCCGTCCCCACACCCAGCAGCCGCGCCCACGCCGAGCGCGGCTGCTGCGGCGCGTCGGCCAACGTCGCGCTTGGTGCGTCATCCCCCACGAGCTGCATCGCGTCCCCCTGCAT
>CAXTUZ010000030.1:15236-15731 GCA_964247525.1 uncultured bacterium
GTTCACAACGGTCCCCGGAGGAGGGTGCCTCGTGTCTTTCGTGCTCGTACACGGCGCCACGTTCACCGCCCGGTGCTGGGCGCCGCTGGTGCCTTACCTGGCGGGCGACGCGCTGGCGGTCGATCTCCCGGGGCGCGAGACGAACGTCGGTGATCTGGGCACCCTCACGTTGGCCGACTTCGCCGCGTCGGTGGTTCGGGACATCGATGACGCCGGGTTGGAGAACGTCGTCCTGGTCGCGCACTCGATGGCCGGCGCGATGATCGGGCGCGTGGTGGCTTCGGTTCCCCATCGCATCCGCCGCCTCGTGCTCGTGTCGGCCGCGGTGCCCGCCCACGGGCAAAGCCTGCTGGAGGCTTTCCTGGAGAACTGTGATCCCGAGCTGGTCCGGCAGGCAGACGAAGCCCGCGATCCCCACCCATCGGAGTCGGCCGTATCGGCCGAGCTGGCGGCTCAGATGTTCTGCAACGACATGAGTCCCGACCTCACCGCCGG
>CAXTUZ010000030.1:15741-16149 GCA_964247525.1 uncultured bacterium
AGCGAAAGCGCGCGCCGTTCGCGCCGACCCGCTCCTGCCGGAAGAACACCGGCCGGTTCATCGGACATGTCCCGAACGCCGAGGTCGTCGATCTGGGCTCGGGTCACATGGCGATGATCAGCAGCCCGGCTGCTCTGGCAGGGATTCTCAACCGTTACGCCTGAGTCCTCAGGGAGCGATCGAGGGACTGCTCACCCCGTTGAGGGTGACAGCCCAGTCCCGGGTCCCGGCGTTGCCAGCCGTCCATAGTGCTCCGTTGTTCGCTTGGAAGGCGGCCTCAAAGCCCGGACCGCCGAACACCGGGCTGATGGCCGGGGAAGACCCGCGGGCCATGCCGAGGCCCCAGTTGCGGGTCCCGCCGGTGCCGACGGTCCAGAGCAGTCCGCTGTTCGCTTGGAAGGCGACTTC
>CAXTUZ010000031.1:0-15169 GCA_964247525.1 uncultured bacterium
CGACATGCACGATTTCCTCGGTGGGCGAGATCTTCTCGCTCCGCGGCATCCGCTCAGCGAGCGCCGCCGGCAGGATTTCGCCCCACAGGTCCGGGGGTTCGATGAAGTGCGAGTCACCCGAGTGGGCCCAGATCATGGTCATGGAAGCCTCCTATGCAACAGGTCGCAATGGTACAAGGTCTGTCGGCCAGCCGGGGGTCAGACGTCATCGAGCACGAAATCCGGGAGGGCCATCCCGTTGTCGAGCGGGAGGAACGTGACCGTCGCCCCGCGCCCGATGCGGATCTCCCCGACGTCGGTGCCGGTGAAATTGCAGGTCAGCCGTAGCCCGGGCTGCTCGACGAGGTCCACGAATCCCACGACGAAGGGAACCACCGGCTCGAGTGAGGTGATCCGGGTGTCATGGATGACGATGTGCGTGTACACGACCCCCTTGCCGCTGACCGCTTCGTACCGCAGGTCGACGCTGTCGCACCGCGGACATTGACGGACCGGCGGGTGATGGAACACCTTGCAGCCACTGCAGCGCTGGATCGCAAGCCGCGACTCCTGTGCCGCATCCCAGAACGGCTGTGTGAGCTCGTCGGGAACCGGTCGCGGCCGCAGTGCCGCGGGGATCGAGTGGGCGGGCGGCTGTGTCATTGGCAGGTTCTAATTCGCCGGGGCGCGAACCAGATCCTTGACGGCGGGCACGATCGGCGCAGCGTCCTTCCAGTGCGGAACCCCGTCCTCCGGGCGAGCCGCCGGGTGCATGTCCTCGTGGAGCCCGGCCCAGTGCGCGTGGTTGATCTGGTGGATGCTGAAACAGGCGGTCATCGCGTTCTGGAAACCCATGTTGTCCACCGTCTGGTTGACCGATTCCTTGATCAGCAAGGCCGTCATCGTCGGGAGCGCGGCAATGCGCTTGGCGAACTCGAGCGTGCGATCGGCGAGCTCGTCGACCGGGAAGATCTTCGAAACCATGCCGAGCGCGTATGCCTCGTCCGCCGTGATCGAGTCGCCCGTCAGCATGAGTTCCTTGGTCTTTCGGGGGCCGAACTCCCAAGGGTGCGCGAAGTACTCGACCCCGCACATGCCGAGGCGCGTACCGACCACGTCGGTGAATTTCGCGTTCTCGGCGGCGACGATCAGGTCGCAGCACCACATCAGCATCAGCCCCGCGGCGTATACCGGGCCTTGCACCTGGGCAATGGTGATCTTCCGGAGATTGCGCCAGCGCATGGTGTTCTGGAAGAAGTAATGCCATTCCTGGAGCATGAGCTTTTCGGTACCGAGCCGGGTGCCCCCGTTGCCGAGGTACGTCGGGTGCAGGGTCGGACCGGGGGTCCGCTCCGCGTCGCGCTCCTTCGAGCCGAGGTCGTGGCCCGCCGAGAAGACCGGTCCCGCGCCACACAGGATGACGACGCGAACCTGGTCGTCGGCCTCGGCCCTGAGAAAGGCGTCGTTCAGCTCGACGAGCAGTCCGCGGTTCTGCGCGTTACGCGCCTGCGCCCGGTCGAGCGTGATCCGAGCGATCATGCCGTCGTGCACGGTCTCGTACGCGATGTACTGGGGCGCCACGCAGGTCTCCTTGCCGCTTGAACTCCGTCGGTCTACCGGCAGACGATAAAACCAGCGGCGAGCCCGAGAACGGGCTCACCGCTGGTTCACGGACGCTAGTCCTGCTGGTCGAGGTAGCGCGCCAGGTTGCCGCGCATGACGGCGCGGGCGTCGTCCTCGGAAAGGTTCTTCAGCTGGCCGACGTAGGCCGAGGGGTCCGGAAGACCTTCGCCGTGCGGGAAGTCCGAACCGAATACGATCGGCTTGACGCCGATGGCCTCGACCACGCGGTCCAGGTTCTCCTCCGGGAACGGCGCCACGAAGCAGTGCTCGCGGAAGTACTCGGTCGGACGCATCGTGAGCTTGCCCCAGCGAGACTTGCGACCCATCAGGTAGGAATGGTCCATCTTGCGGAGCAGGTACGGCAACCAGACGGTGCCCTGCTCCGAGAGCAGCAACTGCATCTTCGGGTGCCGGGCGAACCAGCCCTGCAGGATGGCCGCGCCGACCGTTTCCATGGCGGGGCGGTCGCCGTAGTAGAAGATCCACTGGAACGCACTCATGTCGCCGAGTATGACCTCTTCCTCGTTCCAGTCCTCACCCTGCGCGGCGTACCGGGTCACCGACGCGAGGTGCGTCGCGAGCTTGATGCCGTGGTCCTCACAGATCGACCAGAAACGCTCGTTTTCCGGCCGGAAGGGGGAGGTGTGCATCGAGGGTCCGGTGCTCGTCTGGATGACCTTCGGGACCTCGGCCTTGATGATGCGGTCGAGCTGGTCGAGCGCACCCTCGGGATCGGCGAAAGAAATGAAGGGCGGCGTGAAGAGGCGGTTCTTGTAGTTGTAGCCCCAGACCTCGGCGAGGTAACGGTTGAAGGCGTTGAGGTTCGCGTACAGCGCGTCGAAGTCCTTCTCGAAATGCACCTCGATTCCCGGCAGCGCGGCGAAGTTCACGACCGACTGCACGCCCTGGGAATCCATCACGTTGAGGCGGTCGGCAGGGTTGTCCAACTGCTCCTGCATCGCCCGGTAACGCTTGGCGAACTCCTTCCGGCCTTCCTCGTCGAGGTCCTTCAGGGGGTTGAGCTTGTTCAGCAGCGACCCCGGGACGGGTCCCTGATTGCTGTCCGAACTCCGCCCGCGCGAATCGACGCCCAGGTCCTTGAGGATCTCGCTCGAGCCGAGCACCTGCGCCTGGCCGTAGTGCTTGACCTCCGAGCGGTCCGAGCGGCCCGCCCAGGTCACCTCGTACCGGCCACCTTCTTTGCGAATTCCGGTGACAGCCATGTCGCGCTTGTCGGGATCGATGTAGTCGAGATACGCCGACACCGGCGGCGTGGAATGCTCGTCGGCGTCGTTGACGAGATAGCCAAGCTTCGTGGTGGGCTCGGTCTGCACGCTCATGGTCGTCCTCTCCAGGTTCGTGGCGCAAGATTACAGGCTGCTACCTGAACGCGCAAAGAGAAACAACTCAACGCGGATCAAGCAAACTCATCAGATACGGCGCCGCGGCGAACGAGCGGAGAGTGTCGTTGAGGTGCGTGCACGTCGGCGGCCCGACGAAGGTGTCGCGAACGATGGTTCGCAGACCCTCGACGGGCATTCCGACGAGACGGCCGGCACTCGCGGCGGCGCTCGGACACTCGGTCCACGGCAGCACCCCGACCACCGCCTCGCTTCGCGTGAACGTCATCGTCTGCGGGTCGAACGCCGCATGCACCGTGTACTCGTGGACGATCGTCTCCGCCCCGTCGGGGTCGGCGTAGCTGTCGCGGAAGAAGCTTTCCATCGCGACGGACCGGTCCTCGCGCCAGACGTCCAGGCGACGCCACCGCCGCATGCCGTGCGGCGCCTTCGGCGCGGGGGGCATCTCGTGCCAGGCCTGCGGGTCATCCGCGCGCAGGAGGGAGGGCGCGCTCGGTCCGATGACGATCGGCGGCGCGCCGGTCCGTTCGAGCTCGACGAGGATCGTCCCGCCGGTCGCCCAGCCGGCGCACAGATCCGCCATCTGCGGCCGCGGCCGCCGATTGTGCGACTCGACCTCGCCGATCGACAGCGCGTAGCCGCTGACAAGCAGGGCGGTGGGCAGGTCGTCGAGCAGCTGGTACCGCAGCGGATTGCCCTCGGCCTCCCCCGGCAGGACGCGTTCGATGGCGCTCCGGAACCCGGACGCCGCGGAGAGCCCCGCGAATCGGTCGAACGCCGGTTCGGGCGGCTCGGCGCGCAGCCGCAGGATCCTGCGCGCGTCCATGAAGGCGATGCGTGCCTCCACGCGCGTGGTGGCCAGCCGATGAGCTGTCCCGTCGGCATCGGTGCGTAGGTCCCGCCCGCTGGCGACCATCTCGACGTCGCCCTCCAGGCCGTCCGGCCGGAACGTGTCGTGTGCGGTCGTACGGCGGATCGACGCCGGACGCCGGTCCGGGGTCGACTGCGTCGGAGTGTGTGGACCGTGCCGGGGATGGAGTGCCGTCTGAGCCACGACGCCCAGACTAATCGGGAGCTACCTCGCCGCGTCCCCGCGCCGGTACTCGGTCGTCATCTCGTTCAGCTGTGCGACCACCTTGTCGTCGAGGATCAGGTCCGCGGCCGCGAGCGAGGCATCGAGTTGGTCGGGGCGGCTGGCCCCGATGATCGGAGCGCTGACAGCCGGATTCGCCATCACCCAGGCGACCGCCAACGTCACCATGGGGATGCCCACCTCGTCGGACACGCCCTTCAGGGCGCGGACCGTCTCGAACTCGCGTTCGTGCCAGTAGCGATCGCGATACACCCCGCCGGAGTTGCCCACGGTGAACCGGCTTCCCTCGGGGGGCGCCTGCCGCGAGTCGTGCCGCCCTGACAGAAGCCCACCCGCAATCGGGTTGTACGGCAGCACCCCGAGCCCCTCCTCGGTGGCGAGGGGCAGGAGTTCTCGCTCGATCTGCCGGAACAGAAGGTTGTAGCGCGGCTGGACCGAGACGAACTTCGTGAGCCTGGCCGCCTCCGATCGGCCCAGGGCCCGGGCGACCTGGTAGGCGAGAAAGTTCGAGCACCCCACGTACCGGACCTTCCCGGATCGTACGAGGGTGTCCAGGGCCTCCAGCGTCTCGTCGATCGGCGTCGAGGGATCGGGCTGGTGCAGCTGATAGAGGTCGATGTAGTCGGTGTTGAGCCGCCGGAGCGACGCGTCGACGGCGTCGAGGATGTGCTTGCGGGAGTTGCCCTTGTCCCACGGTGCGGGGCCCATTCTGGCGAAGCACTTCGTGGCGAGGATGAACTGATGGCGCTTGCCTTCGAGCCATCTGCCGAGGATCGTCTCAGTGCGGCCCACGTCCTGGAGCGTGCCGCCGAGTGGATACGCGTCCGCGGTGTCCAGGAAAGAGATTCCCGCCTCGGCGGCCTTGTCCAGGATTGCGCGCGAGGTCGGCTCGTCGCACTGCAACCCGAAGGTCATGGTGCCCAGGCACAGCCGGGACACTCGCAGGCCGGTCCGGCCGAGATTGACGTTCTGCACGCCTCGAGGATACCGCCCGGCGATGACCGGACAGGGCCCTCAGGCGTCGGCTGCGCTGATCGGGTTTTCTTGCTCGCCCGGCGCGAAACTCACCGGAATCGTGATGCGCCCGTACTCCAGGGCCATGTCGTACATCATCTTGCAGCCCTCGAGATCGATCGAGTAATCGGGAAGGCGGCGCAAGAATTCCTCGAGCCCGATCTTGAGTTCCAGGCGGGCCACGTTCGAGCCGAGACAGCGATGAATCCCTACGCCGAAGGCGACATGCCGATTAGGGGTCCGGTCCAGAATTACCTGATCGGGGTCGGAGAACGCGGCGGCATCACGGTTGGCCGAACCCCACATGACCGAGACCCGATCGCCCTTCTTGAGTTCCTGACCGGAGAGCTCCGCATCGGCGACCATCACCCGCGGCAGGGCCATCACGGGAGTCTCGTAGCGGAGGAACTCCTCGATCGCGGTCTTGATCAGTGCCGGGTCGTCGAGGAGTCGCCGACGGTCCTCGGGATGCTCCTCCAGATAGATCAGCGAGTTCCCGATGGCACTCGCGGTGGTGTTGAATCCAGCGGCCAGGATCAGGATGACGATGCCGTTGAACTCGTCGTCGGTGAGCTTTCGGCCATCGACCAGCGCGTCGTTGACGAGGAAGCTGACGAGGTCGTCCGTCGGCTCGGCCCGTCGCGCGGCGACGGTCTGATGGATGAGACCCGCGGCAGCGCGGATCAGGCCCTCGAGGTGGTTGTGCGGATTGTCCTCGGACTCGTCCTCGCGGTGCTTGGTCATGTCGACCCAGTGCTGCCAGGACCGCGTGTCGACGGGAAGGCCGATGATGTTGAGGACGGCGATGGCGGTGAGAGGTCGCGCGAACGCGGTGACGAGTTCGGCCTGACCCTGCTCGATGAACTGGTCGATGAGGTCGTTCGCGGCGCGCCGGATGAATCCCTCGTATTTCGCGGTCGCGGCCGGTGAGAAGAACGGGTTCAACAACTTCCGGTACGAGAAGAACTCTGGTGGGTCGAGCTGGATCGGGATGAGCCGGCTCGGCATCGGGACGTCACTTTGCGTCGGCTGAGGCGACGCCGAACTGAACGCCTCGTCATCGCGGGCTGCAGCGCAGACGTCCTCGTAGGTAGTGACGAGCCAACCGTCGGAGGTGCTGTGCGCCACCGGGCAGGTCGAGCGAAGGCCGGAGAGAACGCCCCACGGATCGGCCGCGAACTCGGGACTGTGTATATCCACCGGTATATTTACCGCGGCAGGTGCCTGGCTTGTCTCGGACATTGCACACCTCTCAGCTCAGGAAGGGGTCTCCGGCCCCCTCGGCAGCGGCGGACCGAAGGCGCCGGCCGCGGCAAGTTTGGCACACTCGTCGGCGTCAATCCCGACTTCGGCGAGAAGTTCGCGCGTGTGCGCCGCGAGCCGCGGAATGGCCGAACTCTCCCGGGAACAGCCGCGCGCGTTGCGCGGAGTGTCGAAAGGTCCGCCGATCCCGTCGGCCACGACATCGAAGTAATCGAGGTCGCGCAACTGCTGGTCGGCCAAGACATCCTCGGGCGTCGCGATGCGGCCGCACGGCACTCCGGTCGGCGCCACGATCGCGATGACCTCCTGCGCGGTGCGCGCAGAGGTCCAGGCCGAAACGATCTCGTCGCCGGCCGCGACGTTCTTGACCCGGCCCTCGTACCCGACGAACCGCGGGTCGGATCCGAATTCCGGCATCTCCATTGCGACCGCGAGTCGCGCGAAGAGCGAATCGTTGTTGACACCGATGGTCACGAATCCGTCGGACGCCGGGAAGATCCCGTACCCGACGGTGCGGGCACCGACCTCCCAGCCCGGAATCTGCGCACCGGTGATGCCACACGAATTCAGCGCGAGGAGGGTCCGGACCATCGAGATGTCGAGGTGGCGCCCCTTCCCGGTGCGTTCCCGTTCGTAGAGGGCGGTGGCGATCGCCCCGAAGCTCGCCATCCCGGTCGCCATGTCTCCGAGCGGCAGGCCGAGTTCCACCGGCACGCCCTGTTTGTCCCGCGTCATGGCGGTCACCGTGCTCTCGCCTTCGCTCACGATGGCAAGTCCGCCCCGGGTGGCAAGCGGACCGGCGGAATCGAATCCTCCGTACAAGCTGATGGACGCGGTGATCAACCGGGGATTCGCGGCACGGAGTTCGGGAAAGCGCAGACCGAGCCGCGCGAGAGCGCCTGGTGCGAAGTTCTCCACCACGATGTCCGCGCTGTCGACCAGCTTCAGCGCGAGGTCGAGCCCGAGCGGGTTCTTCAGGTCGAGCGCGATGCTCCGCTTCCCCCGGTTGATCGCGGCGTTGTACGAGCTGACGACCGTCCCGTCGGGACCCTTCCGCTGCGGACCGCGTATCCGGGCGTACTCCCCCGCCGGCGGTTCCACCTTCACCACGTTCGCGCCCGCGTCCGCGAGAAACTGGGTGCAGTACGGGCCGGCGAGAATGTGGGTGAAATCGACGACCCGGACACCTTCGAGCGGAGAATTGTCGGACAAACCGGACTCCTTCGTCATGACCGAATGCGACCGGCCGAAGGTACACCGGCGCGATGTGCCAACCGCCTCGCAGGGCTCGTCACTCGCGCGGGGCCAGGACTTCGTCGGTGTGCTGCCCGAGCCGCGGTACGGCGGAGTTCTCGCGCGTGAAGCCCATCGGATTGCCCGGTGTGTCGATCCTCGTGCCGACGCCGTCATCGACGGTCTGGAAATACCGCAGATCGCGGAACAGCCTGTCGCCGAGCATGTCCGCGGGCGTCGCGATCGTCCCGCAGGGCACGCCGCTCGGCGACGCCGCGGCGATCACCTCCTGCGTCGTTCGAGCCGACGTCCAGCCGGCGATGATCGCGTCCCCCTCGTCGGCATTGGCGTCGCGGATGCGGTGCGAGGCGAACCGCGGATCGCTCGCGAGTTCGGGCATCTGCATCGCCTCGCACAGTCGCACGAACAGTGAGTCGTTGTTGACCCCGATCGTGACGAATCCGTCGCGGGTCGGGAAGATTCCGTAGCCCGTGGTTCGTACCCTCGACGAGCCGCCGGTTATCTGTGCCCCGGTGATCCGGATCGCGTTCAAGGTCAGCAGCGTGCCGACCACCGGCAGGTCGAGGTGCCGGCCCACACCGGTCCGCTCCCGCTCGAACAGCGCGGTGACGATCGCGCAGTACGCCGCGAGACCGGTCGCCATGTCACCCAGCGGCAGACCCAGCGGAACCGGGACACCGCGGTGGTCCCGGTTCATCGCGGCCAGGCTGCTCTCGCCCTCGCTTATCAGGCTGGGCGCGGTGCGCCCCGCGAGTGGACTCACCGGATCGGCCTCTCCGTACATGCTGAGCAGGACGGTGATGAGCCGCGGGCGACCGCGGCGCACCACGACGAGGGGCGAGCCCAACCGCGCGAGCACGTCGGTGTCGGAGCCGTCGATGACGACATCGGCGCTGTCGAGCAGCTCGTGCGCCGCTGCCCGGGCGTCCGGCTCGTCGAGATCCAGGACCGCGCTGCGCTTGCCGCGATCGACCGCGGCGGCGAGCGAGCTTACGCTCCGGCCGTGCTCGCCTGTCCGGGACACGCCCGCCCGGCGCGCCGGGTCGCCACCCGGGGGCTCGATCTTGATCACGTCGCCGCCCGCGTCGGCAAGCAGTTGCGCGCAGAAGGGGCCGGCGAGCCAGTGGGCGAACTCGACCACCCGTATCCCGGCCAGCGGGCCGGAACTCACCCCGGGACCCTCGCTCAACGTGGCGTGGCGGGCTTGCGACTTCGGATGTACTCGCGCATGACGCGCCTGCCCTCGCTCGCACGGCCGGAGATTACCTGGTGCCGAGCCTCCAGCTCCAGCACGGCCGCGAGGTCGCCGGCGTCCGCGGCCCGGAAGACTTCCTTCATCCGGCCGTAGGCGCGACGCGGACCGCGGGCGATGCGTGCGGCCAAGGCAAGCCCTTCGGTGCGCAGGTCGGCGTCGGGATACACGTGGTTCACCAGTCCGAGGGCAAGGGCCTGGGAGGCATCCACCTTGTCGGAGGTGAAGAACAATTCCCGAGATTTTGCCGGCCCGAGCAGCTGCCGATAGAAGAACGTCGAGCCGAAGTCGCCGCTGCGGCCGACCCGCGCGTACGAGGTGAGAAAGGTTGCCGACTCGGCCGCGATCCGCATGTCGCAGACGCAGGCGAGCCCGATGCCCGCACCGGCGACGGGTCCGTTGACGAGCGCGATCGTCGGCACCGGCAGCCGGTAGATCCGGCCGATGATCGCGTCCGTGCTGCGCAGCAACGCATGCACCGCATCCTCGTACGCCTCGAATTCGCTCCCGGCCTCGGGCGGTGCCTCGGACACCGCGTCCGTCATCTTCGCCATGGCCTTGACGTTGCCGCCCGAACAGAATCCGCGTCCCTGCCCGGTGATGACGACGCACCCCACGTCGGGATCGGACTCCGCCCCCGTCAGAGCTGCCGCGAGACTGTCCAACACCTCGACGGACAAGGCGTTGAGCGACTCGGGACGGTTCAACGACACAACCAGAACACCGTCGGTGTCGGTGTCGAGGAGAACGGGCGGCTCGCTCGAACTCGTCACTCGATCCCCTCTGCGACGAATGGTCCGTCACGGTCGTCGAACGCCGCGCGCAGCCCGCCCTCCCGGGCGACCTCGCTGAATCTGTTGCCGCTCGGGCGGACACGGGCGGAACTCAGCGTGTGCCACTGGGCCGCGGTCGCGAGTGCGGTGCGGATGCCCATGATTTCGTACGTCTGGTTCAGGCTCAACTTGTTCGCGGCCAGCATGTCCGGCGGAATCGAGGACATCGCCCGCAATTCCCGCATGGTTTCGGCCTCGAGGTCCTCGGCCGGAAAACTCTTCGTCACCCAGCCTATTTCCGCCGCGCGTTTGCCGGTGACGGAATTGCCGGTCAGCTGAAGGTATTTCGCCTGTGCCATCGAGAGTTTCCACGGAAAGTACTGGACGTCGGGAGTGGACATCCCGCGCATGGGCGGGTAGCCGATGCGGGCATCATCGGCGACGAAACTGATGTCACACATGGACATGAGTTCTGAACCGCCTGCCAGGCAGGCCCCGTGCACCTTGGCGACGACGGGCTTGAGCAGATCCCAGATCGTCATCCAGGTGGCGAGCAGGTCACGCTGGACCTGATCGGTCATGACGTCGAACCACTTCTTCGACACGTAACTGTCCGGCCGGTCGGCGCGGTAGACCGAAAGGTCGTAGCCACTGCAGAACGAAGGGCCGGCGCCCTCGATCAGCACGATGCTCACCTCGTCGTCCCGCTCCGCGGCCTTCATCGCGGCGACGAGCTCGGCGCGCAGTGCGGTGTTGAGCGCATTCCGCTTGTCCGGCCTGTTCATCGTGATGCGGGCGATCCGATTCTCGACCTGATACAGCACGCTGGTGTAGTCGTCCACGGTGACGTCCTCTCTGAGCGCGGGAACGTGCGGGGGTCGGAGAAGCGTGTCGCGCGCCGTGCGTTCGGGCACCCTACTATCCCGGCGCGGCCCATCGGGGTGGTCGTTTCTCGAAGAATGCGGTCATCCCCTCCCGCGCCTCCTCCGATTCGAACAACCGCGCGGACATCTCCACCATTTCGGCGCCGCCGGCCGCGAGCGCCGCTCGCACCCGCGCGCTCGTCATCGGCTTCGTCTCGAGCAGGCCCTGCGGAGAACAGCGCCGGAGGGCCGTGGTCACCTCGGCGACCTGGGCCGTGACGTCGTCGCTCGCCCCGGTCAACAGGCCGATACGTTCGGCCTCCGGCCCGTCGAACGTCTCCCCGGTGAGCAGATAGCGCGACGCGGCGCGGTCGGACAAGCGCGGCAGGACGGCGAGCGAGATGACCGACGGAGCGAGCCCGAGGCGGGTCTCGGTGAACGCGAAGGTCGAGGCGGGACCGGCGAACGCCAGATCGCAGGCGCCGACGAGTCCGAGCCCTCCGGCGCGGACATGCCCGTCGATACGGGCCACGACGGGCTTCGACAGAGCCGTGATCTGCTCGAGTACGGCGAGCAATCGAGCGAGTCCCCGGGCCGGTCCGCCCTCCTTGCGCGCCTCGGCCAGGTCGGCGCCGGCACAGAAGGTCCCGCCGGTATGCGTCAGCACCACCGACCGCACCGCCGGGTCACTGTCCGCCGACCTCAACGCCTCCGCGAGTCCGCTGACCAGCGCCGCCGACAACGCATTGCGGTTTTCCGGCGCATCGAGGGTGGCCGTGGCCACGGCGTCCGCGACTTCGTAACGCACGACAGTCATCGACGTCCCCTCCGCACTGTCTTCCGGCAGGTCAGCCCGGCGGTTGCCGGTGCCCCGGCCGGGCGAATGCGACCTTAGACTCGGACGTGCAGGACGAAAGCGCCGCGTCTGACGAGCGGCAGCGAACCGACCGAGGAGCGGCCATGCGTACACCGACGACCGAGCGGCTGGCGGGCCTACCGGAACGGGTGAAGATCTACGAGGTGGGGCCCCGCGACGGGCTCCAGAACGAAGCCACTCCGGTTCCGGTCGCGGTCAAGGCGGAGTTCGTGCATCGCCTGCTCGCCGCCGGCCTGACCGCGATCGAACTGACCAGCTTCGTCCCCCCGAAGTGGATCCCGCAGCTCGCGGACAGCAGAGAACTGGTGGAACTGCTCGGGCCGCTGCCCGGCCGCCATCCCGTTCTCGTTCCGAACGAGCGCGGGCTCGACGAGGCACTCGCCGCGGGCGTCAACGAGGTCGCCGTGTTCGCCAGCGCCACCGAGTCCTTCGCCCGGCGGAACCTCAATCGCAGCGTCGCCGAATCCCTCGCCATGTTCGAACCGGTGGTGAAGCGCTCGAGGGACAGTGGCCTCCCGGTGCGCGGGTACGTCTCCATGTGCTTCGGCGATCCGTGGGAGGGTGCCGTTCCGCGCACCCAGGTCACCGACGTCGTCGCGAGCCTGATCGCGATGGGGTGCACCGAGATCTCGCTCGGGGACACGATCGGTGTCGCCACTCCGGGCCAGGTGACCGCCCTGCTCGCCGATCTCGGCGCCGCCGGCGTGGGTGTGGAACAGATCGCGGTGCATTTCCACGACACGTACGGCCAGGCACTGGCCAATACCCTCGTCGCGCTGCAGCAGGGAGTGACGACCGTTGACGCGGCCGCGGGGGGCCTGGGCGGTTGCCCGTACGCGGGTAGCGCCACGGGGAACCTGGCGACCGAGGACCTGGTCTGGCAGTTGCACGGGCTCGGGATCGACACGGGGGTAGACCTCGACTCGCTCTGCCGTACCAGCATCTGGATGGCGCGCCAGCTCGGCCGCCCGAGTCCCTCGCGCGCTCTCGCCGCGCTCGAACCGACACTCGGCGAGCCCGCGCTCTGATAGACACCTCCCCATGGACAAGGTGGTCGCGAGCGCCGAGGAAGCAGTACGGGACATCGCGAGCGGCGCCACGCTCGCGGTCGGCGGCTTCGGGCTCTGCGGTATCCCGTCCGCGCTGATCGACGCGCTGCTCGCTGCCGGAACCGACCACCTTCAGACGGTCAGCAACAACTGCGGGGTCGACGACTGGGGACTGGGAAAGTTGTTGTCCGCCAAGCGGATCCGGCGCACGGTGAGTTCCTACGTGGGCGAGAACAAGGAGTTCGAGCGGCAGTTCCTCACCGGCGAGCTGGAGGTCGAGCTGGTGCCTCAGGGCACCCTTGCCGAGCGGCTACGGGCGGGCGGCGCCGGGATCCCGGCGTTCTACACCCCCGCGGGTGTCGGTACCCAGGTCGCCGACGGCGGCTTGCCCTGGCGCTACGACGCCGGCGGCAACATCCTCCTCGCCTCGCCGCCCAAAGAGGTAAGGGAGTTCGGCGGAGCGCAGTACGTGCTCGAAGAGGCCATTCGCGCAGATTTCGCCCTCGTCCACGCCCGGTACGGCGACCGGCACGGAAACCTCATCTACGAGAAGTCGGCCCAGAACTTCAGCCCGCTGTGCGCGGCCGCCGGCCGCATCACGATCGCCGAGGTGGAGGAGCTGGTCGAACCCGGACACCTCGACCCGATGGCGATCCACACGCCGGGGATCTTCGTCCAGCACGTGGTCCGGGTGACCGACACCGAGAAGCGCATCGAACGCCGGACGGTCCGCCGTGCTTACGCGTGAGGACCTGGCGCGCCGGGTGGCGAGCGAGCTGCTCGACGGCCAGTACGTCAACCTCGGGATCGGCCTGCCCACGCTCGTGCCCAACTTCCTCCCCTCGGGCGTCCACGTCGTGCTGCAGAGCGAGAACGGGATCCTGGGGGTAGGTCCGTACCCCCCCGACGATGCCGTCGATCCCGACCTGATCAACGCCGGCAAGGAGACCGTGACCGTGCTCCCCGGGGCGGCCTTCTTCGACTCGGCCGCGTCCTTCTCGATGATCCGCGGCGGTCATCTCGACGTGGCCGTCCTCGGCGCCATGCAGGTCAGCCGTGGCGGGGATCTGGCGAACTGGATGATCCCGGGAAAGATGGTCAAGGGCATGGGCGGCGCGATGGATCTCGTCCACGGTGCCAAGCGGGTCATCGTGATGATGGAACACGCCGCGAAGGACGGGAGCCCGAAGATCGTCGAGAGGTGCACGCTGCCGCTCACCGGCAAGGCGTGCGTGCACCGGATCATCACCGACCTCGCGGTCATCGACGTGGATCCGGGCGGGCTGACACTTCGCGAGACCGCGCCGGGCGTATCGGTCGAACAGGTCCGCGCCGCAACCGGGGCCGAACTCGCGCTCGCCCTGCCGGACTGAGGCGCACCGGGCCGAGGAGCTGCCCGAAGAGCGCTAGTTCGCCCGGTAGATCGGCGTGTGCGGCCCGACGCACGGGGTGTCCGTCGCGGGTCCGCATACGCCGTTGTTGAGATAGGAGGGAAGGTGCCGCGGCGACTGGTTCGCCTGTGCCCCGACGAGCTGCCAGGCAAAGTTGAACGAGGCCACCAGCGCGAAGGTCATCCCGATCAGCGCGAGTTGCTGGGTGGCCCGCTTGCGCCGCGGCGAGACCGCGAGGTCGTCGACGCCCCGCTCGACCACGCTGCGACCGCGGTCGTCGCGGAAGTACCGCAGTGCGGCGGCCGCGGTCCACACCGCCCCTTGCAGCGGCAGCTGATACAGCGGGAGCTGATGGGAGGTGCCGGGCCAGAGGCTGAGCTGGCGGATGACCGCCGGATAGGCGTCCATCCGCAGGAAGATCCCGAACATCTCCATGAACAGGTCGTTCACGGCGAAGACGACGAACGTGATGCCGACGAGGGCACCGGGCCGAAGGGAGGGCCAGCGCCCCGACATCCGCTGCATCATCATGCAGCCCATGAACGAGAAGCCGAACATGGTCAGCCCGTAGCCCGGCAGCACCACCAGCAACGGCTCGGGGATGCGGTGGGCATTCGGCAGGATGATGCCGGGCACCTGCCCGAGCCAGCTGCCGGCGTTCGCGTAGTAGGAGTTGTAGGTGAAGGTGTACTGGGTGTAGCTGAGCAGGATGTCGTTCGGGATCGCGACGGCGAACCAGGCGGTGAGAAGCATTCCGTCGGCGGAGACCCGCCCGTCGCGCCGCCAGGGCAGATAGAGCACCCGGTAGACGATGTAGAGGCAGGCGACGACGCCGCCGATCTGCATGGCGTACATCGCGACGGTCGCGTAGGTCGGCATCGTGTCAGGGCCGTGGTGGGTCGGGTGCATGTCGCCCGACACCGCCCACCGGATGACGATGTAGACCAGCAGAACCAGCTGGAGCCCACCCACGACAGCCCAGCCGATGATGGGCCGTACCCGCCGGCGCGTGCCCACGGCGGACACGTGCGGCGCTAACGCGACACCGGTCATGACGACCCTTCAGGTGGTGGAGGCGAGGACTTGGATACAGGTCGGCTCAGCGAAAGTCAACGAGGAGAACCGCGGCGGCCCGCGTCCCTGACCGATCGGTACGGCCTGCTCGCCTCGTCGATCGCGGGCCGCACGGTCGCGGTCGCGGTCGCGCACGACACGGCCTGGAGCGACGGCCGGACCGTCTACGTACGGCCGGAAGACGCCCGACGGGAGGTCATCGCACAGGCAGCGCTGCTACGCGCCGGAAGCCTCGACGCCGCGGTGGTCGGAGCGCTGACCGGTCGCACCGCGCTGTCACGCCGCTATCTCGCGCTCGAGGGC
>CAXTUZ010000031.1:15179-15665 GCA_964247525.1 uncultured bacterium
CGCCGACATCCTTCCGGCGATCGTGTTCGCGAACGTGACAGGTCCTGTCGCCGAGGCGAGCGCGGTACCGACGGACTCCCCCGCCACCTCATTGCTCGTCGCACGCTCCCGTGCCGCGGTCCCGGACCCGCCGAGCTGGTTCGGCACGATCCGGACCCGGCAGATCCGCCGCGCCGCGGGCCCGCACTCGCCGGAGAGCATCGGGGGCGCGCAGGATGCGGACCGCGCCGACGACTCGGCCGCTTCGGAGGGCAGCCGGGTACTGAAGGCGTTGCGCAACCCCGCGGGACTGAGCGGGCTGTCCCGGTTGCTGCTCCGGCACTTCGGCGAGACCTTCGTCGCCGGGCAGGACGGCGTCGGTGCGGCGCGCACCGCCGACCGCATCGTCGCGGGTGAGAGGCACGGTGCGGGAGCCGTCGTGGGCACCCCGGGCGGACACGAGGCCACTCCCCCACCGCCGCGGGCGCCCGGCGTCCCATTCCGGGT
>CAXTUZ010000032.1:0-11860 GCA_964247525.1 uncultured bacterium
ACGAAGACCAACCGATACAGCGACGACAGCGATAACCCCTCCCGGATCTCTAACTCCGACGGGTCTTGGGGCATTAACGTCATCGGGATCGACGGGCAACTTGACGCCACGTACGACGGTGGTGGGATCTCCCTCAACCTCACCGATCTGCAGGGCAACATCATCGGGATGATCTGGGACGACCCGACCGAAACGGACCCATGGGCCATGTGGTCCTACGATGAGTTCGGTGATCTCGGCTGGGATAACAGCAGCCCAGCTACGTACGGGTACAAGGGCGCGGACGGGCGCGCCGGAGACATCGGCGGCATCGTCCTTATGGGACAACGTCTTTACAACCCAGCAACCGGGCGATTCCTCCAGACCGATCGAATTCCAGGCGGATCAGCGAACGCATACGACTATGCGAACCAAGATCCCATCAACTCTCAGGACTTATCCGGAGAATCATCAGTTTGGGTCGGCATCGCCTGTATGCCGGTTATCTACACGCCTTGGGTATACAATGGCATTGCAGGAGCTATAGGAACCATCGGACTTGGGTTGCCTTTCTACGCTGGCCCATCGGCTTATTGGACGCGCCACATTTACACAGGAACACTCCAGGTGCTCAACTTTGCCGGGTGGTTATTTTATAGGTATCAAATAATTCGTTATGATCAAGGCAAGGCGGCCGTTACCTATCAAGTCACGGTCTGGGTGTATACAGTCCACTACACCACGTATGTGGAGGGCCCCGCAGTCCATCCCTACACCTACTACAGCACGACCTACCCTTAAGATGTCGAACGGACGCCCTGGAGCTCTTCGGGGATGGTGGACGAAATGCCGACAGGTAGATTATTTAGTCGGTTCTGCGGTGGACCGATTTATTGTAAGGTTCGCTTTACTCTGGATTTTGCTGACTATTGCGGGATGGGCTTACCTTCCCTTCCTTAGGGGGTCCGCCCTTTATCGCGGATTTATCTCTAATATCTTCTGGACGATCCTTGTAGCGAGCGCACTTCACCGCTCGAAAGGTCGGATCAAGTGATAAGTCACCCCCGAGTCCATCGGCACCCAAACGTCCGATGACGATGTCGCTGTAAGTGCAGCAGAGGCCCCCACGGGTCGTCATGTCGGCGATGCCGGATTGGTCACTCGCCGACCCGCCGAGCGTCGGCAGACCAGTTCCAAACAGGTCCTCTAACACACTGCGTGAAGATCCAAATTTATTAAGCGTTCACCGTCGCCACGACTCAGCCCTCCTTGGCCCCGGGCTTGCGGAGCCCGGGAACGTGCCCGCCTATAACCGGTGCTCCCGGGAAGTGGCGGTCTGCTGAGAGGGAGTCGGAGGGGGTCGTAGTAGCGATTGAGCGTCGGGACAACACAACCCGCCGCGAGCGAAGGGCCCCTGCTTCATTGATGCATGTCAGTGGTGAGGAGGGACGCTGATGAGTGCCGCGATGTCGGCTAGGTCTGTCAGGCAGGCCGAAGGCCTGGACCCCGTCCGTGCCTTGCAGCGCGTGCTTTACCGCAGTGCCAAGCAAGATCGGGAACGTCGGTTCCACGCTTTGCTGGACAAGGTCGTCCGCAGCGACGTGATGTGGCAGGCGTGGTGCGACGTGGCCGCAAACCGAGGTGCCCCGGGTGTGGATGGCGTGAAGATCGTTGATCTCACTGCCGGGGGCGCGGAGTCGGTGCGGGCCTTCCTTGAAGATCTCGCTAATCGGGTGCGGTCGGGTGGTTACCGGCGCAGCCACTTCGGCGGGTGCACATCCCGAAGCCGGGTCGTCCGGGTCAGACCAGACCACTTGGCATTCCCACCGTGAGCGACCGGGTGGTGATGGCGGTGGCCAAGATCGTGCTCGAGCCGATCTTCGAGGCCGACTTCTCACCGGTCAGTTTCGGGTTCCGTCCGAAACGCTCCGCCCAGCAGGCTGTGGAGGCCGTCCGTGTGGCGGCCAACCAAGGCCGGGTGTGGGTGCTCGACGCCGATATCAAGGCGTGCTTTGACACCATCGACCACGACGCGCTGCTCGGCCAGTTCCAACGGCGGGTCGTGGACCGGCGGATGCTCAAGCTGCTGCGAGGCTGGCTTCGAGTTGGGGTGTTCGAGGGTGGGGTCGTCTCGCAGATCGAGACGGGAACCCCGCAGGGCTCACCGATTTCCCCGCTGCTGGCCAACATCGCTTTGCACGTGCTGGACGTGGCGTGGGAGCGGGAAGGCCATCGGCTGGGTCGGCTGGTGCGTTACTGCGACGACTTCGTCGTCTTGTGTTCTACCAGCGAGCGGGCCGAAAAGGGCCCGGGAGTTGGCGCAGGCCACGCTGGGACCGCTCGGGTCGCGGTTGCACCCGGACAAGACCCAGATCGTGTGTCTGACGAAGGGGCAGCAAGGCTTCGACTTCCTGGGCTTTCACCATCACATGGTGGAGTCCCGGAAACGTCGTGGCCAGTATTGGATGCACAAGTGGCCGTCCGCACGGGCGATGGCTTCCATCCGAGCCAAAAATCCGGGACCTGACCGCACCACGGCAGGTCGGGCAGCCACTGGACGTCGTGGTCGACCAACTCAACCACGTGCTCCGGGGCTGGGGCGCGTACTTCCGCCAAGGCAACTCCTCGGCGAAGTTCGGCGCGATCGACTCCTACGTCCACGAGCGGATGGCAATCCGGTGTCGGAGAGCCGTGTGCGGGAGAACCGCATGCACGGTTCGACGGGGGGCCGCTGGCGAACGTGGCAACCAGCGAGTGCAACGGCTGAAGCGTCCGACGGAAGCCCCGCGGACCCCGACACACTCGCAGGGAACCACCGCAGCCAGCGGTCTACCCTACCGAGCGGCTCCCGCACTCCAAGCATCCGGTCGGACTGACGTTCATACGCTTGGTTCCTGATGCGACGTCATGGATTCGTGACGAAGTCGTAGCGACGGAATCGACCATCCGCGAGGGAGGAGGCGCGTACCTTCCATTTAAGACACGTCCGTTGGTCGCCTTATCTCGGCCACGGTGCCGTCTTCGCACCGCCGGGAATCCCTCGCGGCACAACGCTATTTCGCACCGCTGGTGCACCAACATTTGGAGCTTGATCTCGTGAGTGCTGCCATCCCGCCGCCGGCCCCTCAACGGGGCGGTGCTTTTCGCAAGGACAATCCGAAGCGCGGATTGGCGTGGTTATGGTGGCTGCTAGCATTGCTCGCCGCGCTGATCATTGCCGGGATCATTATTGCGATCGTGCATCACAACCGCCACCATCATAAGGCAGCGGCGGTCGTGCCGACCCCCTCGGTTACTGCTCCGACGACGAGTGTCAGCGGGCTTCCGGATACGGGTTCTGCCTCTCCCAGTTCTGGCGTCAGCAACACTCCGGACGCGGGCGGCGGAACGACCCCAGGCACGGGCACGGGAACAGAGGCAGGTACGGCACTCATCGGCGGCGGGGGCACGGCACCGGTCGCTGCGACAGGCGTCGGGGTCACAGCGAAGACAGCCGGAATCGTGTTGTTCCCGAGCGCAAGTGCCGTGATCGATGCGAATGGGAAACGGGTCATCGCCGCGGCCGCCGCGCGCGTCAAGTCCACCGGTGCGCACGCGGTGTCGGTCGTCGGCTACACCGATGTCGTCGCGGGACAAGTGGTGAACAGTCCGCTCTCGCAGCAGCGCGCAAACAACGTTGCAGCGTCACTGCGCGCACTGCTTGGCCCGTCCGTGACCGTTACCGCCGGCGCGAAGGGTGAGGCGGATCCCGTAGCGCCGAACGACACCGCTGCCGGGCGGGCCCAGAACCGTCGCGCCGTCATCACCAGCAGCTAAACTCCCACCCGACAGCCGCTGAGCGCAGGCACCACCAAATCACCACGCCGAATAGAGGGAAAAGCGCATCGGAGCGGGCGTGTCGCGATTTCAGGGCCTCCGTGATCGCTGCGGCTTGCGCGAGCTGCCAAGGTGGGTGTCGATCGCCAACGACTCGGGGTGTGGTGATGGCGGCGGGCGCGACCCAGAACTGGGGCCCGTGGCCCTGCTATGCGGCTATGACCGCATCATGTGACGCATGTCGCTCGAGTTCCCTGCGAGAATGTGGGTTGCGACCGTGGTTTCCACGGACGCCAAGATCTACCGGTCCAATGGGTAGGAATGTCGGTGCCTTCCGGGGAGCAGGTACACATCTTTTGACCTGTATTCGACTGCAACTAGTAGGGTCGCGGCATGCAAACGCCCGTGATGCCAGCCGGCATGCCCGCACCGGCAGCGAATTACGCCCATGCCGTACTCACTGAAAACCCCGTCCGATGGCTGCACACGTCAGGCGTGGTTCCTGTGGCCACCGACGGTACGACCCCCGTCGGCGTGGGCGCGCAGGCCGTGCTCGTTTGGCAACACATCGCGGTGCTTCTCGCTGATGTCGGCATGCAACTCAGCGACGTTGTGAGCATCACAACTTACGTGGTCATCGATGCTATCGACCCTGGTCTTTCCGAGGCCATGTCGGCACGGGATGCTGCCATCGGCGGCAGATTCGTGGCGAGCACGCTCGTCACCGTGCCAGCACTGGCCCAACCGCAGTGGCTGCTCGAGATAGCGGTCGTTGCCGCTGCGTAGTGCTGGATCCGGCGGCTACGCAGGTCGGCGCTCCTCATCCGGGCGCGACGAGTTGCGATTCGTCGCCGTGAGCTATGACTCAAGGTCCCTTCGGCCGTGGGAAACGACTGATTTCTCGAAGCGCGTCGACGCCAGTCGACACAATTTGATCGAACCGCCGGCACCCGTCCTCGGCGGTGGCGCTCGTCGGGTCGCCGATCACACCACCGGTACCGAAATCGCCGCTCAGCCAGCCGAAGCTGACCGGCTTTCCGAAGCCGACATGGCGAAACGGGGTGAGGTATTCCGGCACCTGCCGTTCGGCCAGGTCTAGTCGTACGAGGTCGGGGCGAAGATGGAGCATCAGCGACGTTTCCTCGTGGCCGGCGTGGATCCCCAGACTTGCCTCGGCGTCCATGCCGTGTCTGCCTTGGTCGACCGGTGCCGCCGGATGCATCAGGAACGTGGCCAAGCCTGTCTCGCGACGAATGTCGCGGCAGGCGATCTGCAAGAGAGCGGAATTGCCGCCGTGGCCGTTAACGAACACAAGCCGGCGCGCCGGAAGGAGGGCGACGCCTCTTCCCATCTCTGCAAGGACCTGCAGCAGGGTCGCGGCACTCAGCGTGAGCGTGCCGGCGGCCCATGTGTGCTCATCGCTCTTGGTGACGGCGAGCGACGGCAGAACCCACGCGTCGACGTCGGTCGCTTGACTTGATACCGCGCCCGCGTATGCCTCCGCGATAATCAAGTCGGTCGATAGCGGCAGGTGTGGGCCATGGTGCTCGGTGGAGCCGACGGGTAATAGAAGGATTGAGTCACCGGAAAGTCTTTGGGCCGCCGCGGGCCCACTCAGGTCTGAAAGGTAATTCATGTCGCGCCTTTCATTGTGAGGTGTCGCGTTTGGTCAGCCCGATCCGTTTGTGCCGAGGTGGCTTTTCAGAGATCGCCGCCCGACTGCAAGGGACGCGATCTCGCCCCACGCGTGCCTCTCGCGACGGATGTGGCGCGTAGAAGCTGTCGTGCCGCGAGCGGCGGACTAGCCCGCGGACGCTAGAGTCGGGTCGTGGCAGGAGGCACGCACTCGGTGCACGACGTTGCGACGGATGTGGGCGCGACCATTCGAATTCTGCGCCGCCAGCGCGGTATGACACTCGTCGAACTTGCCGCGAAGAGCGATCTCTCGCATTCATTTCTCAGTCAGCTCGAGCGTGGCTTGCAGCGCCCTAGCATGGCGTCGCTGCACCGCATAGCTATTGCGCTCAACACGACGCAGCCTGCATTGATGGCAGGTCGGGTAAGTGACGGAGACCCAAGCAAGGTCAGCCTGGTCAGAGCCGGCACGGGCACACCGATGGCCAATCCGGGCGGCACCGCCCGTGCGCTGGTGACCGGCACACGGCAGCTGTATCCCATCCTTTTTGAGGGTGCGGAACAGACTTTCGACCAGTTCTACACTCATGACGGAGACGAGATGATTTATGTCGTCACGGGCAGCATCGAGGTCGAGTTGCCTGGTGAGAGTTTTCAACTGGGCCCAGGTGACACGCTCTATTACCCTGGCGGCCTGCCGCACCGCTGGCGGTCTACGAGCGAGGTCCGCGTGAACGCCTTGTTCGTGCAAGAGGGTAGCCGTCACGTGAATCACTCGTTCTAACGTCCGGGCCTGGCGACAGTTGAACTTACCTGGGTGCGCGCGACCTCGCGTCCCGCACGCCACACCAAGCGTGCTTCGCACGATCGAGCCAGCGCGTCGAGCAAACTGGCGCCGCGCACCGCGACGAGGTCTGCTGGCGCTCCGACCTCAATCTCTACTGCTGGAAGGCCAAGGGCTACCCGCGCGCAGCGTGTGATTGCCGCGAGTGCGTGGTGCGGCTGAAGATGGCCCGCACTGACAAGCAGCGTGGCCGCTTCCAGAGGGTCGGCGCGACCGAGTGGATGAAAGACGTCTCGCAGATTGTCGCCGCCAGCAGCCAGGACCACTCCGGCTTCGACGAGTGTGCGTACAGCGGTAAGCCCGCGCGCCGGAGCGGTGCGTTGGTCGCGGGCGAGGAGGTAGAGGTTGGTTTGCGGACAGCAGATCACCGGGATGCCTGCCGCCGCGAGTGATTCCGCCACCTTGCGCTGTACCTCGAACGGCTGGACGCCCAGGTTCGTACAGTGGCTCGCCGTCACCGGGATTGATGCGGCCAACTCCGAGCGGAGAGCGGCTAGGTGTGACAGCGAAGGGCTGTCCGGGTCGAGGTTTTCATCGACATGCAAATCGACCGGGATATTGGCCGACGCGGCGACCCGCAGGCACAGACGGGTCGCTGCGATCGGATCGGGCTCGACGTGGGGATAGGAACCTAAGGCGTCCACCCCAGCCTCCAGGGCAGACCATAGCTGCGCCTCGGTGGTGGGCGCACTGGCCATTCCAACGAGCTGGACGTCGACCAGCCCGCGCCATCGTTCGCGTACGCGCGCCATTGCGGGCAGTGCGCGCAGCTCAAAGCCTCCGCCGAGTGTGACGTGTGTCCGAATGGCAGTTACTCCGTGGGCTAGGTACTCGCGCAGAGCGGTATCGCTGCGCATCACGATGTCCTCTTCGTCGAAGTCGGCAGCGAGCCGGTCCATCTCCGCGATGGCGGCGACCAGTCCGTTCGGCAGCTGAGATGAGCGACCGACGGTCAGCGCCTTATCGAGGTGGGCGTGAGGCTCGACGAAAGAGGGCAGCAGGACGTACCCGTCAAGGTCGACAACGTCGTGGTCAGGAACGTGAGGATTGTCAAATGCGAACGCACGGACTTCACTGATGAGGCCATCCGCGAGTCGGACGTCGACGCGACGACCGTCCGCCAGCACCGCTCCCGTCAGCAAGAGCGTGGTCACTGATCGACCGTCACCGCGTCGAGTCGGTCACGGAGGAAGTCGCCGGCGACCACCGGTGGATAGTGCGTGGGCCCTGCTAGCGGGCCATCCAGAGTCTCGATGACCGCCTGCGGGTTCGCCCCGTGGAAGAGCACCAGCGATAGCAGCTCCTCGGCGGGATCCTCGGCTGACGGCGGAAGCACTCGATGTGGCGTCGACCGCCAGCGATCGCCGCTCCAACGGGCGAGCAGGTCGCCGGTGTTGACGGTCAGCGCACCCGGGATGAAAGGCGCATCGACCCAGGTGCCCACGAGTGTCCGTACCTGCAACCCGCCGTAGCCAGCCTGCCGGTCGAGGATGGTCACGGTTCCGAAGTCCGTGTGCTGCCCGACGCGGAACTGCTCGTCTTGGGGGACGCCGACGGAATTCAGCGACGGGTACCAGTTCATGGCAACGGTGTACGGGTTGACGTCGCAGCGCGTGGTGAAGAAGTCTTCCGCGAGGCTCAACGCCCGGGCGCTAATCGCCAAGATAGCCTCCGCCAACTCGTTCGCCTCCCGCGCGAAGCGGGCGGTCGCCGAGGCGAAATCGACTACCTCTCGGGGCCAGACATTGGGGGCATACCATGATTCGTCGGCAGTACCGATCAGCGAGCCGGGGACCTGCGGCCGCCCGGACCGGTAGCCTTCCTTGAGGTCGGGTGGCGTCTGCAGCTCGTCGGCTCCGGCGTTCGACTCAAGTCCCTGCCTGATCCATCCGCGGCCACCGACAACGCTGGCATACTGCGCCTTGACCGGAGTGGGCAGCCGGAAGAACCTGCTGCCGGCGTTGCGCAGCCGTTCGATCGTTTCGGGCGCAACGCGGTGGCCCATGACCAACAGGAACCCGATCTCCCGAAGCGCCACGTCCACCTCCTCGGCGAGCCTTGTCTTTGCCGAGTCGTCATCGCCGTACCAGGAAGCAAGATCGACCAGCGGGACGTTTTGGTTCATTCGACTCTCACAGCAGCCCCTCGGGCAGCAGGCCGAGCTGCTCGTATACGCCGAGACCGTTCCACATGGACGTGCACGACGTGATCTGGCCGGCCTCGACCCGGATAATGTCCATGCCACGCATCGTGATGATTTTTCCGGTCGGAGCTATTTCACCGTACGGGCCGACGTGGCGGCCGGCGGTCTGCCAATGCAGCACGACCTGATCGCCTTCCCCAAAAAGGTCGAGGATAGTTGATACGACATCGGTGAAAGCGCTGAAGTAGCGGTCGATGTCTGCGCGCATCACGTCGAGGGCGTGGCCATCGAAACCCTGCACGTCCAGGTAGGCGCGGGGCGACCAGGCGTCCTCCAGAGCGGTCATGTCGCGGCGCGTCCAGACCCGTTCGTGGTAGGAGCGCACCAGGTCTTTAGGCTTCGTCTTATCCGGCATCCGGTTCCTTAGAGGTGAGTCGTGAAGCGACGGTGAACGGCAGCCTCGACACGTCCGAAAGCTGCAAAAACAATGAGCGATAGCACGACGATCATGAGAGCCGAACCGAAGGCACGAGGCATGTCGAAAAGCCGGTAGGCGTACGTGAAATCCACACCGAGCCCGTGCACGCCGATGAGCGACTCCGCGACGACGCTCGCAATGATCGAGGAGCCGGCGGCCACTCTGACCCCTGTAGCAACGTGGGGTAGCGCACTCGGCACGATCGTCTGGAAGAAGACCTCGCGTCTTCCACCGGAGTGCGAGCGAACCATCTCGATATGACTGGCCAGCGCGGCGTCAAGTCCCGACCGTGTGTAGACGAATACGGGTAGCACGACCGTCACCGCGGCGATCGCAATGATCGTGTTCGGGTTATAGCCGAAGACCCGTGACAGTAACGGGAAAAGCGCGACCAGCGGGGTAGCCGCGAGCAGCACCATCCCGGGCACGAGAACTCCGGCAGCGATGCGATTGACCCCGGTAGTGGCGGCCAGGACCACGCCGGCCAGCGCGCCGAGCAGAAGCGCAATCGCGGCCGTCGCCAGGGTGTGACCGGAGGACGCCAGGTAGGAGCTCGGATGGGTGACGAGGTCGCTGAGCACCGAGCTTGGGTTGGGGACAATCAGCGGCGAGATGTGTTTCGCCGAGATCCATAGCTGCCAGATCCCGATCAAGATGCCTGCAAGTAGGAGCACCTCGCCGGACGTGACGACGACATGGCGCGCGCCGTGAGAGCGGCCGATGGGGGTACCGGTGGTTTGTGCTCCGGCGATTCCACTTCCGTAGCGACGGCGAAGCAGACTCTGCACCCCCGCCGCGACGAGATAGGCGGCAAGCCCTCCGCCAGCGGCAACGACGGATGCCGCCCAGAGGTTGACGGCCTGTCCCGACTGCATAGCGGAGATGAGTAGCAGGCCAAGGCCGCGCGACGACCCGTACCACTCACCGTAGATCGCCGCGGCGATCGCCGTCGGCGCCGCGAGCTTGAGACCCTCCATGAGCACCGGCAGTGCGCGAGGAATCTGCAGCAGAAGAAGCCGGGAGCCACGTCCCGCGCCGGAGGAGTCGAAGAGCTCGCGCATGGAAGCCGGCGCGGCGCCGAGACCGACCGAGGTCGCGACAAAGATGTAGAAGAAAACGGCGATTGCGGCAATCGCCACCGGCCCGGTGTTCCGACCAGCAACGACAAGGACGACCGGCCCGATTGCCACCCACGGCGCGGAGTTGGCAAGCGCCGCCATGCGCTCGACGTGCCGTCGAAGACGCGGAATCTGGTCGGCCACCAAGGCGGCCAGCATCGCCAAGACCCCTCCGTAGAGCAGCCCCCGCAGCGCCTCTGCGAACGTCGCCTGCGCAGCGCGGATATACAGCTGGCGATCGCCAGCCGCGAACAAGGGGTGCAACGCGGCGCGGGGGGTGATGACGAAACCACCGGCGAGCTTGAATAATCCCGCAAGCTCCCAAGCCCCGAGCAACACTGCAATCCCGAGCACATGGAGTCCGGAGCGCGTCGCGATCCCGCCGTCTGGGATCCGGAACCGCCGCCGGGAACGAACCTCGTCAGGGGCGACTACTGCAGGAACACCCGGCTCGGGCCGCTTCTGCGCCTGTGCGGTCGGCGAAATCATGGGCCCCTCGAAACGCCTCGTTCGTGGTCCGGGAAGACGTCGGCGTAGGTGTCGCCGGGCAGGTAGGGATAGCGCTCCGCGATGTCGTCCGGAACGGTGATGCCGAGCCCGGGATCGAGGGGCGGCCGCAACGACCCATCGGTGATCGCGGCAAGGGAGAAAAATGGCGCGAGTTCGTCAACCAGTGGCTGATAGGGGTCAATGTCGAACTCCATCATCTGAAGTCCGGCCGCCGCGACCCAGTGCAGGTTGGCGGCTAGGCCGACAGCCGTCGGACCGCCAACATGTGGAAGCACCTGGATACCGTGTTTTTCGGCTGTGGCGCTGATTTCGAGGCAGGCGAGAAGGCCCCCGCAAATTTGTGCGTCGGGCTGGAACACGTGAGCTGCCTCGGCGGTCGCGAGTTCTTGGTATCGCCAAGGGGAGTAGACCCGCTCACCGACCGCGATCGGTATCGGGCTGCGCCGGGAGAGCCACGCCAGTTCGGTGGTGCGGTACTGCGGAATCGGCTCCTCGAAGAAGAAGACGCCGAGCTCGTTCAGATGCTCAGCTAGCCGCAGCGCGGTGCGCGCGTCATGGAACCAGTACGAGTCGACGCCGATGTCGACGTTCGAACCGACGTGGTCTCGGACCGCCCGTACCACCGAGATGTCCTCGGCCACCGAGCGTCCGAGCCGAACTTTGACCGCCTCAAACCCAGCTGCCAGCGCGGCGTCGAAGTAGTGCGCGTGGAAATCTGTGTCGGCCTCGAACATCGTGGTGCCGGTGCCGTAGAGTGCTATGTCGCGGTGGCCGGCGCCAAGTAGCTGGTGCACTGGGGCATCAAGCCACCTGCCCAGCACGTCCCACAGCGCCATCTCGATCGCGCCGATGGTTTGGGAGGTCAGGCCCTCCCACCCGAGGTAGCCGTCGAGCCGGACGTGTAGATCGGCGACGCGGGCGCGAACATCGGTGGGGTCGGCGCCGAGCAATGCTGGCGCGCACACATCCTTGACCGTCGCCGCGAACACGCTCGGATAGCTGTGCCCCCAATTAGTGCTCGCCTCACCCCAGCCGGTCAGGCCCTCGTCGGTGACGACCTTCACCAGACCGAAGCTCCGTGACATCGGCGGGTCCGACTTTTGGTATCCGAGCAACACCGGCTCGACAGATGTGATCTTCACGCAGCCTCCTCATGGGAGGTTTTCATGCTTTCGCGGCCTCCTCGAGATAGGACGTGTCAACAAAGTCGGAGACCTTCGGCAGATTCTTCTCTCCCGCGAGCGTGTAGCCCTTGAAGACTTCATTGGACATATAGTCGGGATCTATAGCGAGCAGGCTGCGGGACTGGGTGAAGTCGCTGGACAGCAGGGCGATGT
>CAXTUZ010000032.1:11870-15587 GCA_964247525.1 uncultured bacterium
GCTTCTCGAACGCGGAGTCAAGCTTATTGTTCTTTCCGTACTTGTCGACGGTCAGCCCAACCGAAATGGAGGGGTCGGCCATGTTGGCTTTGGTGCCTTCGAGGAGGCCTTTGAGCGTCGCGACTACCGCGTCACGGTTCTTCTTGAGATACGATCGCTTGGCAAAAAGCACGTCGCCGTAGGACTTCAGACCGAAATCAGAGAAGGTCACCGTCGTAACGTCATAGCCCTGCATCCGTAGCTGGATCGGCTGGTTCGTGGTGTACGACGTGATGGCGATCATCTCGCCCTTCACCAGCGGGGTCGGGTCGAAGCTCATGGGCACGAAGGTGTATTTCGACGGTAGGTCGTTGATCTTGAAGACGGCGTCAATACTGATCTGGTCACCCTGGTTGCCGCCGATGCGCTTGCCGACGAGGTCGGCCGGCTTCGAGATGTTTGACTTCGTCAGCCAGGTGTAGCCAAATGGGGAGCGTTGGTACATCGCCCCGACGACAACGAGATCGGCGCCGAGCGCGTTCGCCTTGATGAGCTGCAGCGCGTCGGAGGCGACGGCCATGTCGCACTGGTCAGCGGCTATGAGTTGCGCTACGGCTGGAGTGTTTTCTCCGCCGTGCAGCAGTTCGACATTGACACCGTTCTTGGCGAAGTACCCGTTCGTGTCGGCGAGATACCAAGACGACCATTCTACGTCGGGTACCCAGTTGAACTGGAAGCGAACTTTGCTGACGTTCTTGCTGGATGTGACCCTCGCCGGGGTCGCCGAGGCGCTAGAACTGCCGCAGGCTGAGAGCACGGGTGCGGCGGCGAGAGCTCCGAGGCCGAGCAGTCCGCCGCGGAGGAGTTGACGTCGGGATAGCGCGCTGCTCAGGGTGCTGAGCGGATTGTCATTCATGTTGTTCTCCAGCAGAGGTAATGGAATGGGATCGCCCCTCAGCGCTGGGGGACAGGACCTGCGGTGGTGGCGATGCCTTTCGCGGCGTGCAGTGCGGGACGCACCTCGGCGGCAAAGCGGCGCAGCTGCTGCTCGGTGACGTCGTAGGAGACGCCAGGCGAGGTCGGGAAAATTGTCAGCTCTTCGACGGGTGTAATGGTGGTTAGCTCGTTGAGGCGATCAGCGACCTGCTTCGGGCTGCCTACGACCCAGGTCCCTTGCTCCATCGACTCCTCAAGCGTGGGAACGTGGTTCGCTGGAAATGGAGAGCCGTCCGGTCGGCAGTACCCACGCGACCATCCGTACGGTCCGAGAAATTTCCAGAACTCGTCGTGCGCGTCACGCACCTCGTGCATAGCCCTGGAACGGGAGTCAGCGATGTGGGTATTGACAACCAGCATTTGCTTCTCACCGGGTGCAAGCTCGCGGCCGTGCGTTGCAGCGTACGTCTGTGCGAATGTGGCGAGGTTTGCACGCAGCCGGGCAGGTCCCTGCAGCCAAAACACGCCACCAAAGCCACGAGCTGGAACGGCGCGCACGCTGCCCGGACTCGTAACGGCCTGCCAGATCTCGTACGGATAGACCGGTTGCGGGACCAATGTGAGCGCATCGACCGTCTCTCCTCGGTCCGCGATGCCGGCTGGTGGAGCGGCGAAGTAATCGCCTTGGAAGGAGAAATCGCCGTCGCGCAGGGCCATGAGCAACAGATCGATGCCTTCGTCGGTGAGCGCGCGATTGCGCAGATCTGCGGCCTCCTGATCGGGGTTGTCCGCGCTTCCGACCGAGACGCGGCCGTACGAGAGCGGCTCCATCTCGCGCGGGACCGTGCCACGTCCGATACCGAGCACCCCGCGGCCACCCGAGAGGTTGTGGAGAAGGGCGAAATCCTCGGCAAGTCGGAGCGGATGCCACTGACCCACGATGTTGAACATCGAACCGAGCCGAATGCGGTCGGTGCGCTCGGACAGAAAAGCACCGAGCAAGATGGCGTTGGGTACAACCTCATAGCCCTCGTGCTGAAAGTGGTGCTCGGTCGTCCAAAACGCGTCGTAGCCGAGCTCGTCAGCAAGCACTCCACAATCGAGGAGCCGACGAGTCGCGGCCAGCACATCGGCCGGCCCGTAGCGCCGATCGGTCGGCCGTGTTCCCGAGTGACCGAGGGTGTCACCCATTTCGACCGACCCGAATAAGAACACTCCGACACGCATGTCGCTCCTTGACTTCGAGGCGACCGCGCCGCCGGAATGAAATAGATTCAATTGGTCAAGGCGGATGCGGTCGACCCGTACTGAGCCGGAGCGCTGTAGCCGCTTTGAGTGCGGACCGAGGTGCGTCGTAAGGTCTTCGATCGTCAGTTCAAGCTGAGGTCGGATGGAGCACCTCCGTCGGTGCCGCGTCGACCCCAAGCGTCTCCGCCACGGCATTGACCAGTTCGAAAAAGCGAGTCGAGTGCAGATGATCGACAATCCGGGGCCGCGGGAGATCGATCTCGATAGACGTGACGATGCGTCCCGGCCGCGGGCCCATCACAGCCACCGAGTCGCTGAGAAACACAGCCTCGGCAATGGAATGTGTAACGAGGAGCGTCGTCGCCGACTGTGATGTCCAGCTTGCAGGAAGTTCAACATTGAGACGGCGACGAGTCAGTTCGTCCACCGCACCGAACGGTTCGTCCAGTAGTAAGAGCCTCGGTTGCGGTGCTAGACAGCGCGCAATTGCCGCTCGTTGTCGCATGCCCCCTGAGAGCTGACTTGGACGGGCACGCTCAAAACCTTCCAGGCCTACCATCTGGATCAATTCCTGGACGCGCCGAGAATCCTTTGGTCTGCGCGCCAGGCGCATGCCGAGCGCGATATTGGATTCGACGCTACGCCACGGGAGCAGCGCGGCGTCCTGGAAACCGACCGAGATGTCGCCACGCGAACGCAAGGCTTCAGGAGGCTGTCCGTCGATGTCGACCCGGCCGCCCGTCGCCTTCTCCAGCCCCGCGATGATGCGCAGCAACGTCGACTTACCGCATCCCGAGGGCCCGACAATCGCTGTCGTGGTGCCAGCGGCGAGCTGCAAGTCCACTTGAGCCAGCGCGGCCACCTCGCTCTTGGCCGATCCAAATGTCTTGGTGACGGCGGTGCAAAGAACGGACGGTGCCGACGCCGTGACGTCTGGTTTCATTGTGCTCCCCGGGCTCAGATGTTTGCGTCACCAACATTAGGCTCGGGTCGCAACGATTGGTTACCCGCTTGTTAAAGGCACGTCAAATCGAGTTGCCGCGGATGTGACGAGGGTTGAACGAGCTACTCTTGAGTGGGTGTGCCGCTTTCCTCGTTCTGGAGCACCAGGCGCTGAAAGTCGGTCGTGACAGGTAAGTGCGCAGGCTGGACCGGATGTTCGAACAAGAGGTAGAGACTCGCGCGACGGGCGACCGCGCACTCGCGCGGGACTGAACCGTCCCGGGTTTTGTGCCGGCTTCTTTTGGGTCACGCCGCGTTTTGCGGTGTGCTGATTTGACGGTAGTAGCTGGCCTCGTATTCGTCCGGCGAGATGTTGCCCAGAGTGCTGTGCAGGCGTCGCTGGTTGTACCAGTCGACCCAGCCGGCGGTGGCCCATTCGACGTCGTTGATGGTGGCGAACGGGCCGGTGTGGAACGGTGAGTCGGTGCGGAAGCACTCGGTTTTGAACAGTCCGATCGTGGACTCGGCGAGCGCGTTGTCGAATGCGTCACCGACGCTCCCGATCGACGCTGCGATCCCCTCTAACTCCAAGGATTCGGTGAAGCTGATTGA
>CAXTUZ010000033.1:0-3394 GCA_964247525.1 uncultured bacterium
ACCTGCGCGGCGCGCAGCGACACCGCGAGCCGGGCCGCGGCGGTGGCGTCGAGCAGTCCGTACTGGGTTCCCGCCAACGGCCGGCCGGTGCTTTCGAGGGCCGCCAGGAGCCGTTCGCGGGTGAGAAGGTGGTTGGCCCCCAGCAGTAGCGCCGCCGTACCGGCGACCACCGGCGCGGCCATCGAGGTCCCGGCCAGCAAGGCGTACTGGTGGTCGAGCCACGTCGAGGCGACGCAGGTAGCGGACGGCGGCGCCGCGGTCGGTGTAGTCGGTGAGGCTGCCGTCAGCAAAGGTGGCTGCCACGGTGATCGCCGCCGTGCCGTAGCCCGGGGCGTTGCTCGTCGTCCCGTCGTTGCCGGCCGCGACGACGACGAGGATGCCGTGGGCCGCCGCTCGGCCTATCGCTGCCGTCACGCCCGGTCCGCCGAGCTGTCCCGCGCCGCTGTCGTCACCGAGCGACAGGTTGACGATCTGCGCGCCGTGCGCGGCGGCCCAGTCGATCCCGGCGACGATCGCCGCCGCGCTGCCCGTACACCCCGTCGGGCCGCCCGCGGACAGGGACGCGATCGGCAAGATCGTCGAGGCCGGGGCGACCCCGTAGTGCGACGAGGCGATGATTCCGGCGACATGGGTGCCATGTCCGCAGGCGTCGGGCGCGGCCGGCCGCGCGACGCAGGTGCCGCTTCGGCAGTCCGCGCCGGGCAGCACGCGGGATCTCCCTGCCCCCCCGGCGAAATCCGGATGGGAGGAATCGACCCAGCCGTCGACGATCGCGACGACGACGCCCGCGCCCTCGTGCCCGATGGCTTGTGCGCCGGGTACGCGGGCCTGGGTCGCGTTCCAGGTGACCGGTTGGGTCACCGCTGCGGCCGCGCCGCCGGCGACACCGACGCTCAGCAAGCCGGACGCAACGAGCGCGACGAGCGCGAATGCGGTTCGAGGTCGCCAGCTTCCCCGTCGCCACCGAACCATCCGCCCAGTCTGACGGATCGCGCGCCCGTTCAGGCCGATAGACACCGACGTATCCACTCCAACGGCCCAGCACCGCACCCGAACGCGAGTGAGGTTCGGGGCGCCGGTACGGAATTCGGAGCGTGCCAAGCTGCCTTGGTGAGAGAGAGCCTCTGAAGGGTGCTCGCGGGAAGGGTGTCAGGACGGTGCGGAGGAGAGGGCGCCCGTGGGTGGCGAGCAGCGCGAACGCGAGGCGATGATCCGCGCGCTCGCCCTTGCGCAGGCGGGCACCGGATCGGTGGGCGCGAATCCGAGCGTCGGGGCAGCGGTGCTGGATCGCACCGGCGCGGTTGCGGGTGAAGGGCGTACGGAGCCACACGCCCCCCAGCGCGCCGGGCGGCACGCCGAGGTCGTCGCACTCCAGGCGGCGGGCGACCGCACCGTCGGTGGCACCCTGGTGAGCACCCTCGAACCGTGCAACGGCACCGGGCGTACCGGCCCCTGCGCCGAGGCGATTCTTGCCGCGGGCCTCGCGCGCGTCGTGTACGCCCTGCCCGATCCGGTGCCGGGTTTCGCCGGTGGCGCCGAGTGGCTCGTCGCCCGGGGCGTCGACGTGGCTTCCGGGCTGCTCGCCGGCGAGGCGACGGAGGTCCACCGGCCGTGGCTCACCGCGATGCGGCGCGGGTGGCCGTACGTGACCCTCAAGATCGCGGGCTCGCTCGACGGCCGCGCGGCTGCCTCCGACGGCACGTCCAAGTGGATCACCTCCCCGGCCGCACGCGCCGATGCGCACCAATTCCGCGGACAGGTAGGCGCGATCATCGTCGGCTCCGGGACCGTGCTCTCCGACGATCCGGCGCTGACCGTCCGCGGCACCGCGGAGCCGCGGACGCCGTTGCGGGTGGTGCTCGACGCTCGCGGCCGGACTCCGCCGGAGGCGCGCGTGCTGGACGCCGCCGCGAGCACCTACATCCATCGCGACCACGATCTGCGCGCGCTGGGTCGCTTGCTGTTCGGCGAGTACGGCGTCCGGCACGTGCTCGTCGAGGGCGGCCCGACCGTGGCGGGCGCCTTCCTCGCCGCGGGGCTGGTGGACGAGATCGTCGCCTACCTCGCGCCCGCGTTCCTCGGCGCCGGCATGGCCGTGGCGGTGACCGACGCATTCCCGAGCATCGCCGCGGCGGCCCGGTTCACACTTCTCGACGTCATCCGCGTCGGTGCCGATCTGCGGATCCGCGCGGTGCCCCGCACCGAGCCGGACGGTCAGGAACAGGAGTAGCCATGTTCACCGGGATCGTCGAGGAGCTGGGATCGGTCGCCGCGCTCGAATCGCAGGGCGATGCGTCCGTGCTCGCCGTGCGCGTTCCGGCCGCGCTGGTGGGCGGCGCGCGCCGGGGGGACTCCTACGCGGTGAACGGCGTGTGCCTGACCGCCACCGGCTGGGAGGAGACCGACTCGGCCGCGGTGCTGCGGTTCGACGTCATGCGGGAGTCGCTCGTCAGGTCCTCGCTCGGATCCCTGCGCGTCGGCTCGCCGGTCAACGTGGAGCGCCCGATGCAGCTCGGTGGACGGCTCGGCGGCCATCTCGTCCAGGGGCACGTGGACGCGGTGGGCACCGTGGAGCGGCGGGAGCGAGGTGAACGCTGGGACCTGGTCACGATCGCGTTGCCCGCCTCCATCGCGCGGTACGTGGTGGAGAAAGGTTCAATCACGGTGGACGGCGTTTCGCTCACCGTCGTCGACGTGAGTCCGGGCGGATTCAGTGTCAGTCTGATTCCCGAGACGCTGGAGCGGACGACGCTGGGCACCGCCGCTGTCGGCGCACCGGTGAACCTGGAGGTCGACGTGATCGGCAAGTACGTGGAACGGCTGCTGGCGGCACGCACGTGAGCGCTCCCGCGCAGCCCCTGCACACCTCCGATCCAGCCTTCGCGCCGGTCGAGCAGGCGATCGCCGACATCGCTGCGGGCAAGGCCGTCATCGTCACCGACGATGCCGATCGGGAGAACGAGGGAGACCTGATCTTCGCGGCCGAGAAGGCGAACGCGGAGCTCGTCAGCTTCATGGTCCGTTACACCTCGGGATACATCTGCGTCCCGCTCGAGGAGCAGGACTGCGATCGGCTCGACCTGCCGCCGATGTTCCACACCAACCAGGACAAGCGCGGCACCGCGTACACCGTGACCGTCGACGCCCGGGAGGGGGTGAGCACCGGTATCAGCGCGAGTGACCGGGCGCGCACGATGCGCCTGCTCGCCGCGGCGGACTCCACTCCTGTCGACTTCACCCGTCCCGGGCATGTGGTGCCGCTGCGGGCGCGGCCGGGCGGGGTATTGCGCCGGCCGGGTCACACCGAGGCCGCGATCGACCTGGCGAAGCTCGCCGGCCTGCGCCCGGCGGGGGTGCTGTGCGAGATCGTGTCCCAGAAGGACGAGTCCGGGAT
>CAXTUZ010000033.1:3404-15444 GCA_964247525.1 uncultured bacterium
CGGCACGCTGGGTCCATCGCTCAACGAGCAGCTCGCCGAGCACGACCTCACCCTCGTGTCGATCGCGGACCTGGTCGCCTACCGGAGGCGCTTCGAGAAGCAGGTGCGCGCTGTCGCCCAGGCGATGATCCCGACCTCGCACGGGATCTTCCGCGCCGTGGGTTATCACGCGGCGCTCGAGCACGGCGAGCACATCGCGCTGGTACGGGGCGAGATCGGAAACGGCGAGGACGTCCTGGTCCGGGTCCACTCCGAGTGCCTCACCGGCGACGTGTTCGGATCCCGCCGCTGTGATTGCGGGCCGCAGCTCGACGCGTCACTGGCCGCGGTCGCGGCTGAGGGCCGCGGGGTCGTGCTGTACATCCGCGGCCATGAGGGTCGCGGCATCGGCTTGCTGCACAAGTTGCAGGCATACCAGCTGCAGGAAGCGGGCGCCGACACCGTCGACGCCAATCTCGACCTCGGTCTTCCCGCCGACGCGCGGGACTACGGCACCGGCGCGCAGATCCTCGTCGACCTGGGCATCCGCACCATGCGGCTGCTCACGAACAACCCGGACAAGCGCGCCGGACTCGAGGGGTACGGGTTGAAGATCATCGGCCGGGTGCCGCTGCCCGTGCACGCGACCCCGGAGAACCTGCGTTACCTCACCACCAAACGTGACCGCATGGGACACGACCTGCCCGGACTGCCACTCGAGTTCGAGGTGCCTCCCGGGCTGCTGCCGTGAGCGGCCACGGCTCGCCGCAGCATCTCGACTTCGACGCGGCACATCTCCGTCTTGCGATCGTCGCAACCCGCTGGTACCGGGAGATCACCGACGGCCTGCTCGCCGGCGCGTGCGCCGCGGCGCGCGACTGCGCAATCACCGAACCCTTCGTCGTCCGGGTCGCGGGCGCGTTCGAACTCCCGCTCATGGTCCAAGCGCTCACGGCGTCGCACGACGCGGTCGTCGCGCTCGGCCTGGTGCTCCGCGGCGACACCCCGCACTTCGAATACGTCTGCGCCGCGGCAACAGACGGCCTCGCACGGGTCGCGCTGGACACGGGCGTCCCGATCGGATTCGGACTGCTCACCTGCGACACCGAGCACCAGGCGCGGGCACGTGCAGGCCTGCCGGGAAGCGACGAGGACAAGGGCCGGGAGGCAACCCTCGCGGCGGTGGAGACAGCCCTTACCTTGCGCCGCCTGCGCCGCGACTGAACAGTGCCGGGGCAGGTTCCGGCGAAACTGTTACTTTGGTTACAGCAAATGCTGCTTGTGGGGCACATCCGGAGCTGGTCGGTAGCGCGACGACTGACGGTGGGGGTTATGCGAGACGAGGCGCCGGGAGCAGGGCCCGCCCATCAGGCGAAGCCCAGGCAGAATTACCGGTTCACCTTCGCGGTGCTCGCGCTCGGCCTGGCCACCTACGGAGTTCTCCAGTCGCTCGTCACCCCGGTCCTCGCGCTCCTCCAGCGCGAGCTCCACGCCTCCCAGAGCGCGGTGACCTGGGTCCTCACGGCGTACCTGCTCTCGGCATCGATCTTCACGCCGATCATGGGCCGCATCGGCGATCGCGTCGGTAAGCAACGGGTCCTGGTCTGGGCGCTGGTCGCCCTCTCGACGGGGTCGCTCATCGCGGCGCTCGCCACCAACGTCGGGGTCATGATCGCGGGTCGTGTCGTGCAGGGCATCGGCGGCGGCGTCATTCCGCTCTCCTTCGCAATCGTGCGCGACGAGTTCCCCAAGGAGCGGGTGCACGCCGCGATCGGCTCCATGTCGTCGCTCGCGGCCTCCGGGGTCGCCGTCGGTCTCGTGCTGGCCGGCCCGATCAAGGACGCCTTCAACTACCACTGGCTGTTCTGGTTCCCGATGATTCTCACCGCGGCGGCCGCCGTCGGAGCCGCGCTGTTCGTCCCCGAGTCGCCGGTACGGAACCCGGCACGTATCAGCTGGACGCCGGCTGTCCTGCTTTCGGGCTGGCTCGTGTCGCTTCTCCTCGCGGTGAGTGAGGGCCCGGACTGGGGTTGGGCCTCGGGCCGGGTCCTCGGCCTGCTCGGTCTCGCGGTCGTCGTGCTCGCCGGTTGGATAGCGGCCGAGCGACGTGCCGCGACACCACTCATCGACCTGGACATGATGCGGCTGCCCACGGTGTGGACGTGCAACCTGGTCGCGCTGCTCACCGGTGTGACGATGTTCGCGATGTTCGCGTTCATCCCGCAGTTCGTGCAGACCGCCACGTCGGCCGGATACGGCTTCGGAGCAAGCACCCTCGTGTCCGGCCTGATTCTGCTGCCGCAAGCGTTCGGGTCCCTGCTCGTCGGCAGCTTCGCGGGCCGGGTGGTGGACCGGATCGGCGGCCGGACGATGATCGTCGGTGGCTGCTGGGTCGCGACCGCGGCGATGGCCCTGTTCCTGCTCGCCCACGACCGGCTCTGGGAGGTGGCGGTCGTGACCGGCGGCCTGGGCACCGGTTTCGGGATGGTCTTCTCGGCGATGGCGGGCCTTGTGGTCGCCGCCGTGGCACCGGGCCAGACGGGCGTCGCGGCGGGGATGAACACCAACATCCGGATCATCGGCGGGAGCATCGGCGCGGCGATGATGGCGACGATCGTGACATCCAACACCGAAGCTTCCGGCGTACCGGCCGAACGTGGCTACCTGATCGGCGGGGCCGTGTGCGCCGGAGTCCTGGTGCTCGCCGCGGTCGCCGCGCTGCGAATCCCCGACCCGAGACACGCGTCCCGCCGCCGCGGTCCCTCGATCGGGAAACCGGCGCAGCCCGTCCTCGCCGCGACCGGGGTGGTCGCCAACTGACCGGGTACGGCTGACACGCGCGCAGGGGCGAAGGCACAATGAGGTCGTACCGGAAGGAGGAGATCGATGACGACGGCGGCGGAACCCCTCGGCCCCGCATATCCCTTCGAGCGCGCGGCGCAGTGTCCCTTCGACCCGCCGCCCGAGATCGGTGCACTGCGGCAGACGGAGGCGATCAGCCGCGTCTCGATCTGGGACGGGACCCGTCCCTGGCTCGTGACTCGACACCAGGACGTTCGTACGGTGCTCACCGACCCGCGGTTCAGCGCCCGGCCACTGCCCGGTTGGCCGCCCTCCAGCCCCGGAATTCTGGCCGCGGTGAGTACCGACCCGCCGCCGTTTCCCAACCTCGACGGCCCTGAGCACACGCGGCTGCGCACCGCCCTCATCTCCGAGTTCAGCGCCCGCCGGATCGCCGGGCTCCGCCCGATGATCGACGTCACCGTGGAGGACCTGCTCACGAAGATGGCCGCGCGCCGGCAGCCGGTCGACCTGGTCGAGGCGTTCGCCCTGCCACTGCCGATGATCACGATCTGCAGCATGCTCGGCGTCCCGACGCGCGACCATGACTTCTTCGCCGAGCAGACCCGCTCGGTGTTCGACGTCGGGTCGTCGCTGGAGCACGCCCAGAAGGCGATGGGCTCGCTGTACGCGTATCTGTTCGAGTTGTCGATCGAGCGGGAGAAGCGTCCCGCCGACGATGTGATCAGCCGGCTCTCCGCATTGGTGGGCGACGGCCGGGTCACCCGCGAGGAAGCCGCCACGTTGGGTGTCACGCTGCTGGCGGCCGGGCACGAGACGACGGCGAGCCAGCTCGGACTGGGCGTCCTGATCCTGTTACGCAACCCCGAGCAGGCAGCCAAGGTGCGCGGCGGCGACGAAGGGGTGGCGAAGACCGCGACCGAGGAGCTGCTCCGCCTGCTCACCATCGACCAGCACGGCCGCCGCCGGGTGGCACTGGAGGACCTCGAACTCGGCGGCGTGCACATCCGCGCCGGGGACGGGATCATCGCCGCCCTGGACTCGGCCAACCGGGACGGCGACGTCTACGACCATCCCGACGATCTCGACGTGGAACGTGCCCCCAACCCGCACGTGGCGTTCGGATACGGCCCGCACCTGTGCACCGGCGCGGCGCTGGCCAGGGCGGAACTGCGCGCGGCGTATCCGGCCATACTCCGCCGTTTCCCCGACCTCCGGCTCGCCATCCCGTTCGAGCAGGTCAAGTTCCGGAACGCCGTCGTCTACGGCGTGGACGAGCTTCCTGTGACCTGGTGACGGGGTCAGGATTACTTTTCTCGCTGACGCTGACCGCGAGCGGTCCGCGCAAACCGATGGGTGAGAGGGAGGACATGCATGTCTGAGGTGCCGTGGACCCGGGTCGACAAGGACGACGACTTCATCAGGGCTGCTCTAGCCGAAGCCGATCTCATGGTGTTGCGCGTTCTCCTGCACCAGTACGGGGACCCGTCGTTCGATCAGATCCAGTTGGGCGAGGGGCCGGGCGAAGCGCGTGGGATGGCCATGCCCGCCATCAACCGGCCGGAAGACCAGCAGCTGGTGCGCGAACGGATCTTCGAGCATCTGCGACGCAACCGCGACGAGGGCGTGCCGATGCCCGCCCCGCCCACGGACCGCAAGGGTCTGAAGAACTTGATCGAGCTGGCGATGTCCACGACCCTCCCGGACGACGAGCTCGACTTTTGGATCGAGGAGTCCGGCCTCAAGGAAATGCCCCGCGAGGTCGACTGGGGCACGATCCCGGTGGAAGCGCGCGAACAGCTCAAGATCGTGATCATCGGCGCCGGCTTCTCCGGCATCTACATGGCGATCCAGCTCAAGCGCGCCGGGATCCCCTTCGAGCTCATCGAGAAGAACCCGAAGGTCGGCGGCACGTGGCACGAGAACACCTACCCAGGGATCCGCGTCGACGTCGAGAGCATCGTGTACTCGTACTCGTTCGAGCCCTACTACCCGTGGAAGCACGCCTTCGCTCCGCGGCACGAACTCGAGGAGTACATCGAGTACGTCGTCGACAAGCACGGAATTCGCGACCACATCCGCTTCAACACCGAGGTAACCGGTGCGACCTGGGATGAGGACGGGCACGTCTGGAACATCGACCTCGCGACCGCGGAAGGACAGACCGAGCGGACCGTGGCCAATGGGATCGTCACCGCTGTCGGGCTGCTGAACCGGCCGAAGATGCCTGACATCGCCGGCATCGAGGACTTCAAGGGCACGATCATGCACACCGCGAAGTGGGACCATTCGGTCGAGCTGGCGGGCAAGAAGGTCGCCTCCATCGGTACGGGATCGAGCGGACTGCAGCTGGCTCCCGACCTCGCGCCGCTGGTCGATCACCTCACGGTGTTCCAGCGCTCCGCGGCATGGGTGCAGGGCACGCCGAACTACCGCGCGGCGCTCAGCGAAGAAGCGATGTGGCTCCGCCAAGGCATCCCGTACTACGCGAACTGGTTCCGGCTTCGGCTCGCCTGGACGTACAGCGAGCGGTCGACGATGCCCGCGTACGACGTCGCCGAGAACTGGGACGGCGAGTCGGTCACCATCAGCCCGTTCAACAAGATGGTCCACGACGCGCTGATGGAGTACATGCGGTCGAAGATCGGGCATCGCCCGGACCTGATGGAGAAGTGCACTCCCAACTATCCGGCGATGGCAAAGCGGCTGATCCGCGACAACGGGTGGTTCGACGCGCTGCTCCGCGACGACGTCGACCTCGTCACCGAGCCCATCGATCGCATCACCGAGAAGGGCATCCTGCTCAAGAACGGGACCGAACTCGAGTTCGACATCATCGTGTTCGCCAGCGGCTTCCGCGCGAGCGACTACCTCTACCCGATGAACATCGTCGGAAAGGGTGGCCTGAGCCTCAACGAGTTCTGGAGCAAGGACGGCGCGCGCGCGTACTACGGGATGATGATGCCGCACTTCCCGAACCTGTGGGCGATGTACGGGCCGAACACCAACCCCAAGAGCGGGAACCCCATCTTGCTCGTCGAGGTCGCCGCGCGATACGTGATCGGTTGCATCAAGGCACTGATCGATCACGATTTTGCCTCTCTGGATATCCGCGAGGACGTGTTCGACGAGTACCAGGCCAAGCTCGACGCGGCGCTGGCCAATTCGATCTGGTACGACAAGCGGCAGAGTTCGTACTACCGCAACGACAAATACGGGCGCGTCGACGTGATGACTCCCTGGGGCGTCACCACGTTCTGGAAATGGACAGGGGCGCCCAAGCTCGACGAGTTCGTCGCCGAGAAGGCGCATCCCGAGGTCAACGACCAGCCGACGATGCGGCTCGCCTCGCTGACCTGAGGTGTCACAGCCCTGAGGTGTCACAGCCTGAGATGTCACAGCCCTGAGGTGTCACAGCGGCGCAACACCTGGGCGTTACGGTGCGAGTGTGCGCAGGATGTTTCTGAACGGTACGGCGATGTCCGGCCAACCGGATCACGGAGCCATCGGGGGGGCGACGTTCCTCGGCCGCGCCCGCACCGCCCCGCACTACCGGTTCTTCACGGCCCGCGATGCCTTCCCCGGTCTGTTCCCGGTCTCGACCGGAGGCAGGTCCATCGAGGGTGAGCTGTACGAGGTGTCGGAGGAGACGCTCTATCGCAGGCTCATGCCGGCGGAGCCGGCGGAACTCGAGTTGGGGGTCGTCCTCCTCGACGACGGCCAGGTCGCGAATGCGATGCACCTCCAGCCCGAGCGCATCGCGCCGGGCGACAGCATCACGGATCTGACTGAACTAGGCGGCTGGCGCCGGTATCAGGCCCATCTCCTCGCGCAGCGCGGGATCCGTGACGTCCTCGGTCTGTGATCGGGCTCCGGTTCTCGACGGTTCCCGGCTTCTTCACCGGCTCGACGCGCTGCGGGCGATCGGCGCGAGCCCCGGCGGCGGGGTGACCCGGCTGGCGTACTCGGCCGAGGACGCTGCAGCGCGGGACCTGGTTTCGGGCTGGCTCACCGAGATCGGGCTCGTTCCCCGCGTCGACGCGGCGGGAAATCTGTTGGCCACCGTCCGCGGCACCGGGGGCGCGCGCGTCCGCGGCGCGCTCGTCACCGGCAGTCACCTGGACACCGTCGTCGAGGCGGGACATCTCGACGGCGCGTACGGAGTCGTCGCCGGCGTCGAAGTTGCCGCGGCCCTGCGCCGGGCGGGGATCGAATTGGCGCACGATCTGGTGATCGCCGGCTGGTCCAACGAGGAGGGTGCCCGGGGACCGCCGGGGATGGTCGGGTCCCACTGCGCCGCAGGCACTTTCGACATGGCGGCTCTGGACGTCCCCGACCGCGGCGGGGTGCGCCTGCGCGACCGTATTGCCGGCTTCGGCGGTAATCCGGACGCCCTCGACACCGCGGCCTGGGCGCCGGGCAGCGTCGCGGCACTGGTCGAGTTGCACATCGAGCAGGGTCCCGTGCTCGCGACCTACGGCACGTCGATCGGAGCGGTGGAGGCGATCACCGGCCAGATCGTCGCGAACATCGTCATCACCGGCACGGCGAACCACGCCGGCACCACGCCGATGGACCTGCGCCGGGACGCGATGACGGCGGCGGCCGAACTCATCCTCGAAGCCGAGCGCCTCGCCCATGCGGGAGCGATCCGGGTCGCCACCTGCGGCGCGCTCGACGCGACACCTGGCGTGCGCAACGCGGTCGCCGGGCTGGTCGTGCTCAGCGTCGACCTGCGCGACGTCGACGACGACAAGATGACCGCGGCCTGGGAGTCGCTGCTCGCGGCGGGAGAGCGGATCGCCGCACGGCGCGGCCTGACGATTACGGGGCAGGCGAACAGCCGGGTACCTGCCGTACAGGTCGATCCGGCCTTCGTCGAGCTCGTCGAGAACGCGGCAGCCGCAAGGGGACTCACTGCTCGGCGACTGCCGAGCGGCGCCGGGCACGATGCCCAGGTGCTCGCGGGGATCGGTCCGGTCGCTATGATTTTCGTGCCGAGCGCCGCTGGCGTGAGTCACAGTCCGCACGAACACACCGACCCGGATGACCTCGTTGCCGGCGCCCGCGTCCTGATGGGTGCGCTCCTGGCAGCGGACGAGCTGTTGGAGACGAGAAGGTAATGGCTGCCCCACCCACGATCACTCTCATCGGTGCTCCCGCGCCCGACATCCTGACGCCCGACGTGCTCGAACTCGCGGCGACCCTGCACCGCACGTACCACCACGCCCGCAACTTGCTGCTCGACGCGCGGGTGGCGCACCTGAAGCGGCTACGAGAGGGTGGCACGCTCGGTCTGGACCCGGAGACCGAGCAGATCCGCTCGGGTGACTGGCAGGTGCCGCCCGCTCCCGCGCACCTGGCCGACCGGCGGTGCGAGATCACCGGGCCGGCGGACCGCAAGATGATGGTCTCGGCCCTCAACTCCGGTGCGCGCGTCTTCCTGTGCGACCTCGAGGATGCCCTGTCTCCCACTTGGGCCAACATCGTCGACGGTTACCGCAACATTCGCGACGCGGCGAAGGGTGAGCTGAGCTTCGACCGCGGCAACGGTGTCATCGACACCGTCGGCGAGAACGCCGCGACGATCGTGGTCCGGGCGCGCGGCCTGCACCTCGACGAACCGCGCCTGCTGATCGACGGGGAGCCCTGCGTCGCGGGTCTGCTCGACATCGCCGTCGTCGCAGCGACCGCGGGGCCCGCGTTCGCCGCCAGCGGCCGCGATCTCGCGCTGTACCTGCCGAAGATCGAGGCGTATCCCGAGGCCCAGTGGTGGGACGCGCTGATCGGCGATGTGGAGCGCCGGGTCGGTTTGGAGCCGAACTCGGTCCGTGTCACGGTTCTCATCGAGACGATCAGCGCCGCGTTCGTCATGGACGAGATCTTGCATGCGCTGCGCGGGCGCGCCACCGGGCTCAACGCCGGCCGCTGGGACTATCTGTTCTCCCTCATCAAGCAACTCGGTTACGACTCGACGCACCTGCTGCCCGACCGCAGCGCGCTCACGATGACCGTGCCGTTCATGGCCGCGTACGCGCAGCGCCTCGTGGCCGTGTGCCACCACCGCGGCGCGCACGCCATCGGCGGGATGGCTCCGTTCGTGCCGCAGCGCGACGATCCCGAGGGCACCGAGCGCGCGATCGAGCAGACCCGCCTCGACAAGCAGGTCGAGGCGGACCTCGGCTACGACGGGACGTGGGTCGCGCACCCGGCCCTCGTACCGGTGGCGACCGAGGTCTTCGACAAGGCGTTCGGCGACCGCCTCGATCAGCTCGAGGCGAAACCTCCCGTACCGGAAGACGTGTCGGCTCTCATCGAGACGGCGGTGCCGGGCGCCGCGGTCACGGCGGCCGGCATCAAGGCGAACGTCGTGGTGGGTCTCGGCTACATGGCGGCCTGGCTCGCGGGTCGCGGCGCCGTCGCGATTCAGGGCCGGATGGAGGACGTGGCGACCGCGGAGATCGCCCGTACGCAGCTCTGGCAGTGGGTGTCCCAGGGCGCCTCTGACGAAACCGGGGAGAAGGTCACCGCGGAGCGCATCGAGGCGCTGCTCGACGCCGAGGTCGCTGCTCACGATCCGGCCGAGGGCCGCTACGCGGAGGCCGCCGAGCTGTTGCGCCACAGCGCTCTCGACGCCGAGTTGCCGCAGTTCCTGACCCTGGCCGCGCTCAGCAAGCTGGAGTGAGCCGATGGCGATCGTGCTGGGGGAGAACCGGTTCGGCAAGGCGGAGGTGCGCCTGCTGCACCTGCGCCGGACCGAGGAGGGCAGCGAGCTCACCGACCTGATGGTCAGTTCGCACCTGTCCGGCGATCTCGAGCAGGTCCACCTGACCGGGGACAACGCCGGCGTGCTCACCACCGACGCGCAGAAGAACACCGCGTACGCCTTCGCCAAGCAGGACCCGCCCGGTGAGCTCGAGGCGTTCGGCCTGCGACTGGCCCGGCACTTCCACCGGAGTGTCGACTCGGTGTCGCGGGCGGTGATCGATCTCGAGGGTTACGGCTGGCGACGCATCGAAGTCGATGGGTCGGCGGCGCCGCACAGCTTCACCCGGGCCGGCGAGCGGCGGCTCGCGACGGTGACGGTGTCCAATGAGGGCGAGTGGGTCGTGTCTGGGCTCACCGATGTCACCGTGCTGCGGTCGGAAGGTTCCGCCTTCGAGGGCTTCCTGCGCGACCCGTACACGACGGCGGTGCCCGAGGCCCGTGACCGTATCCTCGCGACCGCGATCACCGCCAGGTGGCGGCACGCCGCGACCGATACGGACTGGGGCAGGAGTTTCACCGAGGTACGGCGCCTGCTTCTCGAGGCGTTCGCCACCGCGCCGTCCCGCTCCCTGCAGCAGACCCTGTACTGCATGGGGGAGCGGGTGCTCGAGCATCGGCCGGAGATCGCCGAGATCCGGCTGACCATGCCGAACAAGCACCACTTCCTCGCCGACTTGCGACCGTTCGGTCTCGAGAACGTCATGGACGGCGGGCCGCTCGACGCCGTCTTCACCGTTCCCGATCGGCCGTACGGGCTGATCGAGGGCACCGTGCTGCGGGACGATGTGCCGAAGGCCGACCACGCTTTTCCGCGCAACCTTTAGTGCCACGAGGTCGTCGCTGAATCTTGCTCTCCGGTCTCCTCCACTGTGCCGGCCTAAGCGATGACAGCGTCGAGGGGCGGCAGCCGCGGACGCATCTGCCACCACGTGCGACACCTTCGCCACTTATAACTTCCCAACGTGACAGCGTGGCTGCAGCGCAACCCGCGGCGGCCGGAGGATGGATGCAATCGGGATTTTCTAGAAGTTACGGCACCGGCATAAACAACTTTTCGCAGGTTTACGACATCAGTTCGGGCACTATCCACGATGTAGTTGGTGCTGCCGCACAGCCGTACAGCAACGTGAACACAACTAGGATGCAGGGAGACCCGACCCTCAACGTTGAGTGGTCGGGTTATTCACAGCAGTTCTTTAATGAGGATCGCTACCTTTCCAGTGACGTACCGGGCGGCAGCGGATACGAGACAGCGTTCAACTCCAATCAAGTTGAACGTACAAATGACACCTTCGTCGCCATCCCAAGTCCGTTCTTGTCCGGTTTCAACCACAATAGCAGTAGGTGGGGCGGACCCAGCCCCACCAGTTCGAGGTCGTTCGTAATCTGGACAAAGGTGTTTGGATAATGGCTCACGTCACTCGCCACTGCGCGTTGCGGATAAGTGCAGCGATCGCCGCGGGCAGCGTGACCGCGCTCGTTGCGGCTGGCTGTGGTGCCCACGCCACCGTCTCCCGCTCGCAACTCGAAGGCGCCGTAGTTCCGAGCACCGCGTCCTCGGCTGCCCTTCAAGCTGTACCTGGAGCGGAGGTGCTACGTACCGCCATCACGACTCATCCCAACGCCGTCCTGAGTGCCCCGCCGTCCGACAGCGACGCCGTGGCGATTGCGACTGCCCAGTCCAACGTTGAGAAGGTTTCTGGGCCTCTGACGGGCTACACCGCCGAACTCGCGTCTTACACCAACAAAGACTACGGGGAGGTCGCCGCTGATGGTTCCTTTACGCCAACACTTACAAATTCACTGGTTTGGGCGTTCGTGAAGACTGGTTCGTATTCAGGCAATAGCGGCGGAATGGTGGGGCGGGACGGGACGGTCGTGACTCCGACGTTGAAGCCTGGCGCCACGTGTACGGGCGTTTGGCTGGCCAGCGCGACGACCGGCGCCTACCTCATGGGATTTTCCGATTGCGGCTAAACCCGCCGCGAGTATTCAGGCGCTGAGCCAGGCCTTAATTCGTGCGACGCCGTCGGCGATCAGCGACTTCGGTGCGCCCGAGCACTCGAGCGACGAGCGGGCAATTCCGGCGAGGGTTTCGTCGTCGAGACCGAGTTCCTCACGGCAGATCTCGTACTCGTCGAGGAGGTTCGGCCCGAACAGCAGCGGGTCGTCGCTGTTCAGGCTGCACCGCACACCGGCTGCCAGCAGCCGCGGCAACGGATGCTCGGCGAGGGACGGGACCACCGAGAGGAGAACGTTGCTGGACGGGCATACGTCCAGGCACACGCCACGCTCGGCTAGCACTTCGACCAGGGTGGGATCTTCGATCGCCCGTACGCCGTGCTGGATGCGGTCGGCGCCGAGCAGCTCGAGTGCGTCGTGGACCGATTCAGGGCCGGCCAGTTCGCCGGCGTGCGGCGCCGCCAGAACCCACCGGTGCGGGCGCCCGCGACGGCCTCGGCGAAGGGCGCGGGCGGCCACCGTGCTTCGT
>CAXTUZ010000034.1:0-11974 GCA_964247525.1 uncultured bacterium
GCGCGTTTCCGGCTGCGAGCAGGATTTGATTGGGACCGTCGGACGCCAGACCGCCCCCCGACATCCAGATCCCGCCTCCCGAACTCGCCGCGTCGGTGCCGTTGTGGTCAGCCCAGCGCGCAGTCATCGCACCACTCGTCGCGTCCATGCCCATCACCCAGCCCTGCCAGTTCGGTACCTGGCAGTGGGCGCTGAAGGCCGCGTAGACGACACCCCCGAGTAGGAGCAGGCCGGGGCGCTGTGTCTGCTGGTTCGGGTCGAACGTGATGTTCCGGTTGTCCGCGTTGCCACCGATGACGGAGGGGAAGTTCGCGCGTTCCTGCCCCGTCGCCACGTCGAGGGCGTGCATCCGGTACTGGTCCACCCCACCGATGACCTCGTTGGCCACGACGTAGACGGTGTTCGTGGTCGTGTCGACGACGGGCGTCGAGGTGATCCCGACGTTCGGCACCAGATCCCCGCAGTTCACGGTCGCCGGATCGAACGGGGTGCCGAACTGCGAGGTCCACTCGACGGCACCGGTGTCGGGATCGAGCCCGTACACCACATTGTTCTCGGTCGCGACGATGAGGACGCCGTCCGCGACGAGCGGCTGGGCCAGGATCTGACCGTCGAGCGCGGTGTCGAACAGCCGGCCGAAGGAGGATCCACCGACAGTCGCAGGGGACAGGGAAGGCTGGGTCGAGTACCAGTTGGTACGACCGGTGTCGGAGCCTCGGGTCACCTGACCGCTCACCGGGGTATCGGCCGAGGCTGGCGCAGGAGCGACGAGGCAGGTCAAGATCCCGAGCGCGAGGAGTATCGCGACCAAACAAGCACGCTGGCCAGAAACGAGCCCAGGTTTGCTGGACGTGCTCACCGAACCTCCAGGAGATCGCCGCAGGTGCCCGGTCTTCGCACGGCCGGGCTAACCGTAACCAGCGGTGGCCGATGTGTACCGACCTTCGACAAAGTCGGCGGACTTTCTCAGGTTCGGCGTTACGGCGCGATGCCCGGAGAGCTGTCACCGAAGACCTGGCGATTCAGGTTGAGGTTGCCACCCGAGCCCACGGTCCACAGGCTTCCCACGTTCGACTGGAAGGCGACCTCGTAACCGGACCCGCCGTACAGCGGTGCGATCGAGGGGCTGCTGAGGTGCCAGACCCCGAGAGACCAGTGACGGACGCCGGCGCTGCCGACCGTCCACAGATCGCCATTGTTCGCCGTGAAAGCCACCTCGTAGCCCGCTCCGTACCGGGAAACGGCGGGACTGGTCACGCTGGACATTCCGAGTCCCCAGTTACGGACTCCGGCGCTGCCCGCGGTCCACAGCGTTCCGGTGTTCGCTTGGAAGGCGGCCTCGTAGCCGCCGCCGGCGAGGGCGGTGATGGCGGGGCTGGTGCCGGCTTTCATGCCGAGGTTCCAGGCGCGGTTCCCGCCGGTGCCGACGGTCCACAGCGATCCGGTGTTCGCTTGGAAGGCGACTTCGTAGCCGCCTCCGTACTGCGTGACCGCTGGGTTGGTGTTCGCCCGCATGCCAAGGTTCCAGTCGTGCGTTCCGCTTCGTCCCACTGTGACGAGGCTGCCCGCATCCGACTGATACGCGACGTCGTACAGCGGAACGCCCGCACCCACGAGAGCGATGTTGTGCGGCCCACGACTGTCGGTCGCGGTGATCTGCCACGTGCTTCGGGAGGTTCCGAGCTGGCCGGGCGCGAACCGGACGATCTCGGTTCGGGCCGCGCCTGGTGCAAGGGTCGCCCCTTCGCCGAGCGTCGTCAGGGCCCTGAAGCCCGACCCGGCCGGGGGCTTGGAGACGCTGATGCTGATGGGCGTGCCGCCGACATTGCGCAGGGTGAAGGCCGCGGTCCTCGCCGCGCCGACTCCGACGGCGCCGAAGTTCAGAGCGGCGGGAGTAACCGTGAGCAGCCCGGGTGCGCCGCCCCTGCCGGCCACCGGGATCGTCAGGGTCCCACCGGTGGTGCCGACGATGACGGCGCTGGCGTACGACAACGCGGCACGGGGACGGAAGGACACCGTCATCGACACCGAGCCGCCCGGAGCGATCGTGGAACCGACGCGTGGGGCGCCGGTCAGGACGAACGGGCTTCCCGGCGCGAGGACGCGCTGCACGGCAACGGTGTGCGCGGAGTAGTTCGTGACCGTCACCGCGTTGTCCTTGGCACCGCCGATCGGCACCGTTCCGAGGTCGAGCCGTGACGGCGTCGCGACCAGCGCCGCGCCAGCGGTCACACCGGTTCCGGCGAGTGTCGCCGAGACTGCGCCGTTCGTCGTCGTCGCGGTGATTGCACCGGTGAGCCGCCCCGCACCGCTGGGTGTAAAGGCGACGGCGAGGGAAACGACGTTACCGGCGTTGAGCCGTACCGGGAGCGAGGTGAGCCGGCCGTTGACCGCGACCGGCCCGTGCGCGAAACCGCTGCTCACGGCGATGTTGGTAAGGGTCGTCGCATAGCGCGCGGTGAACGCGGCGCCGACGGTCGAGGAGCCGCCTACGGCTGTCGCCGGAAAGGTCACGCTTGTCGTACTCAATGGTCCGGAGTTGCCGAAGCCCAGGATGTGACCGCCGTACGTCGTCGCGTAGATCTGCCCGTTCGGTCCCACGGCGGGCGGAGTGAACTTGTTCGCGGTCCCGAGTGGAAAGCTGAAGACCTTGACGAAGTCGCCGTTACGCGGAATCGGGTCGTAGGCGGCAAGCTCGGCATCCGGCACGCCGCGGCCGCTGCCCTGCTGCGTCGAGTGCACCGCCCACAGCAGCGCCGACCCGCTCCTCGCGCCGTTGGACGTGACCATCACCGACGACGAGCCGAAGCCCCACGTCTCGCTCGACGCCGCCACCTGGGTCAGGGTCGGCACGCCGGCGCCGTCGACCGATGCCTTGTACGCGACCAGGTTTCCACTGATGCCGTAGTTGGAGTTCGCGGGGCTGGCCGTCGGCACGTACACGTACCCGCCGTCGCCCGGCCACACCGAGGGTTGCGACCACACGCCGCCGTTCGGGCCGTACACCCCGACCACCGCATCCCCGCCGCCGGCGCCCTGCTGCTCGCCTCCGAGGTTGTCCCGGTTCAGGAGGTAGAGCAGACCGCTCTTGCCGGAGACGACTGCGAGGTGCGGGACCGCGCTCGTGCCGAAGTAGCCGTCCGGCAGCAGCGCGAGCCCGCCGGATCCGAGGTCGAGGTCGTTCGCGTCGAGGTAGTTCTCGTTGCTCGGTACGAAGAAGTCGGTGAGGGCGAGGCTGCCGTCGTTCTGCACCGACAGCCGGACAACGGCGTTGGACAGTTCTGCCGGCGGGTTGCCCGGACCGTAGGACCCCCCGTTAGGCGTCAGCGCGTTTCCGACGGCGAACAGGATCTGGCCGTCGCCGTCGGATGCGAGGCCGCCCCCGGCCATCCAGATCCCACCACCGGAGCTGCCCGCGTCGAACCCGTAGTGATCGGCCCAGCGAGCGGTCATCGCGCCGCTGGTCGCATTGACGCCCATCACCCAGCCCTGCCAGTTCGGAACCTGACAGTGCGCACTGAACGCCGCGTAGACGACACCGTCGAGCAGTAACAGGCCGGGCCGTTGAGTTTGCTGATTCGGGTCGAACGAGGCATTCCGATTGTCGGCGTTGCCGCCGATGACGGACGGGAAGTTCGCCCGCTCGCGCCCGGTGCCCAGGTCGAGAGCGTGCATCCGGTACTGGTCGGCGCCGTCGATCACCTCGTTCGCCACCACGTAGACGGTGTTCGTCCGGGTGTCGATCACCGGGGTCGAGGTGATCCCCACGTTGGGTACGAGGTCCCCGCAGTTGAGGGGTGCCGGATCGAAGGGCGGCCCGAACTGGTCAGCCCAGAGGATGGCGCCGTTGTTCGGGTTGAGGCCGTACACCGCGTCGTTCTCGGTCGCGACAACCAGAACTCCGTTGGCCACGAGCGGCTGAGCCATGATCTGGCCGTTGAGGGCGCGATCGAAAAGCTTCCCGAACGATCGCCCCCCGACGGTCGCGGGGGACAACGACGGTTGATTCGGATACCAGTTCGTACGCCCGGTGTCGTTCCCGCGGGTGACCTGCCCGACGACAGGGGTGTCCGCGCGCGCCGGCGTCCCGGACCCCACCGCGACGACCGCCGCCATCGACAGGATCAGACCTACGACCAGTAGTAGTGCTCCGCGCCGCCGAGCCGCTTGCCTCGGCTGACGGAGTTCCGCGCCGCAGCCCACGTAGGTCCCCGCCGATCTCATGCGTCCCCTTCTCACAGACGGTCGGCCCTCGTCGCTCGCAGCCGAGGCATACCGTATCGGGCCACGCTGAGACGTGCCCGACTTGTCCGTTTCCGTCGGTCGGCACTCAGCGCCGGACGCAACAAGGGAGGGCGCATTGGCCACGTGGGAGGACCTGCACAGCGCCGCGCTGGCGCTGCCGGAGACCGTCGAGGGGCGTACCCACGGCTCCCGGGCCTGGCGGGTACGGGACAAGACCTTCGTCTGGGAACGACCGCTGCGCCGCGGTGAGATCGAGGAGTTGGGTGCGGCGGCGGGGGACGGCCCCGTCTTCGGTGCTCATGTCCCGGACCTGGGTGCGAAGGCCGCGGTGCTGGCGAGTGATCCGGCGATCTTCTTCACGACGGCGCATTTCGAGCGACACGCCAGCGTTCTGGTACGGCTTGAGGCGATCGAGCTCGCCGACCTTGCCGAGGTCGTCCTCGAGGCGTGGCTGGCACGGGCCCCGAAGCTTCTCGCCGAGGCGTACCTCGAGACGGAGCTGCCGCGCTAGGCGACGACACCTTCGGCCCGAAGACTCGCGATCCGGTCTTCGTCGTAGCCCAGCTCGCGCAGGATCAGATCCGTGTGCTCGCCGGCGGTGCAGCCGGGACCGATCGTGCTCTTCGATCGGGAGAACGTCACCAGCGCCTCGGTCCTGCTGTGCTCACCGAAGACCGGGTGCGTCACGTGTGTCACCAGGCCGAGTTGCTCGGCGATACCTCCTTCGTCCATCGACAGATGTGGTGGCCCGGGTGCCACCTCGACACAGGCGATGTCGGCGGCGGTCAGGACGGTCTCCCATTCCGCGGCGGGCCGAATGCGGAACATGCCGGCGAGCGCGCTCGCCAGCGCGTCGTCGTCACCGGCTTGCTCGGCATCACCGGCGCCGAGGTCGACGCCCTCCTGAGCGGCCACCTCTGCGAGGCGCGTGCGCTCCGCGTCGTTCTTGACGCACAGCACGACCCAGCCGTCCGCCGTCTCGTAGAGCCGGTAGAGCGCACCGAACCCGAAGTAGTCGGAATCGACGCGCCGGACCGGCGGGCGCGCGTCGTACTCGAGGTCGTCGTCGGACAGGACGTGCGCCATCGTCGACAACATCGAGGTCACCGTCGTCTGACCGCCCGCCCCGCGTTCGCGGGCCAGCAGTCCGAGAACCATCGCCGCACTCACGCCGAGACTCGCCAGGTGGTCCACGCTGATGCCCGTCGAAACCCGTGACATCCGGACCGCCCAGTACTCGAGCTCCTCGAGGGAGAGATCGGCGCCCTCCGGAAGGGTCGGGGTGTTGCGATACACGAAACCGGAGGACGCTCCGATGACCGGCGCGTACGCAGGTCGGGTCGCATAGGGCCCGGTCACGCCATAACCCTGACCGTAATGATAAATAAGGTTGGGATTGATCTCGTGCAGCGTTTCGTCGTCGAGCCCCAGGCGCTTCGCCACTCCCCCTCGGAAGGACTGCAGGACGAGGTCGGCCCGGCGCACCAGGTCAAGGACGATCTGCCTACCCGCCACCGAATGGATATCGAGCGCGATGCTGTGCTTGCCCTGCATGGAGCGCAACGCGTACATCTCCGGCAACGGAGCAAGGGTGTTGAAGCGCATCGGATCGCCGTCGATCGGCTCGATCTTGATGACGCGCGCGCCGAGGTCGGTCAGCAGCGCCGAGCCGAACGGTGCGGCGAGAAAATGCGCCAACTCGACGATCGTCACGCCCTCGAGCGGCGGGCGCTGATCGGAGCCGGCGAGGGGCGCCACGGCGGGCTCCGCAACCGCGACGCGGGCGCGGATCTCACCGGTGTGTTCGCCCAACGCCGGCACGTGCCCCGTGCCGGAGCCGGGGGTTCGGGACATCTGGACGAGCACGTTCGGTTCGCGGATCGTGCCGCGCTCGGGATCCTGGACGACGAGGGTGTGGCCGTCGTGCAGCATCTGTGGGTGGTCGAGCACCTCCGGGCCCATCCGGAGCAGTTCGGCGAAGACATCCTTCTCGCGGTCGAAGATCTCTTCCCACTGCGCCACCGTGCGGGACCGCACCTCGCGAAGGATCATCTCCCAGAACTCCCGGCGCTTGTTGATGTCCTCGGTGTTCTCCGCATCGCTCCACGTCGGATCGGACCGGGTCCAGCCGAGCCCGATCACGCGCAAGAACGCGTCGAACGCCTTCGGCTGGAAGTGCGCGAACTGGAGCCAGCGACCATCTGCCGACAGGGCCGCGAGCAGGGCCATCCGAGATCCCATCGGCACGGCGCCGCTGGGATCGACGACGTGCTCCTCGACGAATGCGTCCGGCCAGCGCTTCACCAGCAGGCGAGCGAGCCAGGACCACGAGTCGTGGGAGAGAAATCCCTGCGCGAGACTTACGTCGACGTGCTGCCCGAGCCCGCTGCGTTCCCGTTCGAAGAGTGCGACGAGGGCGCCCTGTACCGCGAGTAGAGCGGCTGAGAACGTAGCGGAGAGCGCGGAGGGCATCGCCGGACCGCTTCGCCCGTTCGGCGCGCGGCCGCGCAGCGCTCCCAGTTTCGCGAGCACGATCGCCTCGTACCCCTTGAGATCCCGGTACCGGCCGCCAGCGCCGAATCCGGTGATCTCGGTGTAGACAAGTCGCGGATTCGCCTCGGCGCAGTGCGAGTAGCTCAATCCCAGTCGTTCCGTCGTGGTCGGCCGGAAACCGGCGAATGCCACGTCGACGGTGTGCAGCAGGTTGCGGGCGACCTCACGGTCGGCCGGAACCTGCAGGTCGAGGGCGATGCTCTTCTTGCCCCGTGACCAGAACGGCCATCCGGCCTCGCGCCGCAGCGGGCTTCCTGAAGGCGGCTCGATCGCGATGACCTCCGCGCCGAAATCGGCGAGAACCATGCTCGCGTAGGCCGTCGCAAGGGTGGTGGACAGGTCGACCACTGTCAGGCCGTGCAACGGCGCTCGATCGCTCATGTGACTTCGCCTTTCGCGCTCTCGTTCCGGGACTTTCGACGTCGTGTCAGCGCAACCCGCCGTGCACGGCCAGGATGGCACCAGTCGTGAAGGACGAGGACTCGCCCGCGAAGTAGAGGGCCGCGCCCACGATTTCGTGCGGTTGCCCGACGCGCCCAAGTGCCTGTGCCGCAGTGGCTCGGGCGCGGACCTCGGGCGTCCAGTGCTGGGCGATGTCAGTGTCGAAAGGGCCGGCCAGGATCGCGTTGACGCGGACCCCGGGGCCGAGGGTCGCCGCCATCCCCAGTGTCAGCGCGTTGACGCCCGCCTTGGCAATCCCGTACGGAAGGGTGTGCGGCATCGGCCGCAACGCGGCATTGCTCGAGATGTTGATGATCGAGCCGGATCCGCGCTCGGCCATCCGGCTGCCTATCACCGCCGAGAGGCGAAAAGCACTGCGCAGGTTGACGTTCAGCACCTTGTCGTAGAGCTCCGCAGTGATGTCCGCAACGCCTTCGTAGCGCGGCGACATCCCGACGTTGTTGACCAGGATGTCGATCGCGCCCGTCGCGGCGTACGCCTCCTCGGCGAGCCGGTCGCACTCGTCCCAGTCGCCGACGTTGACGGCGATCCCGAATGCTGGCACCCCGAAGTCCGAGGCGATGCGCTCACTCTCGCGTTGGACGGACTCGGCTTTCCGACTGGCCACGACCAGGGTGGCACCCTCCGCCGCGAATCCCCGCGCGATGGCCAGCCCGAGACCGCGGGTGCCGCCGGTGACGAGCGCGACCTTGCCGGCGAGGGCCTTTCCAGCGGCGGCCCCATCCCGCGGGTCGGAGTGGATCATCGGGCGGCTCCTCGCGACAAGGCACCGCTGCTCGGGCGTGAGCTGCGGCGTGCAGCAGTGTGCCTGATGTTGCCGGGACAGATGCGGGGGTGTACTCATACGGTGCGGGGTAGCGCGTCCACGCCCGAACGGAGGGACACCGACATGAGTTGGGGCTTCGACACCGATCCCGACTTCCAGGAACTGCTCGACTGGACGGCCGAGTTCGTTCGTACCGAGGTCGAACCGCTCGACCTCATCATCGAACAGCCGTACGACCTCGCCGATCCGGTACGCCAACGGCTGATCCCACCGCTGCAGGCCGCCGTCCGCGAGAAGAACTTGTGGGCATGTCATCTGGGCCCCGAACTCGGCGGTCAGGGTTACGGCCAGCTCAAGCTCGCACTGCTCAACGAGATACTCGGCGGGACGACCTGTGGGCCACTGATTTTCGGGTGCCAGGCACCTGATTCGGGCAACAGCGAGATCCTCGCGCACTACGGGAGCGATCGTCTCAAGAAGGAGTATCTCGATCCGCTCGTCGCCGGGGAGATCGTCTCCTGTTTCTCGATGACCGAGCCGCAAGGGGGCTCCGATCCGACCGGTTTCACCACCAGCGCGGTGCCGGACGGAGATGAATGGGTCATCACCGGGCAGAAATGGTTCTCCTCGCACGCCCGATACGCCGCTTTTCTCATCGTCATGGCGGTCACCGATCCGGACGCTGACCCACACCATAGGCAGTCGATGTTCGTCGTCCCGGCGGGATCACCGGGTCTCGTGACCGAACGCGAGGTCGGGGTGGCCTTTCACGCCGGACGCGAGGGCGCTCATGCCTACCTGCGTTACGAGGGGGTACGCGTCCCGGCCGAGAACATGCTCGGCCCGCGTGGCGAAGGGTTCGCGGTGGCCCAGGTCCGATTGGGCGGAGGCCGGATACACCATGCGATGAGGACGGTCGGACTCGTCCGGCGGGCCTTCGACATGATGTGCGAGCGTGCTTTGTCCCGTACCACCCGCGGTGAGCAGCTCGCACGCAAACAGCTTGTGCAGCAGATGATTGCGGAGTCGTGGATACAGATCGAACAGTTCCGGCTGCTGGTGCTCCGGACGGCATGGCGTATCGACAAGTACAACGACTACGGCAAAGTCCGCGCGGACATCTCGGCGGTGAAGGCCGCGATGCCGAAGGTTCTTCACGACGTCGCATCCCGGGCGCTTCAGGTGCACGGATCGCTGGGCGTTTCTACGGAGATGCCGCTGGCGAACTGGGTGACCGAGTCGTTCAAGCTGGCCATCGCGGACGGCGCGACGGAGGTGCACATCGTGAACCTTGCAAGGACGCTGCTCCGCGGTCGCACGCCTAGCCCGGACCTGTTCCCGACCCAGCACCTGCCCCGCCGCGAACAGGCGGCGCGTGCCCGCTACGCACCGATGCTTGCAGATCTCGACATACCGTGGGTGCAGGAAACCCTGGCCGGTAATGGCCGGTGAGGTCGGCGCCGCGGAGGACTCGAGCGATGTTGCGACCGTCCGGGCCGGCGAAGAACTCGACTGGACCGCGCTCGAGGCTTATCTGCGGGCCGAGCTTCCGGAGCTTGCAGGCGATTTCGAGGTGTCCCAGTTCCCGCACGGCTCAGCGAACCTGACATACCGGGTCCGGTTCGGAGCGCGATTTCTCGTCGTGCGCCGCCCCCCGTTCGGCACGCTGGCACCGGGCGCGCACGACATGGTTCGGGAATTCCGCACCTTGTCGCGGTTGTACCAGTGCTACGACCGAGCCCCCCGTGCGCTGCTGCTCTGCCAGGACCATGACGTCGTCGGCTCCGATTTCCTCGTCTCGGAGTACCGGTCGGGCGTCATCGTCTGGAACGGACTTCCCGATTCGCTGCGGTCGGTGCCGGGTGCGGGCGGGGCGATCGGTTCCGCCGTGGTCGACGCGCTTGCCGACCTGCACTCGGTCGATCCGGCGGCCTGCGGGTTGGAGACGCTCGGCCGGGCGGAGGGCTTCCTGCGCCGACAACTCGACGGTTGGACGAGCCGCTGGGAACTCACGGACACGGGCGAGGACGGCGGACTGACCGCCCGGCTCGGGAAGATGTTGCGAGACACCGCGCCCGGATCGACGCGCGCGACCGACGCACCGCCCGGCGGCATGTTGCACAACGACTTCAAGATCGACAACTGCCAGTTCGCACCTGGACATCCCGAACGCGTCACCGCTGTCTTCGACTGGGACATGGCCACCTTGGGTGACTCGCTCGTCGACGTAGGAACGATGCTCAACTACTGGCCTGACCCCGACGATCCGCCCGAGTCGCCGGCACTGTTCAAGCCCGGGCTGGAACAGATCGGACTCCCCTCCCGGTCGGAGGTCGTCGACAGGTACGTCCGGGCACGGGCGGAACGCGGAACGGACATTGATCCCGGCCGGATCCGATGGTACGAGGCGTTCGCGTGCTGGAAGAGCGCGGTGATCCTCCAGCAGCTCTACGCGCGATACGTCCGCGGGCAGACGACCGACCCGCGGATGCGCGAGCGCGGCACCAAAGTCGCGCTCCAAGCTCGACGCGGGATGCGACTTCTCGGCCGGGACCGCGACGTGGCCTAGGCCGACGGCTCGCCGCGAAGCTGCGCCAGGTACAACGGCTCACCGAGGGTGGCAAGCATCGCGAGCTCGGTCTCCAACGCGTCGATGTGGTCCTCTTCGGATTTGAGGATCGTTTCGAACAGCACCCCCGTGACCGCGTCCCCGGCCGCCCGGGCGGCGACGACGGAGTCGCGCAGACGCGGAAGGCCGTCGTACTCGAGGGCGAGATCCGAGCGCAGTTGCTCGGGCACGTTCTCCCCGATGCGCAAGACCTCCAGGCGCTGATAGTTCGGAAGCCCGCCGAGCATGAGGATCCGGTTGGTAAGCGACTCCGCGTGATGCATCTCGTCGATGGATTCGGAGCGGGTCCACGACGCGATTCGCACGTATCCCCAGTGCTCCTGCATCTTGGCGTGCAGAAAATATTGATTGATCGCGGTGAGTTCGGCCGTCAATTGCGCATTGAGCAGGTCGAGGATTTCCGGAGAACCTTGCATAGCGGCAGGTTACGCGCCGCTCCCGGCGAACTCGGGCTCCGCAGCACCGGCGGTGTGCAGGATGGCGCGGAGCCGTGTTACGCACGAACCGCACCCGCTGCCCGCCCGGGTCACTTCGCTGACCTGCCGGAGATCTCTCAGACCCGCCTCGTGGCACGCCCGGACCGCCGACTCGGAGACTGCCTTGCAGATGCACGCGTACATGGCCAGCTGATCCCTTCGCGGTGTGAAGTAAGGGAAGCTTCACCTACCCAACACCGGATGTCAAGACTCCACGAGGCGCCCTCGAACTGTGATCCCGGTCGCACGTGCGCGCGTGGGAGACTCATTCGGTCAGACCGGCGGCCGCGAACGCACGTGCGTAGCCCCAGCGCTGGCCTGCGGCATTGGGGTGGATGCTGCCGTTGTCGAGGTGTTGATCGCCGGTCACGCTGCCGGATCCGGTGATCGGATTGATCCAGCCGCTCTGTCGGTCGCAGAGCCGATGTCCCGCGAAGTACGGGTCTGCGTCGACGTACCGGACGCCGCTCTGGCCGCTCGCGGCATCCTCGAGCACGGCGTCGTACGCGCCGATGACCGTGTCGACGAACGTCGCATCCGCCGACGAGATCTCGGCGCCCACCCGCACATGACCGCCGACCGGAAGCGTTTCGTGCACCGCGCCGATCGTGCAGGTGCCCGAGACCGTGCCGAAGAGTCGCGGGTAGCCCGCCACGAAGATGGCGGCGCGCGGTGCGCGGGTCCGGATCTCGGCGAGGATCGTGCGCAGGCCGTAGATCGGCGTACCGCTCGGCGAGGATGCTTCGCCGAGACCGGCGAGAGCGCTCAGCCGCGAGGCGAGATCCGTCCGGACCGACGTGCGCCCGGCGCAGCCGCCTTCGCCGAGAACGGTGATACGCAGGT
>CAXTUZ010000034.1:11984-15111 GCA_964247525.1 uncultured bacterium
CACGCAGCGAGCAAGGATGCTCGAGAAGCCGAGATCGTTCCCGCCGATCGTGAGGCTCACGAACTTCGTGTCGGAGCTGAGTGCGTCGAACTGCGCCGCCGTCTGACCGCTCGGCGCGAACAGATCCGAGGTGACGGCGCCGCTGCAGGCTCGGAGGCTCAACGGCCCCAGGGCGCCCCCGGCACCCAGGAGTAGCGGGAACGCCCCGTCCGATCGCGTGCAGGGGTCGTCCCCGGCGTTGCCGGCCCCCGAGCCGGCCGAGTACGAGTCACCGAGCGCGACGTAATCAGTGGGGGGCAGCGCCGCGGTGTGCACGAGGGCCGGTCGGCGTCCCGCTGTCGCCGATTCGACAGCACGCGACCCCCGCTCGGGTACGAGGCCGCGCAGGGTCGCCGCGCCGGCCACGACCAACGCGACGGCGAGGGCGAGCTGCGCCCAACGCACCCACCTGCGTCCGGGCGTCCGCCGCACTGGCACTCCCCACTCACTCCGTCGGGTCGTCGGTCTGTCGGATACAGCGCTGACCCAGAAGCTACGTCGTATTCGGTGTGGCCGCCGTGCTGTAGTAGCGTGTGCCGCTGGTGCGTGTGTCAGCGCCGCAAGCCGGGACGCTTGGCAGCCCGGAATCCGCCGTCTTGCCGAAAGAGATCCTCCGTGCGCACGTACCAGCCGAAACCGGCCGACGTCACTCGCCAGTGGCATGTCCTGGACGCGACCGACGTGGTGCTCGGACGGCTGGCGTCGCAGGCCGCAACGCTGCTGCGCGGCAAACACAAGGCGTATTACGCGCCCCACCTGGACACGGGTGACTTCGTCATCGTCATCAATGCCGGCAAGGTCGCGATGACGGGCAACAAGCGGGTGCAGTCGTTGTATCACCGCCACTCGGGCTTCCCGGGCGGGTTGCGCTCGACGTCGTACGACGAGCTGCTCAACACCCGGCCGCAGCTCGTCGTCGAGCGCGCAATCAAGGGCATGCTTCCGCATACCACGCTGGGTCGGCAGATCGGCAGCAAGCTGAAGGTCTACGCCGGGCCGACACATCCGCACGCCGCGCAGAAGCCGGTGCCGTTCGACATCATCCAGATCAGCCAGCTCACGCGCTGACGCCCGGACCAAGGAGACTGCACCGTGGCCACAGCCACCACCGATCTGGCCCGCACCGTCGGGCGCCGCAAAGAAGCGATCGCTCGCGTCCGGATCGTGGCGGGCACCGGCCAATGGCGGCTCAACGGCCGGACCCTGGAGGACTACTTCCCGAACAAGGTGCATCAGCAGACGGTGCGCGACCCGTTCGCACGACTCGAGGTCGGAGACGGCTACGACGTCATCGCCCTGCTCCGCGGCGGCGGGGTATCCGGCCAAGCCGGGGCGCTGCGCCTGGGGATCGCGCGGGCTCTGACCGAACTCGTCGACGAGTCCCGGGCGGACCTGAAGAAGGCCGGGTTCCTGACCCGGGACCCACGCGTCAAGGAGCGTAAGAAGTACGGCCTGAAGAAAGCTCGTAAGGCTCCTCAGTACTCCAAGCGCTGATTGACCGCCTTGGGCCGCCTGTTCGGCACCGATGGCGTGCGCGGTGTCGCAAACGCCGATCTGACGCCCCAGCTCGCCACGTGGTTGTCGATGGCGGCCGTCGGCGTTCTCCGTAACGGATCCGGCCCCGCTCGGCCCGTCGCGGTCGTCGGTCGCGACACCCGCGCTTCGGGGGAAATGCTCGAAGCCGCGGTCCTGGCGGGGCTCACCAGCGCCGGCGCGGACGTCCTCGTCGCCGGAATCATCCCGACCCCGGCGGTTTCGTATCTGGTCGACGTCCTCGGCGCGGACCTCGGAGTCATGCTCTCGGCGTCGCACAACCCGATGCCCGACAACGGGATCAAGTTCTTCTCGGCCGGCGGCGCCAAGCTCGCGGACAGCGCCGAGGAGGCGATCGAGGCGCGACTCTATGAGGAGTGGGATCGCCCCGTCGGGGCGGGCGTCGGCCGTATCCGGCGACTTCCCGACGCCCATTCGCGGTACGCCGAACACGTGTTGTCCACCGCGCCGGTTCCGCTGACCGGACTACGGATCGTCGTGGACGCCGCGCACGGCGCCGCGTCGACGCTTGCGCCGCGGGTGTATCGCAAGGCCGGCGCGGAGGTCATGTGCCTGGGGTGCGAGCCGGACGGCCTGAACATCAACGACGGTGTCGGTTCGACGCACCTCGACGTGCTGCGTGCCGCTGTTCTCGCCCATGGCGCCGATGCCGGGATCGCTCATGACGGCGACGCCGACCGTTGCCTTGCCATCGCGGCGGACGGAAGCGTGGTCGACGGGGATGCAATCCTCGCCATCTGCGCCCTGGCGCTTCGGGAATCGGGCCGGTTGCGGAGGGACGCGGTCGTCACGACGGTCATGACGAACCTTGGCTTCACCCGGGCAATGTCCGCCGCGGGGATCGGAGTCGTTCAGACCGGCGTGGGTGACCGCAGTGTTCTCGAGGCGCTGCGCGCGCACGACCTCGTGCTGGGGGGCGAGCAGTCAGGTCACGTGGTGTTCCTCGAGCACGCCGGCACCGGTGACGGTCTGCTCACCGCCCTGCAGGTGCTGTCACGGATGGTCAGCACCGGTCGTAGCCTCGGTGACCTGGCCGGGGTCATGCAGCGGTTGCCCCAAGTGCTGCTCAACGTCGAGGTGTCGGACCGAACGGTCGTCGACGAGCCGGCGGTCGCCGCCGCGGTGGCAGCCGCCGAGTCGAGCCTCGGCACTACCGGGCGCGTGTTGTTGCGGGCATCGGGAACCGAACCGCTTGTGCGGGTCATGGTCGAGGCGCCGACCGCCGATGCGGCGGAGGAGCATGCGAGCACCATCGCGCAGGCCGTGTCGGAGAGTGCTGCGGCCCCGGCCGCTGGATCGGGGGGGACCAACGCGGCCGGGGCCTAGCAGCAACCGTTCCGCTGGGGGAAGCTCGACGGTTACCCTCGATGATTGCCGCGCTCACGGCGAGTTGCAAGTCAGAACAGCCAACTGTTGTGATTCGTCTCACGATGCGTTAAGGAACTGCGCCGCATCGGAGCGCGGGATCTTGAGGCCCTTAGCACATCTGCGGCACGACCGCTCGCTCCCACCTGGTTAGATGGCGTGTCAACAG
>CAXTUZ010000035.1:0-9495 GCA_964247525.1 uncultured bacterium
CGAAAGTCCCCGGAGGAGCTGCCGCGCTCCTCGTGAGGTCGGACCTCGGCTAACCGGTGTCGAAACCTGTGACCGTCAACGAGCGGGCGGTGAGCGGAGTCAGGACGTGCTCCAGCGCCCGGGTCGGTGTCACGCCGTCAAAGATGTGGACCGCTACGTGTCCGGAGTCCTGGCTGTTGACGGCGTACAGGTCGGGGCGGCTGTCGGCGTTCGGATTGCCGAGCGCGAAGGACCACCGGTCGAGCGGGGCATACGCGAGCCCGCTCGCCGCGTGAAGAAGAAAACGGGTGGGCCGGGCACCGTCAACGATGTGCACCTCCGTCCGGCCGGACCCGGTCGCAGCGGTGCGAATGTCCCATAGATCGGGACGGCCGTCGAGGTTGTCGTCACCTAGCAGGAACGCATTGCTGGTGAGAGAAACCTGGCCGAGCGGGGTGGCCTGCGCTACGAGAACCTGGGCGAGTCGATGTCCGTTCCAGGCGAACATCGCGGTCGAGTGCGAGCCGCTGTCCGCGGTGTTCACCGCGTACAGGTCGGCGCGCCCGTCGCCGTTCGCATCCGCGACCCCGAACGTCCACAGCCGGAGGGATACGTGCGGAAGCACGGTCACCCCGTGCAACAGGTACGTGCGGTAACCGGAAGCGCCGGACAGGATGTGGACTTCGGTGTGCCCGCTCCCGCCCAGCGTGTCGATCGCCCAGAGATCGCTGATGCCGTCGCCGTCGAAGTCGCCGAAACGACATTGCCAGCGATCGAGCGAGACCGGTCCAAGTGCCGTCGCAGCGTGGGTCCGGTACTGGGTGAACCCGGAGGCCGCCGTCAGGGTGTGGACCTCTGTTCGGCCTGATCCCGTATAGCGTGTTGCCACCGCGGACACGTCATTGCGCGCCGGCGAATAGGCAGGTTCCGGTGGCCCTACCTCGGATGTCGTACCGATCCTGATCACCGGGTGCTGAGCCGGATCGAGCCAGCCCAGAACCGTGTCGAGTTGGGCCGCCGGCAGGGCGACGCAGCCGGCCGTAACCCCGGACCGCGTGAAATCGTGCAGAAATATGCCTGCGCCCCGGCCGGGCACGGCAGGTGCGACGTTGAAGTTGATGAGCGCGAAGCGCTGGTAGGCGACGGTTTCGGTCCAGAGGGCTTCGCTCCCTCCACCCGGCCCCGGGGCGCCACACGGGCGTCGCACGAAGCGGTTGTATGTCGGGCTGGCCGGGTTCTCGTCCCACCAGTCGCCGCAGGCGAGCCGGTGATAGCCGTACCGCGCGGAGGGTTGAACCGGCGACAGCCCGTACATCGTCGATCCGAAGGAGTACGTGCCGGTCGGCGTTGTTCCGTCGCCCTCGCGGCGGTCGTCACTCAGGCCGTTGTAGCCGACCTCGGCCGGCGCCGACAGGACGAGCCTCCAGCCCCCGGCGACGTACTGGTACGCGGCCAGGACCGCGCTGTGCGAGCCGTATGCACCGGTCAGCACGATCTGTTGGGTCGCGCCACCCGGACCGGGACCTGCTGCCTCCACCGCCGCCGGCGCGAGGACCGCGCCCGCCACCGCGGTGGCGAGCAGGCACATCGCGGTCACGACGCGACCCAGGCCTCCGGTCACTCGGATCCGATGCGGTGAACGCGCATCGCGTTCGTGCCGCCCGGCGTTCCCGGCGGGGATCCCGCAACGATGACCACGAGGTCGCCGGGCTGGACCCGCCCCAGCTCGAGCAGAGCCGAGTCGACCTGCCGGACCATGTCGTCGGTGTGCCGGACTTCGGCGGTCAGGAAGGGCTCGATGCCCCACGTGAGCGCGAGCTGCGAGCGCACCGCTGCCTCCTGGGTGAACGCCAGCAGCGGGATCGGGCTTCGATGGATAGCCAGTCGGCGTGCGGTGGTTCCGGTCTGTGTGAAGGCCACGAGGAAGCGCGCCCCGACCTGCGCACCGACGTGGGCGGCGGCTCGGGCAATGGCACTGCCCCGCCCGACGAGTCCCTCCGCGGGGGGCAGTTCCGGCGGGCCGTACAGCTCGGCGCCCTTCTGGGCAGTGGTCATGATCTGCGCCATGGTTCGTACCGTCTCGATCGGATAAGCGCCGACGGACGTCTCCGCGGACAGCATGACGGCGTCCGCGCCGTCGAGCACCGCGTTGGCGACATCGCTCGCCTCTGCCCTGGTAGGACGCGCTTCGGTGATCATCGATTCGAGCATCTGGGTGGCGACGATGACGGGCTTTGCCGCTTCGCGGGCGAGCCGGATAGCGCGCTTCTGGATCAGCGGGACGCGATCGAGTTCGGTCTCCACCCCGAGGTCGCCGCGGGCCACCATCAGTCCGTCGAAGGTGGCCACGATCTCCTCGAGATGCTCGACCGCTTCGGGCTTCTCGATCTTCGCAAGGACCGGAACCTCCTCGCCGCATGTCCGCATGACCTGCCGGACGAACTCCGCGTCGCTGGCCCGACGTACGAAGGAAAGCGCCACGAGGTCGCCCCGCAACGAAAGCGCGAACTCCAGGTCAACCCGGTCCTTTGCGGTGAGCGGTGGCACGCTCACCGCAACTCCGGGAAGGTTCAGGCCCTTGTGGTCGCTGACGGGCCCACCGATGACAACCCTCGTGGCTACCTGCGGGCCATCGATTCCGGTGACGCGAAGCACGACCCGGCCGTCGTCGACGAGGATACGGTCGCCGGGCTCCACGTCACCGGGCAGGCCCGGGTACGTCGTGCCGCACATCGAGGAGTTTCCTACGGCGTCCTCGGTGGTGATGGTGAAGGCCGCGCCGGTCGAGAGCGTCGTCCCGCCGGACCCGCCGAACGTACCGAGCCGGATCTTCGGTCCCTGCAGATCGGCCAGGATGGCGACCCCGTGGCCGACCGTATCGCTGGCCTCGCGAACGAGTCCGTACAGGCGCGCATGCTCTTCGTGCGTGCCGTGCGACATATTGAGCCGGGCGACGTCCATCCCGGCGTCGACGAGCGAACGGATCCGCTCCGCACTGGCCGTCGCCGGGCCGAGCGTGCACACGATCTTCGCGCGACGCGTCATCGCGTACCTCTCACGGTCTCCAACCTAACGTGGCGCCGCCCGGCTCGGCTCTTTCTCAGGGCGCCCGGTTGTAGGCGGGTTCGGGAGGTGCAGTCCGTCCGGTGGGGGTGCGGGTGTGTACTCGGCGGCGTGAGAGCGACATGTCCCCGCTCACGGGTGATTACGCCGCGGCGTAATAACCCGTGGCATCGCCCTTCCGCGACTCGCTGCGGCGGCCGTCGGTCGACACCGGGCGGTCGCCGGAGACGGTGATCCGGCGCATGACGCGCGGTGCGTCGCCGTAATCGCTCACCGCGTAGTGCTGAGTCGCGCGATTGTCCCAGATCGCAACGTCGCCAGGTTCCCACGACCAGCGCACGACATGTTCGGGCGCGGTCACCCGATCTTGGAGTATGCGAATGAGCGCGGCAGATTCGGCCGGCGAGTAGCCGGCGATCCTGCGCGCGAAGTTGCCGAGGAGCAGCGCGCGCTCCCCGGTCTCCGGGTGTACCCGGACAACCGGGTGCAGAGTTTCGAAGGGAACGGCCGAGAAGACGCTGGTGTACCTCTCGATGGCCGCGTCATCGCTTGCTGCGCCCGGGCCGAGACGTGCGTAGTCGAACTCGTTAGAGTGGATCGCCCAGAGATCGTTAGCCAAGTTCTGCAGTCCGGCCGGCAGGTCCGCATAACCGGTCGCAGTATTCGCCCACATCGTGTCGCCACCGGAATCGGGCAGTTCGACCGCGCGCAATAGTGAAAAAGCCGGCGGCCGGTCGACGAACGTCACGTCGGTGTGCCACTGATTGGCGCGCCCCCCGCTGAGCGAGTTCACCTCCAGCACGTTCGGGTGTTCCTGCAACGCCGGCACGGTCGGATGCGCGGTGGTGAGCGGACCGAGCAGTCTGCCGAATGCGCCCTGCCCCACCTCGTCGAGTTGGTGCTGGCCGCGGAAGAACACGACCTTGTGCGCCAGCAACTCGCGACGGATATGGCTGAGTGTCGAGGCATCGAGGTCACCGACCAAGGTGATGCCGCCGAGCTCGGCGCCGATATTGCCGGCGACCTTGCGAACGGGTAGGCGGAGCGGGAGGTCCGCGACATGTGCAGACATGAGTCATTTCCTCCTGAAGCGAGAATGTGGTGGGATTTTCATTACTGCGCGAACGCCAAGGGTTCCGAGCGTGAAGTCGGCCCGAAACTGCTGAACTCGGCCGAGTCGGAAACTCCCAGCGTGCTCAACAGCCGAGACCGGAGGGCAATGAACACTTCGGAACTCCGGGCCCGCGGCCGTTCGATGCCGACCGGTACGTCAACGGTTATCCGACCGTCGTCCAAGACCAGGATCCGGTCCGCGAGCACGATTGCCTCGTCGACATCGTGAGTGACGAGCACGACGGCCGGCTGGTGATGGGCACAGAGCTGCTGGAGCAGTCCGTGCATTCGCAGTCGCGTCAGCGCGTCGAGCGCGCCAAATGGCTCGTCGAGCAACATCAGCCCCGGCTCGCGTATCAACGCCCGAGCGAGCGCCGCACGCTGTGCCTCGCCACCGGAGAGGGTCTTGGGCCAGTCCCGTTCGCGCTCGGTGAGCCCGACCTCACCGAGTGCGGCCCGGCCCCGAGCCGCGACAGCCGGACCCCGCAGTCCGAGGACGACGTTGTCCAGCACGCGCGCCCATGGCAGTAACCGCGGATCTTGGAAGACCACCGATCGGCGCGCCGGCACGCTGATGTCCCCTGATACGTTCCGGTCCAGACCGGCGAGCGCTCGTAACAGCGTGCTCTTCCCGGTGCCGCTTCGCCCCAGCAGTGCGACGAATTCGCCCTGGCACACCTCCAGATCGATGCCGTCCAGCACGATGCGATCGCTGAAGCGGCGACGCACATCGCGGGCGATGACGGCGGGCGCCTTCAGTGACTTGGCAGCCATGCCAGCACTCTTTTCTCGATCAGGCGAACCACGGCGTCCGAGATCAGTCCGAGGATTGCGTAGACGGCGAGCCCGACGATGATCGTGTCGCTCTGGAAGAACTCCTGAGCCTTGACGATGAGATAGCCGATTCCGTTGGTAGCGTTGATCTGTTCGGCGAAAACCAGGATGAGCCACGACACCGCCACGGCCATCCGGACGCCGACGAGAAAACTGGGAAGCGCGGCCGGCAGCACGACGCGTCGGATGACCGCCCACCTGCTCAGCTCGAGAGTCCGGGCGAGCTCCAGGTGGCGGCGATCGATCTGCCGGATCGCGACGGAGGTATTGATGTAGATCGGGAACACCACCCCGAAGACGATCAACGAGATCTTCGCCGTATTGCCGATTCCGAACCACAACACGATCAGTGGCTCCAGACCGAGGACCGGGACGAATCGCAGAGCCTGCATCGGCGCGTCGACCAGGTCCTCCCCCGCCCGAGCCGATCCGGCGATGAGCGCGGGCGCCGCCCCCGCCGGGATGCCGATCGCCAAGCCCACCAGCACCCGCTGCAGCGAAACCCAGATGGCGCTGCCAAGGGTGCCGGTCCTGGCCAGGTCCCATCCTGATCGGACGACTTCGTCCGGACCGGCAAGTGTGTCGGAGTGCAGGAATCCGGTACTCGAGAGCAACTGCCACAAGGTGACGAGCAGAACGACCCCGCTGAGTCGCTCGACCCAGCGGGGTACCCGGGCGCGCCGGGTCCGGTCCCGCGCCTGTCCGGTAGGTAGCGCGACGATCGCGACGGAGCGTGACGGGGAGGTGGCCTCTGCGAGCGTCATGAGGTCCCTTGAGTGACGGCGTTGAAGCGACCGTCGAATTCGTTGGTCACGTCGATCTTCTTCGGAATTTCGTTCGCATCGACATAGAGGTCGGCGAGCACCTGCTGTGGTCCGAGCAGCGGGCCAGGCAACGGCAGGAAGTTCCAGGTCCCTGCCGATGCCTCCAGCTCACTCGCCAAGGCGAGCGGGATTTTGTACTGCGCTACGTACAACGCCTGAGCCCATTGCGTGGGATGGGCGTTGATCCAGTTATAGGACTTCTGCAGCCGGCCGATGTAGTCGGCGATCGCGGCCTGTTTCGCGGCGTCCTTCAACGCGGACTTATCAGCAATCAGAAAGCTCACCCGATCGGTGATGTCATTGGCCTCCACGACCTGCCTCGCCGTCGGCGCCTTGGTCAGATACGCAGCGGTCAACGGCTGTGCCAGCACAGCGGCCGAGACCGATCCTTTTGATAAGGCCGGGATGATGCTCGTCGCCACGAGTGGGACTGAGGTGACGTCCTTGATCGACAGGCCTGCCGAGTGCAAGCCTTGCAGCAGAGCCGCTTCGAGTACCGTGCCCTGCTGGTACGCCACCTTCTTTCCCTTCAGGTCCGCCCATCCCGTCAGGTGTTCGCCTGGTGCGCTGACGAGCGCGATACTGCCGTGCTGCGGTGCCCACGCTGCGACGCCCACCACGTTTTGCTTAGCAGCCTGCGCGAAGATCAGCGGCGTATCCGCGACGAACCCGACGTCCTCGACACCCGCCTTGAACGCCTGCAGCATCGGCGGTCCACCGAGAAATTGGGAATACGACACCTTGTACGGGAACCCGGTGTCCTGGCCGGCAGCTTTGAGGACGCCTGCCAGGCTCCCGAGCTGGTCGGCAACACGCAGCGTGGTGCCGCCGGGAACTGCGGTGGGCAGCACGCTCTGCGCACCAGTGGTCGCCGCTTTCGTCGCCGAGGAGGAGGACGACGAAGAGCTGCCGCAGGCCGTAAGGCCGCCGACCGCGAGGAGAACACCGCACCCTGCGCCCACAACACGTGGGACCGCGCGAGATGCCCGTGAGGGCGGCGACGAAGAGGGCCGGCGGAGCAACACGACATTCCCTTTCCCGAGACAAACGCGACTAAGCCAATGTACATGATCTGACTGATCGGATTTATACTACACCGGGGCGGAAAGGCCACGCGGAATCGGCTAGGCAGGCGGTTCGGCGCGAACGGGGAGGGAGGCGGCGAGCCCGTCGGCGCGTTCCTGGCTTGCGAACTGGGTGCGATAGAGCTCGGCGTACGCTCCGCCGGCCGCGAGCAGGCTTGTGTGCGTGCCGCGCTCGACGATGGTGCCGCCGTCGATGACCAGGATCTGGTCCGCGCCCCTGATCGTGGAGAGCCGATGCGCGATGACCAGCGACGTGCGGCCCTCGAGTGCTGCCGAAAGTGCTTTCTGCACAGCCAGTTCGGACTCGCTATCGAGGTGGGCGGTGGCTTCGTCGAGCACGACGATCGCCGGTGACTTGAGCAATAGCCGGGCGATCGCTATGCGCTGCTTCTCCCCGCCGGACAGGCGGTAGCCCCGATCGCCGACGACCGTGTCGAGCCCGTGGTCGAGCCTGCGAACGAGTGGTGCGATCTGAGCCGCCTCCAGGGCCGCCCACACCTCGTCCTCGGTGGCGTCGGGCGCCGCGAAGCTCAAGTTGGCCCGGATCGTCTCGTGGAAAAGATGCGCGTCCTGGGTCACGACACCGACCCGGTCCCGCAGCGATCCGACCGTGACGTCGCGAACGTCGACGCCCCCGACCCGCACCTCGCCGGATCGGACGTCGTACATCCGGCTGATGAGCTGGCTGATCGTGGTCTTGCCGGCACCCGACGGCCCCACGAGCGCGACCAGTTGACCCGCATCGGCCCGAAACGTGACGCCGTGCAACACCTGTTCGGGCACCGTCTCGTCGAGAACCGCGACGCTCTCGAGCGAGGCGAGCGAGACCTCACCCGCGGCCGGGTAGGAGAAGCTCACGTCGGTGAACTCCACGGTCGCCGGTGCCTCCGCGGGCAGCGGACGGGATCCGGGCATATCCCGGATGGCGGGTTGCAGGTCGAGAACCTCGAAGACCCGTTCGAAGGACACCAGCGCGGTCAGAATGTCGACGTTGACATTCGACAGTGCCGTGAGCGGACCGTAGAGCCTACCGAGGTACGCGGAAAGCGCGACGATCGTGCCGACCTTCAGGGCGCCCTCGGCGGCGAACCTTCCGCCGAGTCCGTACACCAGCGCCGTCCCCAACGCGGCGACCAACGTGAGCGCTACCGAGAAGACCCGCCCGTACATGGCCTGAGTGACACCGATGTCCCGTACTCGCGCCGCGCGAGCACCGAAGGCGCCGTCCTCGCCGTCGTGGCGGCCGTAAAGCTTGACCAGCAACGCGCCGGCGACGTTGAACCGCTCGCTCATCGTCGAGGACATCTCGGCGTTCAGCGCATAGCTCTCCCGGGTGATCGATTGGAGGCGTCCGCCCAGCAGCTTCGCCGGCAGGACGAAGATGGGCAGCACGAGCAGGGAGATCAGGGTTATCTGCCACGAGAGCACGAACATCGCGATCAGCACCAGAACCAACCACATCAGCTTCGACAGAACCTTCGAGAGGGTGCCCGAGAAGCCGCACTGCTCCCCGAGCACGTCGACGTTGAGCCGGCTGATAAGCGCGCCGGTCTGGGTACGGGTGAAGAAGGCGATCGGCTGGCGCGAGATTGCATCGAACACGCGGGTACGCATGTCGAAGATGAGGCCTTCGCCGATTCGTGCGGAGTACCACCTGCTCGCGAGCGCCACGACCGCGCTGGCAAGAGCTAGCGCAGCAACAACTCCGGCGAGGACTTCGACGCGCGTCGCGTGCTGCGCGACGACGTCGTTGATGATGGCGCCGAAGAGCAACGGGTTGACGACGCCGATGACGGCGTCGAGCACCACCAAGCCGAGGAACCACCCGAGCATGCGCCGGTAAGGCGACGCAAATGCGAGGATCCGCCGAACCGTCCCCGGCGCGAGCTTGCGGCCGGTGACCGACCGATCCCGGCTGTAGGAGTGCATCAGGCCCCACGGAGTGCTCACGAGGCCAACCTACGGGGCTAGCGGGAGGTGGCACCTCGAGTCGAGCCGCCGCGGCGACGAAGCGGGGTCCCGGAATCCTTGAGGAGCCGATGCACAAATCCGTACGACCGGCCGGTGGACTCGGCGAGCGCCCGGATCGACTGGCCGCTGTCGTACTTCTTGCGCAGCTCGGCGCTCACCTTGTCCCGATCCGGCCCGGCCAGCCGGGTGCCCTTCTTGACCTCGGCCACGCAACCAACCCCTCTCAGCCCGCCGCACGGAGAAGCACGACGCCATCGTGATCGTGGTTCCCACCTGCGAGCCATCGACACCCGATCACGCAAGCGCGATGAGGTCCAACAACTCGGCCGACCAGAGATCCTCGGTTCCATCGGGGAGCAGCAGCACCTTGTCCGGCTCGAGGGCACTGACCGCACCCTCGTCGTGGGTGACGAGTATGACCGCGCCGCGATACGACGAGAGAGCCCGGAGGATCTCTGCCCGGGAGGCGGGATCGAGGTTGTTCGTGGGTTCGTCCAGCAGGAGCACGTTGGCCTTGCTACTGACGAGTGCGGCCAGCGCGAGTCGCGTCTTTTCCCCACCCGACAGCGTGCCGGTGCTCTGATGCACCACATCTCCGGAGAACAGGAATGCCCCCGCGAGCGAGC
>CAXTUZ010000035.1:9505-14817 GCA_964247525.1 uncultured bacterium
CCCCGCCCCCCCCCCCCCCCCCCCCCCGCCCCCCCACCCCGCCCGCCGCCGGGTCCGGATTGGCCATCTGGAGGTTTTCCAGGACCGAGAGTTCCGGGCGCAGAGTGTCGTGCTCCTGGGCGAAGTAGCCGAGCACGAGGCCGTGCCCCGGATTGACGCGCCCGGTGTCCGGCGTCTCGACGCCGGCGAGCAGTCGTAGCAACGTCGTCTTGCCCGCACCGTTGAGTCCGAGCACGACAACCCGTGCGCCGCGGTCGATCGCCAGGTCGACGTCGGTGAACACCTCGAGGGACCCGTACGACTTCGACAAGCCCTCCGCGGTGAGCGGCACGCGGCCGCACGGTGCCGGGTCGGGGAAACGCAGCCTCGCGACCTTGTCGGACGCGCGCACCGCTTCGATTCCGGCGGCAAGCCGTGCGGCTCGTCGGTCCAGGCCCTGGGCCTGCCGCGAACGGGTGGCGGACGCGCGCATCCGGTCGGCCTGCGTCTTCATCGCGCCGATCTGCTTCTCGGCATTCGCGCGCTCGCGCTTGCGCCGGCGTTCATCGGTCTCGCGCGCCTGGAGATAGGCACGCCAGCCCACGTTGTACAGGTCGAGCGTGGTCCGATTGGCGTCGAGATACGCAACCTTGTTCACCACGTGCTCGAGCAGGTCGACGTCGTGACTGATAACGACGAGTCCGGATCGGTGCCGCACCAGAAAATCTCGAAGCCAGGTGATCGAGTCTGCATCGAGATGGTTCGTGGGCTCGTCGAGCAGGAGCAGGTCGGCGCCGGAAAACAGGATCCGGGCCAGTTCCACCCGGCGTCGCTGCCCCCCGGACAGGGTGCCCACCTGCTGTTCGAGCACGCGGCCGGGCAGCCCCAGCGAGCTGCAGATCGTTGCGGCCTCGTGCTCGGCCTCGTAGCCGCCCAGCGCCACGAACTGTTCCTCGACCCTGCCGTACCGGCGTATCGCGGCGGCGGGATCGACCGCCTCGGCCATCTCGACCTGGAGCTTCGCCATCTCCCGCAGGAGCGCGTCGAGCCCACGGGCGGAGAGAACGCGGTCGCGTGCGGTCGCCGACAGGTCGCCGACCTTCGCATCCTGCGGCAGATAGCCGACCGTGCCCGAGCGCACGATGGTGCCGCCCGCCTGTTCCCCCTCGCCCGCGAGCAACCGGGTCAGCGTCGTCTTTCCGGCTCCGTTACGACCCACGAGTCCGACACGGTCGCCCGGACCCACCAAGAGGTTCGCGCCGGCGATCAGCAGGCGGGCCCCTGCGCGGACGTCGAGGTCGGTGACGGACAGCAAGACGTGTCAGACGTTGAAACCGAGGGCGCGCAGCTGTTCGCGGCCGTCCTCGGTGATCTTGTCCGGTCCCCACGGTGGCATCCAGACCCAATTGATCTTCACGTCGTCGACGAGACCGCCGCCGGGACCCTGGGTGAGCGCGGTCCGGGTTTGGTCCTCGATCACGTCGGTCAGGGGGCACGCGGCCGACGTCAACGTCATGTCCAGCGTCGCAATCCCGTCACCGAGCTGGACTCCGTAGAGCAGTCCCAGATCGACGACGTTGATCCCGAGTTCGGGGTCGACCACGTCGCGCATCGCCTCGGTGACGTCGTCCTCGGTCGCGGTACTCGCCATGTTCACTCCTGTATGCCGGTCGCACTGAGGGCCTGCGACGTTGCGTCTTTCCATGCCATCCAGCCGAGGAGTGCGCACTTCACCCGGGCCGGGTAACGCGCGACGCCCGCGAACGCGACCGCGTCCTCGAGCCGGTCCTCGTCCGGGATCACCGCTCCCCGACCCTGCATCAAGGTGAGGAACTCCTCTTGGAGCGCGAGCGCCTCGGACACCGCGACCCCCGTCACCAGATCGGTCATCACCGAGGCCGAGGCCTGGCTGATGGAACAACCCTGTCCCTCGTACGAGACCTCGGCGACCTGGCCGTCCTCGACCCGTACCCGAAGGGTGATCTCGTCACCGCAGGTCGGGTTCACGTGATGCACCTCGGCGTCGAACGAGGCCTGGAGGCCCTTGTGGTGCGGGTGCTTGTAGTGGTCGAGGATGATCTCGCGATACAGCGTGTCCAGGCCCGGTTCCGCGACCATGATCACGCCCCGAAGAACGACTGCACGCGCAGGAGTCCTTCAGCGAGCGCGTCCACCTCGCCGAAGGTGTTGTACAGCCCGAAAGAGGCCCGGGTGGTCGCGGGCACCCCGTAGCGGGCGCAGACCGGGTGAGCGCAGTGGTGGCCGACCCGGACGGCGATACCCTGCTCGTCGAGCACCTGCCCGATGTCGTGCGGATGTAGGCCGCCGAGCGCGAAGGACACCGCGCTGCCCCGCTGCTCGGTCGAGTTCGGTCCGATGATCCGGAGCCCGGCGATGTTGCCGAGCCGTTCGAGCGCGTACGCGGTGAGCGCGTGCTCGTGCTCGCGCACGGCCGACATGCCGAGATCTTGCAGATAATCCACCGCGGCACCGAGACCCACCGCCTGCGCGATGTTCGGCACGCCGGCCTCGAAGCGTTGCGGCGGTGCCGCGAAAGTCGTCCGCTCCATGGTGACGAACTCGATCATCGACCCGCCGGTCAGGAACGGCGGCAGGTCCGCCAGCAGGCTCCGCCGTCCCCACAACACCCCGACACCGGTGGGGCCGAGCATCTTGTGTCCGGAGAACACCAGGAAGTCGACGCCGAGTGCGCGCACGTCGACGGGCTGATGAGGGACCGACTGGCAGGCGTCCAGTGCGACCAGCGCGCCGACGTCGTGCGCCCGGCGGACGATCGGCTCGACGGGGTTGACCGTGCCGAGGATGTTCGACTGGTGCACGAACGCGACGATCTTCGTCCGCTCATTGACGATCTCGTCGAGGTTCGAAAGGTCGAGCCGGCCGTCGTCGGTGAGGGACAGCCAGCGGAGTGTCGCGCCGGTCCGCTCGCACAGTTGCTGCCACGGCACGAGGTTGGAGTGGTGCTCCATCTCGGTGACGACGACCTCGTCCCCGGGGCCGACGACGAATCGTGCCGCGCCCGCCGCGCTCGAGGTCGCCGCGTTCGACAAGGCGTACGCGAGGAGGTTGATCGACTCGGTGGAGTTCTTGGTGAACACCACTTCGTCCGTTGCCGCGCCGATAAAGGCCGCGACCTTGCCACGCGCCTGCTCGTAGGCCTCGGTCGCGAGCTCGGCGAGGGTGTGCACACCCCTGTGGGCCGCCGCGTTAGAGGTCTCGTAGTACGTGCGCTCGGAGTCGAGCACCGCGTACGGCTTTTGCGAGGTCGCCGCATTGTCCAGGTAGACCAGGGTCCGTCCGCCGGGCAGCGTCCGCTGCAGGAGCGGGAAGTCCTTCCGGATCGGATCGACGTCGTACGCCATCAGCTCGCGCCTCCCGCCGCACCCGCGGCGACGGCAGTCGCGGCGAGGACGGCGGTGGCGCCCTCGGGACGGAACCGCTCGTACCCCTCGTCCTCGAGGTGCTTGGCGAGTTCCGGGCCACCGGCCTCGACGATCTGGCCGTCGAACATCACGTGGACGAAGTCGGGAGTGACATACCGCAGGATGCGGGTGTAGTGGGTGATCAGCAACGTGCCGGTCGTCCCGTGGGAACGGACCCGGTTCACCCCTTCGGACACGATTCGCAAGGCGTCCACGTCGAGTCCGGAGTCGGTCTCGTCGAGCACCGCGATCTTCGGCGCGAGCAACTCGAGCTGCAGCACCTCGTGCCGCTTCTTCTCCCCGCCTGAGAAGCCCTCGTTCACGCTGCGCTCCGCGAACGTCGGATCCATCTCCAGCTCGGCCATCGCCTGCTTCATCTCCTTCACCCAATGCCGCAGGGCGGGCGCCTCCCCCCGCCGCTGGGTGACCGCGGTACGGAGGAAGTTGGACACCGACACGCCCGGGATCTCGACCGGGTACTGCATGGCGAGGAATACTCCGGCGCGGGCCCGCTCGTCGACGGACATCGCGAGCACGTCGGCGCCGTCGAGGGAGATCGAGCCGCCCGTGACGCGATATCGCGGATGCCCGGCGATCGAGTACGCCAAGGTTGACTTTCCAGAGCCGTTGGGGCCCATGATCGCATGCGTCTCGCCGCCGCGAACCGTCAGGTTGAGCCCGCGCAGGATCTCGCGGTCCTCCACACAGACGTGCAGGTCGTGGATCTCCAGGACGCTCGCGCTCATCGCTACTCCCTCACACTCACGTATACGTCGTCACCCTCGACCCGGACCGGGTACGTCGTGACGGCAATGGTGGCCGGCAGGCCGAGGGGCTCTCCGGTCCGCAGGTCGAACTGACTGCCGTGCAGCCAGCACTCGACCTTGCCGTCCTCGACCTCACCCTCGGACAGCGCAATCTCGGCGTGGCTACAACGATCCGACAGGGCGTAAAACTCCCCGTCGCTACGGGCGAGGCAGACCAGGGCGCCGTCGATCGTGACGCGCATCGCGCGGTCCTCGCCGAGGTCGTCTTTTCGCGCGACCTTCGTCCACGCGGTCATGCCCGTACCTCGAGCAATTCGTCGATCCGGCCTTCGAGTCGTTGCCGGAGCGGCGCGTAGGTGAGCTCGCCGAGCACCTCGGCGAAGAATCCGCGGACCACAAGGCGACGGGCTGTCTCGGCAGGTATTCCCCGCGCCATGCAGTAGAACAACTGCTCGTCGTCGAAGCGCCCGGTCGCGCTCGCGTGTCCAGCCCCGGCGACCTCACCCGTTTGGATCTCGAGGTTCGGGACCGAGTCGGCGCGGGCCCCGTCCGAGAGAACGAGGTTGCGGTTCAGCTCGTAGGTATCGGTGCCCTCCGCACCTGGGCCGATCAGCACGTCGCCGATCCAGACGCTGTGCGCGCCCTCGCCGAGCAGGGCCCCCTTGTAGATGGCGCGGCTCCGGCAGCGAGGTTGCTGGTGATCGATGAACAGCTGATGCTCGTGATGCTGCCCGGCACCGGTGAAGAACAGGCCGGCGAGTTCGGCCTCGCCGCCGGGTCCGGCGAACTGAACGGATGGTGAGAGCCGTACCAGGTCCCCACCGAGCGTCACCGTCAGGCTCCGGACACGCGCATCACGGCCGACGAGCGTGCCCAGCGCCTCGACGTGCACCGCGTCGCGGTCGGCGTCCTGCACACTCACGACGCTCAGCGCGGCGCCGTCACCGACGCGGATCTCCGTCGTCGCCGCCAGCGAGCCGCTCCCGACGCGCTCGATGACGACGAGGAGCTGCTGGTCGCGGACGAGCTCAGCCAGGGCGAGCCGATCGACCTTTCCGACGCGTTGCGCGACCTGGACGCCGACGTGACGTCGATCGAGGCGGCCCGCTCACACATGGAGGTG
>CAXTUZ010000036.1:0-14811 GCA_964247525.1 uncultured bacterium
GCCGCGACCAGCGGAGCCACGGACCGGCCCGAGAGGTGCCCGCGGATGACCTGTCCGCTCGCCGTCGCCCCTCGCCCCGACGCCCACCGGGCTCCCGCGGACCAGAAGAGTAGGCCGGCGGCGGCGAGTCCGCCCACCATCGCTCCGCCGGCCTCTCGCGGCGGACTCACCCGATGTCGCCCGCCGGACGAAGTGTCTCGGCGGCCGCGATCGCGGTGAGAACCGTCGCCGCCTTGTGCTCACTCTCGCGCTCCTCGGTCTCCGGGTCCGAGTCGGCAACGATGCCGGCGCCTGCCTGCACGTACGCCCACCCGTCGCGGAGCACGGTCGAACGGATCGCGATTGCTACGTCGAGGTCTCCCGAGACATCGGCGTACCCGACCACACCGGCGTACAGGCCGCGGCGCGTGGGTTCGAGTTCGTCGATGATCTCCATCGCGCGGACCTTCGGTGCGCCGGTCAGGGTGCCTGCCGGGAAGGTCGCGGTGAGCGCGTCGAGCGCATTGCGACCCGGGCTCAGCTCACCCACGACGGTGCTCACGATGTGGGTGACGTGGGAGTACCGCTCGAGGGCCATGAGCTCGACGACCTGAACACTTCCAGGGGCGCACACCCTACCCAGGTCGTTGCGGGCGAGGTCGACGAGCATCACGTGTTCGGCCCGCTCCTTGGTGTCGCGCAGCAGATCGAGACCGAGCCGCTGGTCCTCCTCGGGTGTTGCTCCGCGCGGGCGCGTGCCGGCGATGGGGTGCATCAGGGCATGCCCGTCGGTGACCCGCACGTGGGTCTCGGGTGAGGAACCCACCACCGTGAAGTCCTCGAAGCGCAGCAGGAACATGTACGGAGACGGGTTCGCCGCCCGCAGCGCGCGATAGACGTCGAGCGGATCGGCCGCCGTCCGCAGTTCGAAGCGCTGGCTCGGAACGATCTGGAACGCGTCGCCGGCGCGGATGTACTCCTTCGCGCGCTCGACCGCCTGCTGGAACCGCCCGGGTGGGGTACGACGCACAACCTCGCTCGGCACCGGTGGCTTGCGCCTCATCGCGGCGGCGCCGAGCGACACCGGCTGCGCCAGGTCGGCGGCCATCACATCCAGCCGCGAGAGCGCGTCGGCGTACGCCTTTTCCGGGGCGTCGTCGGCGCCGGGCGTGAGCCCGTGGATCACGTTTGCGACGAGCAGGATCGAACCGTCGAGATGGTCGAGGACCGCGAGGTCCGTGACCAGCAGGAAATGCAGTTCGGGCAGGCCGAGCTCGTCCGGGTTCGAGTCCGGCAGCCGCTCCATGCGCCGCACCGCGTCATAGCCCAGATAGCCGACGAGACCACCGGTCAGCCGAGGGAGTCCGGCGCGGCGCGGTGTCCGTAGCCGTGCCATCGCATCCCGCAGCGCCTCGAGGGGGTCGACAGGATAGTCGTCCGGCCCGGCGCCGAGCCACACGGCGTGTCCGTCGCGCTCGGTGAGCGTCGCGGCCGAGTGCACCCCGATGAAGGAGTAGCGCGACCACAGGCCACCGTTCTCGGCGGACTCGAACAGGAACGTGCCGGGGCGGTTGCCGGCGAGCTTGCGGTACGCACTGATCGGTGTCTCGGCATCGGCCAGCAACCGCCTGACCACGGGTACGACGCGGGAACTCGCCAGTTCGTTCGTGAACGCGCCGAGATCGGGCGTGACGGCGCCGTCGGTCACGACGCGGAGCCGGGCACGACGGGCAACGTCGAGGCGTCGAAGCAGGTCCGGTCGCCGGTGTGGCATGCCGCTCCGACCTGATCGACCTGGACGAGGACTGTGTCGCCGTCGCAGTCGAGGGCGGCCGACTTGACCCACTGCTGGTGCCCGGAGGTGTCGCCCTTCACCCAGTACTCCCCGCGGCTACGAGACCAGTACGTGCACCGACCGGTGGTGAGCGTGCGGTGCAGCGCCTCGTCATCCATCCAGCCCACCATGAGCACCTCGCCACTGTCGTATTGCTGCGCGACCGCGGGGAACAACCCGTGCTCGTCCCGTTTGAGTCGGGCGGCGATGGCGGGGTCGAGATCCGAGGGCATGTGCTCATTCTGCCGCTCACGGCAAGTCTCCGCGTTTGGCCTACTGAGCGGCACGACGCTCCCTACCATGTGACGGGTGAGCGACTTCCCGCCGGCCCCGCACCACAACGGCGCCAACGGCCTGCCGACGTACGGGCAGGCCGGGATCGGGCAGCGCGGGCCCGAGCCGACAGGACTTCCGTCGTACGGGCAACCCTTCGCGCAGAACCAAGGTGGGTACGGCCAGGGTGGGTACGGCCTATGCTTGTTGGGAGGACAGATATCTACACAGAACGGCCTCGGTCTCGCCGGCATGATCTGCGGCATCGTCGGCGCGGTGCTGGCCGTCGTTGTCATCGGGATCATCCCGGCGATCCTCGGCATCATCTTCGGCGCGATCGGCATCGGGCGGGCCCGGCGCGGAGTGGCGACGAACCGGGGTCAGTCGCTCACCGGGATCATCACCGGAATCGTCGGGGTGCTGTTGGCCGCAGGGATCCTGACAGTGGGCATCATCAACGCCAACCGGTCGTGTGCGGACCGTTACAACACGAACTCGCGCGCGTACCAGAACTGCGTCGACAACGGTAACTGACCGGGCGTCGTCACCTGTCAGGCCCGAGTCATCCAGTTCGCGTGCAGACGGGCGTAGACGCCACCCTCGGCGAGAAGGTGGTGATGTGAGCCCCGCTGCACGACTTCACCACGGTCGATCACGAGCACCTCGTCCGCTCTCTCGGCCGTGGACAACCGGTGCGCGATGGTGACGGCGGTACGGCCGCGGGTGAGTCCTTCCAGCGCGGTCGACAGACGCCGTTCCGTCGCCGGGTCGACTGCCGAGGTCGCCTCGTCCAGGACAAGCAGGTCGGGGTCGGCCACGTAGGCCCGGGCAAGGGCGACGAGTTGTCGTTCCCCGGCGGACAGATCCTCACCCCGTTCCCCGACCCGCGCCTCTACGCCGCCGGGGACGCCCGCCAGCCAGTCCGCAAGGCCGAGGTCGGCGAATGCCGCCTCGACACCGGCGTCGTCGAGATCCGGACGCCCCTGCCGGACGTTCTCCGCGATCGTCGTGTCGAAGAGGAACCCGTCCTGCGGAACCACGACGACCCGGCGACGCAGCGAGCTGAAGGGAACGTCGGTGAGAGCAACGCCGCCCACCTCGACCTGGCCATGCGTGGGATCCATCAGCCGGGTCAGCAACTTCGCAAAGGTCGTCTTGCCGCCACCTGTCTCACCGACGACCGCGACGCTCGTTCTCGGTGCCACCTCGAGGTCGACGTCCCGCAGTACCTCCGGGCCGCCCGGATAGGCGTACCGCACATCTCGGAACCGGAACCCGAGCATCCCGGCCGGCAACGTCGTGCCCGCCGTGCCCGGATCTGTGATGTCGGTCGGCGTGTCGAGCACGTCCAGGACGCGGCGCAGGCTGGCGACAGCGTTCTGCGCCTCGTTCAGCGCCTCGGCCGCGACCTGCACCGGTTGCACGAAAAGGTTGACGAGGAACAGGAATGCGACGAGTCGGCCCACCGTGAGATGGCCGCCGACGCCAAGCCAGACACCGCCGAGTACGACGAAGACGTTCGCGAGGGCGGCACTGATCTCACCGAACACGAATACGGAGACCGAGAGCGACTGCGCCCTGGTCTGCGCCGCGCGGGTGGCATCCACCGCGGCGTCGATGCGGGCCGCAGTCCGATTCTCCACCCCGTAGGACTTGATCACGCTCGCGCCGACCACGGACTCGGCGATCGCGCCGAGCATCACCCCCACTCGGACTCGTACCTCGCCGTAGACGGCGCTCAGACGCCGCTGCAGGTGGCGCCCGATCCACGCGGCGGGAGCGAAAGCGACCAGGACGAGCAGTGCGAGGGGCCAGGAGTACGCCAGCATCAGCACCGTCGCCAGGAGTAGCTGACCCGACGCCGACACCAGGAAGATCCCGCTGTACTGCATGAAGACGCTGATGGTGTCGACGTCGCTGGTGACCCGGCTGACGAGTGATCCGCGGCGCTCCGCCTGCTGATGCAGTACCGACAGGTCGTGCACATGCCGGAAGGCGCTGACCCGCAACTGTGCGAGACCTGACTCGGTCGCACGGAATAGCCGGACGTTCATCGCATAGTTGGCGACGATCGTGAAGCCGATCGCGAGCGCCCCGACGAGCACGAGCGCGGTGATCAGCGCGTGATGCGGGTGGCCGCCCCGCAGTCCGCGATCGAGGACCTGCTGGACGACGACGGGGACGACGACCCGCCCCGCCGTGGCGAGCAGTGCCAGCACGATGGTCAGCCGGAGTCCGCGGGTGAATTCCGGGACCAGCGCGAACGTACGGCGGAAGGTGTTCACAGCCCGTGCACGGCAGACCGGTCGTAGGCGGTGAGGATCCGGGCGTACGCATGGTTTCGCTCGAGGAGTTCGGCGTGGGTTCCGCGGTCGACGAGCTGGCCGCGGTCGAGGAAGAGCACCTCTTCGGCGAGCGCGACGGTCGCCTGCCGGTAGGCGATGAGCAATGTCGTAGGGCGATCGGCGGCGCTCCGGAGTCCGGTGAGGATCGCCTGCTCGACGGCGGGGTCGACCGAGGACGTGGCGTCGTCGAGCAGCAGGAACCGCGGGTGCCGCACGAGTGCCCGGGCGAGAGAGAGCCGCTGACGCTGCCCACCGGAGAGGGTGGCGCCCCGCTCGCCGATGATCGCATCGAGTCCGCCGTCGAGCGCCGCGACGAACCCGTCGGCCTGGGCCAGGCGCAGCGCCGCCCACACCTCGGCGTCGGTGATCGGGGCGTCGGCGACCTGCGCGCCCGCGTCGAGAGTGACGTTGCCCCGGACCGTGTCGTCGAACAGGAACGCCTGCTGCGCCACCAGCGCCGCCGCGGCCGGAACCTCGCCGCGGCGCAGGTCCCGCACGTCGATGCCGTCGTAACACACGAGGCCAGCGGTGGGGTCCATCAGGCGGAGCAGCAGCGCGGCGAGGGTGGACTTCCCCGATCCCGTCGGTCCGACGAGCGCGACCGTTCGGCCGGGCTCGATGTCGAGGTCGACGTCCCGGAGCACGTCCGTGCCCTCGTCCACGGAAGCGCCGTAGCGGTACGACAGGCCGCTCACAGCGATCGCAAGCGGTGCGGTCGCCCGCAGAGCGCCGCTGCCGAAGGGTAACTCGCCGGTTGCCCGGAGCACTGTCTGCACCCGTTCGTCACCGACGACGCTGCGCGGGATCTCGGCGAGCAGCCAGCCGATCGCGCGGAGCGGGAAGGCGAGGAGCCCGAACAGGTACGCGACCCGGACCAGGGTGCCGGTATCCACGCGGCTCGCACCGATGAGCAGGACCAGCAGCGTGCCGAGGTTGGGGATGGCTTCCAGGACGGGGTCGAAGATCCCGCGCAGACGTCCGATCGAGACGAGGGAGTCACGGAGCTGCTCGGCCCTGGCGCCGAACCGATCCGTCTCGGCATCCTCGAGCCCGAGAGTCTTGACGACCAGCGCCCCCTCGAAGCTCTCGTGCGCGAGCGCGCTGACCTCGGCACGCAAGCCCTGCGAGCGTCGTACCCGCGGGGCCATGCTGCGCGCGTACAGCGTGTTGCTGGCGATGACTGCGGGGAACACGAGCATCGCCAGCGCCGCGAGCGCGACGTCGGTAGTGAGCAGCAGACCGATGGTCACGGCCATGATCGCCAGCACGCCGACCGCGAAGGGAAACGGAGCGATGACGTACCAGAGTGCTTCGACGTCGGAGTTCGCGTTCGACAGCAGGGTCCCGGTCGAGTGCCGGCTGTGCCAGGACATCGGCAGCGCGAGGTAACGGCGGGTTACCCGGCGGCGATACGTAGCCTGGAGGCGGTATTGCATGATGCCGGCCCCGAGCCGGCGCGCGACGATTCCGGCGATCTTCACGAACGCCACGCCGAGGATGGCGAGTACGCCGATCGCGAGTGCGCCTCGTCTCGCGTGACCGTCGCGCAACGACGGGGTGACGACGTGAGTGGTGACCGCGCCGAGGACATACGCCTGCGTGATGATCATGAGCCCGTACGCCAAGCTGCCGGCGAAGCTCACCGCGAACATGCCGGGTTCCTCCCGCACAGATCGCGCGAGGACGGCTATTCCGCGACGCAACACGTGTTCGTCGCCTCAGCGAACGCGGTGACCGGAGGCGCGCAGCGCCTCCTTGACCTGACCGACGGTCAGGTCACCGAAGTGAAAGACGCTCGCGGCGAGGACCGCGTCGGCGCCGGCGTCGACCGCCGCCGGGAAGTCGTCCGCGGTGCCGGCACCTCCGGAGGCGATGACCGGAACATCGACGACCGCTCGCACCGCCGCGGTCATCTCGAAGTCGTATCCGGTGGTGGTGCCGTCCGCGTCCATCGAGTTCAGCAGGATCTCCCCGGCACCGAGCCGCGCCCCCTGCGCGGCCCATCGGACCGCGTCGATCCCGGTTCCGGTACGGCCTCCGTGTGTCGTGACCTCATATCCGCTTGTGGTGGGCGTCTCCCCCGGCCTGGTTCGGCGGGCGTCGACGGACAGGACGATGCACTGGTTGCCGAAGCGCCGGCTCGCCTCCGCAAGGAGTTCGGGCCGGGCGACGGCGGCGGTGTTGATCCCGACCTTGTCGGCACCCGCGCGCAGCAGCCTGTCGACGTCGTCGACGGACCGCACCCCACCCCCGACGGTCAACGGGATGAACACCTGCTCGGCGGTCCGCCGCACCACCTCGTACGTGGTCTCCCGGGAGGCACTGCTCGCGGTGATGTCCAGGAACACGAGTTCGTCGATGCCCTGGGCGTCGTACCGCGCCGCGAGTTCCACCGGATCGCCGGCGTCGCGAAGACCGGTGAAGTTCACGCCCTTGACGACGCGCCCGGCATCGACATCCAGGCACGCGATGACGCGGGTCGCCACAGGCACGAAACAACCCTACGTTCCGCGCGCAACGTCGCCGTGTCACCGTCAGTACGGGACGGGTTCGTCATCCGGGGGTGCGCGCCAGCTCTCTGCGGGGGCGGAGTGCGCCTGTCCGGTCGGGCTCGTCCAGGCAAGCTGCCCACCGGGCCGCCGCCGCACCTCCCAGCCCTCGTCGTGGACCGCATGGTGATGGCGCGCGCACAACAGGGTGAGGTTGCGCTGATCGGTAGTGCCACCGTCGAGCCAGTGAACGAGATGGTGCGCGTGCAGTCCTCGCCGCCGTCCGCAGGTGGGGAACGTGCACCGGCCACCGTCGCGCACCTCGATGGCGCGGCGTAGACCCGCATTCGGGATCCGCGCCGTCCGGCCCATGTCGAGCACCGTCCCGTTCAGCGGATCGGTGCACACTCGCAGGAGCTCGCTGTCGCATCCGAACCGGCGTAGCGCCGACGCAGACAAAGGCGCGTCGGCAAGTGTCGCCGCCGCGCCCGCTCCAGGGCCGATCGAGTCGAGCGGCACCGTGATCATGAGCCGCGCCCCGGGACGCGGGACCTCGCCGCCCTCCCCGCGCAGATGGCGCAGACACAGCTCGACAAGCGCGTCAGCGCGGCGCATCTCCGCAGGCCTGGCATCGGCTACGTCCGAGGGCAGCGCCAGATCGTTCAGGGCGCCCGTCACTACCTCCATGTCGGCGACGGGCAGCACCGCCCGCAACTCCGCGCTGCCGTCGCCCAAGAGCCACGACCGCACGAATCTTCCCGCGGCGGCCTGCAAAGCCTGATCGGCCACGAGCTCCGGCGCGAACGCCGCCGCCAAGGCGCGAGCTCGGGCCCGGAACTGTGCGGCCGTCACTCGCCGCGGGTCTGCGAGCACCGACCGCTCGACAACACCGGCATCGACGCCACCGAGACCTGCCGTCTCGGCGGCAAGGGCATCCGCGTGCCGAGCCGAGATGCGGCCCGAGCCCAGCGCTAGCGCCGTCGCGGGGAGCCGATCACGCAGTGCCACGGCAGTTGCGAGGCGTCGGCGCGCGTCGTACTCCCCCACGCGCGCGGCGAGTTGAACCTGCTCGCGGTCCCATTCGCGGTCCGCTGCCGCCCATTCGGCTTCGGTCGCGTCCTGCGCGGGCGTCCCGATCGGCCGGTGCGCGGCGTGCGACACGTCGCGGAGCGCACACAGCGCCCGGTTGGTCACCGAGGCCAGCCATGCTGCCTGCGCCTCCAACAGGCCGAGGACCGCCACCAGATCGCGCTCCGGCAGGGTCTCCATCTCAAGGGCCGCGAGCGCCGCAATCCCCTCCGGCCCGGGAACCGCCCCTACCGCCATCGCGAACGGAACGGGCTCCACATCAATGCCAGCTTCAGCGGCCGGAGCCACGGGCGCCGACGGGAAGGTGACCAGCACCTCCTGGCCGCTCACTAGGTCCGAACGCATGTTCGAATAATCCCGAGCACAACCTCCGGGCTGAGGGCCGTCTGGACTTCTGTGGATACGACTGCGCGTCCCGTCGTGCGCTACGAGACCGCGAGCAGCGCCTCGGGCAGGGTGAACGCGCCGGCGTACAGGGCCTTCCCGACGATCACCCCTTCGATACCGGCCGCCTCCAGGCCGGCCAATGTGCGCAGGTCGTCGAGCGTCGACACGCCGCCGCTCGCCACGACCGGGCGGTCGGTCGCAGCGCACACCTCGCGCAGCAGGGCGATATTCGGGCCGGTCAGCGTTCCGTCGCGGCGGACGTCCGTCACCACGTACCGCGCGCACCCGTCGGCATCGAGCCGCGACAACACCTCGAACAACTCACCACCGTCACGCGTCCAACCCCGGGCCGAGAGCGTCGTGCCGCGGACGTCCAGGCCCACCGCGATCCGATCCGCGACGCGCCCGATCGCCGAACGCACCCACTGCGGATCCTCCAGCGCGGCGGTGCCGAGATTGACCCGGGTCGCACCGGTGCCCAGAGCGGCGTCGAGCGATGCGTCGTCGCGAATTCCTCCCGACAGTTCCACCCGGACGCCCCGCTCCGCGAGAGTTCTCGCAACATCGGCGATCCCCCAGCTGCACCCACCGCGCGCCGCCCTCCGCCCAGTCGAGCGCAGCGGGGAGTGGATCGCCGTACGACTTCTCGCTACCGGCGCTGCCCTGCACGAGCCGGACGGCCTGTCCGCCGGCGACGTCGACGGCGGGCAGCAGTTCCAGACCCATCAGAGTTCCTTCCACCAGTTCGCGAGCAGCGCCGCCCCCGCGTCACCGGACTTCTCCGGGTGGAACTGCGTGGCCGTCAACGCCCCGTGCTCCACTGCGGCCACAAACGGTTCGTCGTGCTCGGCGGTGGTGACGATCCCGTCGGTCTCCCTGGCCGCGTACGAGTGCACGAAATAGAAGCTGGCTCCGGACAGTCCGGCGAACAGGGCGCTTTCCGCGGGCGCCTGCACTGTGTTCCAGCCCATGTGCGGCAGCACCCGCGCGCGCAGGCGTTCGACCCGGCCCGGCAGCACCCCGACGCCTTCGGTGCTCACGCCGTGCTCGTCGCCGCCGGCGAACAACACTTGCATCCCCACGCAGATGCCGAGTACGGGACGACTGTCAGCGACGCGTTGCCGGATCACCTCGACCCCACCGACTGCCCGTAGCCCGGCCATGCACGAGGCGAAAGCGCCCACCCCGGGCACGACCAGCGCGGAGCACTCGCGGGCCGACTCCGGATCGCCGGTCACGCGGACGGACGCGCCTACCCGCTCGAGCGCCCGTTGTGCCGAGCGCAGGTTGCCGCTGCCGTAATCGAGAACGACTACGTCAGCGGTCACAGCACACCTTTGGTCGAGGGGATCCCGACCGCGCGCGGATCGAGCGCCACCGCGGTACGAAGAGCCCTGGCCACGGCCTTGAACTGCGCCTCCACGAGGTGATGCGCGTTACGGCCGGAGAGAACCCGGACGTGCATCGTGACGCGGGACTCGGCGACGAAGGACTCGAAGATGTGCTTGGTGAGACTGGTGTCGTACGTCCCGATCAGCTCGACCAGCGAGGGCTCGTCGTGCACGAGGTACGGCCGGCCGGAGAGATCCACCGCGACCTGTACGAGCGCCTCGTCGAGCGGCACCAGGGCATCGCCGTAGCGTCGCACTCCCGCCTTGTCGCCGAGTGCCTCCCGGAATGCCTTGCCGAGCGCGAGAGCGGTGTCCTCGACGGTGTGGTGCGCATCGACCTCCAGATCACCCGTGGTCGCGATGGTGAGGTCGAAACCACCGTGCTTGCCGAGCTGGCTGAGCATGTGGTCGTAGAAGGGCACCCCCGTCGAGACATCGAGCACGCCGGTCCCGTCGAGCTCGACGGTGACGCGTACCGACGACTCCTTCGTGGTCCGCTCCACGGTCGCGCATCTGCTCATCCGACGACCTCCTTCAGCGCGGCGAGGAACACGTCGCACTCCTGCGTCGTCCCGATCGTCACCCGCAGTGCGCCCGCGATGCCGACGTCGCGGACCAGGACGCCCCGGTCGAGCAGCGCCTGCCAGGCCCTCCCCGAGTCGGGGAAACCCCGTATGAGCAGGAAATTCGCGTCACTCGGGTAGGGGTGCAACCCCAGCGAGGCAACCTCCCGGGCGACCCTTTCCCGGTCGGCGGCGACGCGCGCAACGGTCGCCAGCGTCTCGTCCGCGTGCCGCAGCGCGGCGAGGGCGGAGGTCTGCGCGAGCGTGGAGAGGTGATACGGCAGCCGTACCAGTTGGACCGCGTCGACCACCTGCGCCGACGCGACGAGATAGCCGAGGCGGCCGCCGGCGAATGCGAACGCCTTGCTCATGGTCCGCGAGACGATCAGCCGCGGGTACGCGTCCAGCAGCGTGAGCGCGCTCGGTTGCGCGGAGAATTCGCCGTACGCCTCATCCACCACGACCATCCCGCGCGACACCTCGCAGAGCGCCGCAACGACCTCGAGCGACATCGACGTGCCGGTCGGGTTGTTGGGCCGGGTCACCATGACGACGGCCGGAGCAAGCCGCTCGACGAGCGGAACCGCCTGCGCCGCAGTCACGTTGAAGTGCGCGTCCCGTGGACCGGCGACCCACTCCGTACCCGTGATCTGCGCGATGCGGGGATGCATCGAGTAGGACGGTTCGAATCCGAGCGCAGTGCGGCCCGCCCCCCCGAACACCTGCAGCAGCTGGGTGAGGATCTCGTTCGAGCCGTTCGCGGGCCAGACCTGCTCCGGGTCGCGTCCGTGCCCGACAAACACGGCGAGCGCGACCCGCAGGTCCCAGCAGGTGCGATCGGGGTAGCGGTTCAGCGCACCCGCCGCACCCGCCGCGGCGGACGCGATGTCGGCGACGAGGGCCGCCGAGGGCGGATACGGGTTCTCGTTCGTGTTGAGGGCAACCGCGACGTCGAGCTGCGGCGCGCCGTAGGGCCTCGCTCCGATCAGGTCGACGCGGATCGGCAGGGTGACGGGAGGCGTCATGGGCGGCGTTCGCGGGCGAGGACCGCGTCGCGGTGACCGAGCAGTTCCTCGGCTTCGGCGAGCGCCACCAGGTCGGTGCTGACCGCGGCGAGGGCCTGGCGGTCGTACTCGATGACCTGGATCGTGCGCTGAAAGGTGCCGACGCCCAGACCGCTCGCGTGCCGCGCGGAACCTCCGGTCGGAAGTACGTGATTCGAGCCGGCGACGTAGTCCCCCAGTGGCACCGGCGAGTACGGTCCCACGAAGATCGCCCCGGCGTTGCGAACCCGTCCCGCGACCTGCGCGGCGTCCCGTACCTGCACCTCCAGGTGCTCGGCCGCCCATGCGTCGACCACCGCGATGCCGTCCTCGAGGCCCGAGACGAGCACGCACGCCGACTGACCGGCAAGGGCGTTTTCGACGGTACTCCGGCTGTGCGTCGCAGGCACCTGCTTGCCCAGCTCGACATCGACGGCGTCCGCCAGCTCGACGGAGTCGGTGACCAGCAGGCACGCGGCGAGGTCGTCGTGCTCGGCCTGCGCGACGAGGTCGGCGGCGACGAGACGCGGGTCGGCGCTCGAGTCGGCCAGGATGGCAACCTCGGTGGGGCCGGCTTCGGCGTCGATGCCGACCAGTCCCCGGAGCAGGCGCTTCGCCGCGGTGACGTAGACGTTCCCCGGACCGCTGACCACGTCCACCGGCGGGCAGGACGCGGTCCCGTAGGCGAGCATCGCGATCGCCTGTGCCCCGCCGACGCGGTACACCTCGTCGACGCCGAGCAACGCGCAGGCCGCGAGCACGAACGGGTGGACCTCACCGTCGTGCTCGCTCTGTGGCGGGGAGACCACGGCGAGGGACTGGACCCCCGCCACCTGGGCCGGCACGACATTCATCACGACCGAGGACGGGTACACGACGCGGCCGCCCGGCACGTACAACCCGACCCGCCGGACCGGCACGTACCGTTCGCTGACGAATCCGCCGGTGACGACCTCGACCCGGTGTTCGGGACGGAGCTGCGCGGTGTGCACCCGGCGGGCGTGCTCGATCGCGGTCTCGAGCGCATGGCGAACCGCCGGATCGACGGCGTCGAGCGCGGTCCGAAGCACCGTCGGCGGCACCCGCAGTTCGTCGACGTCGACGTGGTCGAACCGGGTTGCCGCGGCCCGCACCCCCGCGTCACCCCGGACCCGTACGTCCTCGCAGATCGGGCTCACCACGGCGGCCGCGGCATCGACGTCGAGCCGGGCTCGTGGCAGCACCGGGCGCAGATCAGCAGGTAACCCGGAGGTCAGATCGACGCGGGTGAGCACCGTCCCAGGTTACCGGCGGCAGCGAGCCGTTGCGCCGCTAGGCTCGGGCGGTGAGCGCGTCGCTGATACGCATCCCGCTGTTCCCGTTGGGGATGGTGCTGTTCCCGGGTCTGGTCCTCCCGCTGCAGCTGTTCGAGGAGCGTTACCTTGCATTGGCCCGCGACCTGCTCGACGAGCCCGATCCGGCGCGCAGACGTTTCGGGGTGGTGGCGATCCGGCGCGGCCGGGAGGTGGGCGTCGATTCCGCCGAGGACCTCTACGAGTGGGGCACGACGGCCACGGTGAGCGAGCTGAAGGAGCTTCCCGACGGCCGTTTCCAGATGGTGACCGTAGGCACCGATCGCTTTCGTCTGCACAGCGTTCTGCGGCCAGAACCCGGGGGTCGTCCGTATCTGCAGGCCGAGGTCGAGTTCACCGACGACTCGGGCGACGGCGAGTCCTCCGAGCGGTCCACGGACGAGGCGCAGGCACTGGTCCCCGGGGTGCGGGCGGCCTATGCCGCGTACCTGACGGCGTTGGGTGCGAGCCGCAATCTCCCGATCGACATGCCGGACCTTCCCGACGACCCGCAGGTGCTCTCGCACTTCGTCGCGGCATCGGTCGTCATCGATCTACCCGTCCGGCAGCGCCTGCTGGAGGCCCCCGACGTGGCGTCCCGGCTCGCCCAGGAAACCGCCCTGCTGCGGGAGGAGTCCCGACTGCTCAGCGCGGTGTCCGCTGCTCCCGCGCCGGATCTGGCCCGCGCCCCGCAGTCCCCGAACTGAGCGACCCGGGCTGGCCGAACCGCGGAGCGGGCGTGAGTGCCCGGCGTACTACCTGCGCCGCGAGAGCGGCGAGGAGCGCGACCAGGGGGAGCACCACGAGGTCCACGGTCCCGCGGACGTAAGGCCGGACCTGGAACACCGTGGCGTAGTCGGCGCTGTGGCGGTAGACCCGCCCGTAGTCGCCGTGCACGAGCAGGTGACCGACGGCGAGGGCGACCGCTCCCCCGAGCGCGCCTCCCCCGAGCAGCCCGAGGACCGTTCCGAGGGGGTGCCGGGAGGCGAACCACCCCACGCCGATGCCGAGAACGACGCCGGCTCCCAGGAGGACCGCGATCATCACCAGGTCGCCGCCGGCGGAGGCGATGTCCTCGGTCTGGTTCGGCAACAGGTAACCGCGTCCCGTCCCGGCATGGACGACCGCCACATGCGGTACGACGAGCGCCCACAACGACCCGAGCGGGGCGCCCGCGGCCGCGGCGAGGAACGCGATGAGCAGCCCTGCTCGGATCTCCCCCCGCCAGGACGCGTCCGGCGTCATCGGCGGACCCGCCGCCGGAACAAGTCGCCGGCGAGTACGAGGGCGAGGACCGCCACCACGACGCAGACCGCGAGATCCCGCCCGACCAGACCCCAGCGCACCCGGGTACGGAAGGTCTCCGCCAACGCGTCGGCCGCGTAGCTGCTGGGGATTACCGCGCGCAGCCAGCCGACGGCCTCGGGTAGCCGGTGTCGCGGGACGAGGTTGACGAAGATCACCACGCTCATGCCGAGCTGACCGCAGACGGTCGCGATCTCCGGTTTGGGCGCCATCAGCCCGATCAGCGCGCCGACCCCGGCGAGCGAGGCGGCCGCGAGCGGCACGATGAGGACCAGCACCCAGAGGCGGCTGAACGGGAGGTCGTACAAGGCAGCCCCGGCGGCGGCCGTCGCGATCGAGCCCGGCACCGCGAACGCCGCGTACGACCCGGCGGTTCCCAGGACGACGGCGACACCCGGCACGTCGAGCGCCGCGTAGTAGTCGAGGCCGCCGCCGGCTCGAAGCGCGCCGATGCGCTGCGCGAGCAGGTTCAGGCAGACGAACGCCGAGACGAGCACGGTCGCGCCTGCCACCAGTTGCTGCTTGGTCAGCGTGCTGGAGGTGTCGACGACACCGCGCAACAGCAGAAGGATGCCCAGGCTTTGGAAGGCGGCGACGAAGAGCAGCGGGACCCGGGCGACCCGGGCACGCGCGAGCTGCTGCGAGCAGACCATGCGCGTCGCCGTCACCACCCCGGCCGGCGTGGGAAGGATCGTCGTCGACGGCGCGGGGCCGTCCCGATCGCCCGGCGGCGTCGCGGCAGCGGATGCGGCGACCGCCGACGGCAGCGAGGCGGCCCGTTC
>CAXTUZ010000037.1:0-8238 GCA_964247525.1 uncultured bacterium
CTCCACGTATCTGAAGATCGGCACGACCAATCTGGTGCTGGCGATGATCGAGGACGGGTGGCTCGCGGCCAGCGGCATCGACCTGTCCCTGGACGCACCCGTCGCCGCTGTGCGTGCGGTGTCGTACGACCTCGGCCTTCGCCAGCCGCTCCGGATGCGCAACGGAACCTCGATGACGGCTGTGCAGATGCAGCACGAGTACCTGGAGCAGGCCCGCAAGTACGTCGAGGACCGCTTCGGCAGCGATGTCGACGAACCGCCGCGAGATGTGCTCGCCCGCTGGGAATCCGTCCTCGTCGCGCTGGCGGACGAACCGATGCAGCTGGCAAACGAGCTCGACTGGGTGGCGAAGCTGGCCCTGCTCCTCGGCTACCGCGACCGGGAGAAGCTCGACTGGGACGCCGCCAAGCTCGCCCTCGTCGACTTGCAGTACAGCGACGTGCGGACCGACCGCGGGCTCTACAATCGGCTCGTCGCACGCGGCTCGATGAAGACGCTCATCAATCCGGCCGCCGTCGACCGTGCCGTCACGCAACCGCCGGAAGACACTCGGGCCTACTTCCGCGGACGCTGCCTAGAGAAGTACGCGCGGTCTGTCGCCGCGGCGTCGTGGGACAGCGTCATCTTCGACGTCGGACGTGAGTCTCTGCAGCGGGTCCCGATGCTCGAGCCGTCGCGGGGCACCCGCGCGCACGTCGGCGCGCTGCTGGACCGATGCGAGACCGCCCTCGAGCTGGTTGAGGCGATCACCGGGCAATGAGGGCACCGGGCACTAGGCTCAAGGAAGGATTGACTCGCCAGACCCCCGGAGGTTCCTGTGCCAACCCGTGACGAGAGCAGCCGTGCGGCCCGCCGCAGTGACGCCACCGAAGAGACGGCGGAAAGCCCCGCAGCGAGTTCGGACGTCGCGGAGCGATCCGCCAAACTCACCGAGAACGTGGACGACCTCCTCGACGAGATCGACGACGTGCTCGAGGAGAATGCCGAGGAGTTTGTGCGGTCATACGTCCAGAAGGGCGGCGAGTGACTCCCGAGGGCCTGCGGTCGGCTGCGCGACCGGGACGCCTGCCCGCGCACTACCTGACGCCGGGACTGCCCTCCTTCACCGACTTCCTGCAGCATGCCGACCCGACGCTGTTGCCAGGCCGGAGCGCCGGCGCCCCGCCATCGGCGACGGTCGCCGCGGACACCCTGCGGCACGGGACCACGATCGTGTCCGTCACCTTCGCCGGCGGCGTCGTCGTCGCCGGCGACCGGCGGGCGACGATGGGAAACGTTATTGCGCAGCGCGACATCGAGAAGGTGTTTCCCGCCGACGAGTTCTCGGCGATCGGCATCGCGGGCGCAGTCGGTCCGGCGATCGAGATCGTGCGGCTCTTCCAGGTCGAGCTGGAACACTACGAGAAGATCGAAGGCAGCGTGCTCAGCCTCGACGGCAAGGCCAACCGTCTTGCCACGATGGTCCGGGGAAACCTCGCCGCGGCGATGCAGGGCCTCGCGGTCGTCCCGCTGTTCGCCGGATACGACCTCGACACCCGCGAGGGCCGGATCTTCTCGTACGACATCACCGGCGCGCGTTACGAGGAGCACAGCTTCTTCGCGGTGGGCTCCGGCAGCGTGTTCGCCCGCGGCGCGCTGAAGAAGCGCTACACCGATGACGTGGATGCCGATCGCGCCGTCCGGCTCGTCGTCGACGCCCTGTACGACGCCGCGGACGACGACTCGGCCACCGGCGGACCCGACGTGACGCGTCGCATCTTTCCGGTCGTCGCGGTCATCACCGCGGAGGGCTACCGCAGGGTGCCCGACGCCGATGTCGGTCTGGTCGTTTCCGCCGTCGTCGCGGACCGGCTGACGAACCCGGGGGGCTGAGCGCCATGGCGATGCCGTTCTACGCCAGCCCGGAGCAGCTGGTCCGCGACCGGTCCGAGTACGCCCGTAAGAACATCGCGCGGGGACGGGACGTCGTCGTCGCGTCGTACGACGACGGCATTCTGTTCGTCGCCGAGAACCCTTCCAGCGCGTTGCACAAGGTCAGTGAGATCTACGACCGCATCGGGTTCGCCGCCGTCGGCAAGTACAACGAGTTCGAGAACCTGCGGGTCGCGGGCGTCCGGTACGCCGATATGCGCGGGTATGCCTACGACCGTCGGGACGTCACCGGCCGTGGGCTCGCGAACGGTCTGGCGCAGACCCTCGGCTCGATCTTCATCGACAACAACAAGCCCTACGAGGTCGAGGTCGTGGTCGCCGAGGTCGGCACCGAACCGGCCGCCGACCAGCTTTATCGCCTGACCTACGACGGGACCGTGGGCGACGAGGACGGCTACGTGGTCATCGGGGGACACGCGACCGTGGTGGGCGCCGCTCTCGCCGAAACGCACTCGCCCAGTCAGCCGCTGACCGAGGTGCTCGCCGCGGCGGTGCGGGCGCTGCGCGCGGGGGCGACCAGTGGCAACGGGGAGGCGCGTCCACTCACCGACGCGACGTTGGAAGTCGCCGTCCTCGACCGGACTCGCCCCGGCCGCAAGTTCCGGCGCCTCGTGGGCGCGGCGCTCAGCCCTCTGCTGCCGGCCGAGTGACGGCCGCGGCGGCATAGGAGGAGGGGTCGGCGTGCTCCGTGTTGCCGTGGTCGGGTCCGGACCGTCCGGGATCTACGCCGCAGAGGCGCTCACGAAGTCCGGCCAGGCCGAGGTGGACATCATCGAGCGCCTGCCGGCGCCGTTCGGCCTCGTGCGCTACGGGGTCGCACCGGACCACGAGAAGATCAAGTCGATCGTCAGCACCTTCGAACGGATCTTCGCCGATGAGCGCATCCGTTTCCTCGGAAATATCGAGGTGGGTTCGGACATCTCCCTCGCCGAGCTGGCTGAGCACTACGACGCGGTGATCCATGCCTCCGGCGCGGCGGTGGACCGGCGCCTCGAGGTGCCGGGTGAGGACCTGCCGGGAAGCTTCTCGGCAACCGAATTCGTCGCCTGGTACTCCGGACATCCCGACGCCGAGGTCGATCGCTTCGCCTTGGACGCAACGGTTGCCGTGGTCATCGGGGTGGGCAACGTCGCGGTCGACGTCGCCCGCATCCTGACGAAGAGTTCCCGCGCCCTCGCGACGACGGACATGCCGACCCACGCACTCGACGTGCTCGCCCGCAGTCCCCTCACGGACATCCACATGATCGGCCGCCGGGGCGCCGCGCAGGCGAAGTTCACGACCAAGGAGCTTCGTGAGCTCGGCGAGATCACCGGCGCCGACGTCATCGTCGATCCCGCGGACCTCGTGCTCGACGCCGGAAGCGAGCAGGCGGTTGCCGAGAGTGCCGCATCGCGCCGTAATCTCGAGGTCCTCGAGGAGTGGTCGACGCGGACGCCGGAAGGCCGGGGGCGTCGCCTTCATGTCCGCTTCCTGCTCCGGCCGGAGGAGATCCTCGGCAGCGATCGGGTCAGCGGGGTGCGTCTTCGCCGCACCTCCCTGGACGGATCCGGCGGCGTGGTCGACGCGGCCGAGACCCTCGATCTTGACTGCCAGCTGGTGTTCCGATCGGTCGGATACCGCGGCGTGCGTATCGACGGGTTGCCCTTCGACGCCGGTCGTGGCGTCGTGCCGCACCGGGAGGGCCGGGTCATGGACGGTGACGCCGTCGTCCCCGGCTGCTACGTCGCCGGGTGGATCAAGCGCGGCCCCACAGGGGTGATCGGGACCAGCCGGCACGACGCCAAAGAAACCGTGGCCGCACTTCTCGCGGACGCTGCAACTCTGCCTGGAGCGGCGGACCCGGACCCGGACGGGCTCACGCGGCTGCTCGAGCAGCGCGGCGTCCACGTGGTGTCCTGGCAGGGCTGGCGCGCGATCGACGCGGCGGAACGAGCCTTGGGGGCCGGGGAGGGTCGCGAGCGGGCGAAGCTACACCTGCGCGATACGCTGCTGACCGCGGCTCGCAACTCCGGCCGGGGCTGATCGACCGCCCTGCGTCGTGCGCGCGCCGTAGGCTCAGGGGATGGAACGCCGGATCTTCGGGCTCGAGAACGAGTACGGCGTGACCTGCACGTTCCGAGGTCAACGGCGTCTCTCGCCCGACGAGGTGGCGCGCTACCTGTTCCGGCGCGTCGTGTCCTGGGGGCGCTCCTCGAACGTTTTCCTCCGCAACGGAGCCAGGCTCTACCTCGATGTGGGATCGCATCCCGAGTACGCGACGCCCGAATGTGACTCCATCGTCGATCTGGTCACACATGACAAGGCGGGGGAGCGGACCCTTGAAGGGCTCCTGCAGGATGCCGAACGCCGGCTACGCGAGGAGGGCATCGCCGGGGACATCTACCTGTTCAAGAACAACACCGACTCGGCCGGGAACTCGTACGGGTGTCACGAGAACTACCTCGTCGGGCGGCACGGCGAGTTCTCCCGCGTCGCGGACATCCTCGTTCCGTTCCTGGTTTCCCGGCAGCTGATCTGCGGGGCCGGGAAGGTCCTGCAGACGCCTCGCGGCGCCGTGTACTGCATCAGCCAGCGCGCCGAGCACATCTGGGAGTCGGTGTCGAGCGCGACCACGCGGAGCCGTCCGATCATCAACACCCGCGACGAGCCGCACGCCGACGCCGAGCGGTTCCGGCGCCTGCACGTCATCGTCGGCGACTCGAACATGAGCGAGACGACCACCCTGCTGAAGACCGGAGCCACCGACCTCGTGTTGCGGATGATCGAGGCGAACACCGTCTTCCGGGATCTCACGCTCGAGAACCCGATCCGCGCGATCCGCGAGATCAGCCACGACCCGTCCGGCCGGCGGAAGGTCAAGCTCGCCAACGGCCGCGAGGCGAGCGCGCTCGACATGCAGCGCGAGTACCTGTCGAAGGCGCAGGACTTCATCGATCGCCGCGGGGCCGACGGCACCGTCAAGCAGGTCCTCGACCTGTGGTCACGGACGCTGCAGGCTGTCGAGACTCAGAATCTCGCTCTGGTGGACCGGGAGATCGACTGGGTCATCAAGCACCGGCTGATCGAGCGGTACCGGGAGCGCCACGACCTGCCGCTGTCCTCGCCGCGCATCGCCCAACTCGACCTGACCTATCACGACATCAATCGGCACCGCGGGCTGTATTACCTGCTCGAACGACGCGGTGAGGTCGAGAGGGTCACCCGCGACATCGAGGTCTTCGCGGCCAAGTCCATTCCGCCGCAGACCACCCGCGCCCGCCTGCGTGGCGCCTTTATCAAGCAGGCGCAGGATAAGCGGCGCGACTTCACCGTCGACTGGGTGCATCTCAAGCTCAACGACCAGGCGCAGCGCACCGTGCTGTGCAAAGACCCCTTTCGCTCCGTCGACGAACGCGTCGACAAGCTGATCGCCTCGATGTGAGCCAGGCGGGGCGCGGCACGGCAGCCGGACGCTCCCGCGGCGCTAGGTTGATCTGCTGTGTCCCGCGCGAAGACCGAGCGTCTGGTCAACCTCACGATCGCGCTGATGGCCGCTGCACGTCCGCTCACCGTCGGGGAGATCGGACGCCTCGTCGAGGGATACGACCCCGACGACTCGGAGACCGGGGGCGAGGCCTTCCGGCGGATGTTCGAACGCGACAAGGAAGAGCTTCGGGAGCTCGGTATCCCGTTGCAGACCGCGTCCAACGACCCCCTCCACGGCGACGACATGGGCTACCGGATCGAACGCAGCGACTACGCCCTGCCCGACCTCACGCTCGACCCGGACGAGGCAGCCGCCCTCGGGCTTGCCGCCCGCCTCTGGTCGTCGGCGCAACTCGCACACACGGCGGGCAGCGCGATCCAGAAGTTGGCCGCGGGTGGCGCCGACCCGATCGAGACGCCACCCGGCTTCCACGTACGCATCGACGCCCGAGAGCCCGCCTTCGATCCGCTCTACGACGCCGTTCTGGCACGACGGCGGGTGCTTTTCGGCTATCGCCGGCCCGGGACGGAGCCGAGCGAGCGTGTCCTGGAGCCCTGGGGACTGACCAGTTGGCGCGGACGCTGGTACGTCGGCGGCCACGACCGCGACCGCGATGCGCCTCGGGTCTTCCGGCTCTCCCGCATCACCGGGGACGTGCGGGTCGTGGGCAAGTCCGGCGCCTACGGGATACCCGAGGGTGTCGACCTCCGGCGGATGGTCACGACGAGCTTCGCGCCCGAACCGGCCGAGCGCCGGCAAGCTCGGATCCGGATCTCTCCGGGTACGGCTCCGCGGCTGCGCCGCTCCGGAACGCCCACCGCAGCGGACCGGGACGTGTTCGAGGTGATGTTCACCTCGACGAGCGGGTTCGCGCAGGAGCTGGTGGCGTACGGGCCGGATGTCGTAGTCGAAGAGCCGGCCGCGCTGCGCGCCGAGGTGATCATGCGTCTGGAAGCGACGTTGCGCAGCCTCGCACGAGCCGGCACGTCGTGAGTCAGCCGGCTGGGATCCAGCGCCTGCCCCGGCTGCTTGCGCTCGTGCCTTGGCTTCGGACCCACCCCGGTGTGAGCGCCACCGATGCCGCGGAGGCGTTCGGCATCACGCCGAAGCAGCTGCGGGGGGACATCGAGCTGCTCTTCCTGTGCGGACTGCCGGGCGGATCGCCAGGTGATCTCATCGACATCGATCTGGACGGCGACACGATCACGCTGCTCGATCCGCAGGTTCTCGACCGGCCGCTGAAACTGACTGCGGACGAGGGGAACGCCTTGCTCGTCGCGGTCCGTGCCTTGTCCGACGTCCCGGGCATCGGCGACCTCGACGTACTGGATCGGCTGCGGCACAAGCTCGAGCAGGCGACGCGAGGCGCGGACGACGTGTCCCCGGTCGTCAGCGTGACTCTCGACGCACCGGACGGAGCGGTCCTGACGGGACTTCGTCAGGGCGTCGACGAGCGCCGCCGGCTGCACCTCCGTTACCTCGGCGCCGCCCGGGACGAGGTCACCGATCGCGATGTCGATCCCATGCGAATCGTGTTGAAGGATGGCCACTGGTACCTCGAGGGATGGTGCCACCGAGCCCAGGCGATGCGGTTGTTCCGGGCCGACCGGGTCGAGACCGTGACCGTTCTCGACCACCCCGCGGCGCCGCCCCCGACAGCAGTGCCGCGAGATCTGAGCGAGGGTCTCTTCCGGCCCTCGGCAGAACACCTTCTGGTCGAGCTCGAACTCTCGCCCGCAGCACACTGGATCGTCGACTACTACCCCTGCGAGTTCGTCGACGAGCAACCCGGCGGCGCACTGAGAGTGGGGATCCGGACTCCCGATCCCGGCTGGCTCCGCGGCCTGGTCCTCCGGCTGAGCGGTACGGCAAAGGTCATCGCGCCCCCGGAGCTTGCGACCGACATCGGAGCACTCGTGCGGCGAGCCCTCGCACGCTACGGGCCTATTGCCGACGGTGGGGGGTAACAATCATGTGTCCGCGGGCGTTCCTAGTTCAGACGCGGGGCCGCTGCGCCGACACCACCTGCATCTGCGGCCTTTCGGCCGCCTGCGCGGTGACGGGAGAAGGGCACGATGACGACGATCAAGGCGACATGTCCCGATTGCGGTGAAGTGGAGCTGACGGCGGACGACGTGACGCTGTCCGTCTGTCCGAACGCTCCGATGGCCAACTACTCCTTCACGTGCCCGTCCTGTGCACGGCTCGTCCGCAAGGATGCCGACGACCACATCGTCTCGCTGCTGATGTCCGGTGGCGTCGATCCGGTGGTCTGGGACATCGCGACCGAATACCTCGAACGGGTGACCGCAGGTCCTCCGCTGAGCTACGACGACCTGCTCGACTTCGTCCTGTGGCTCGGTGTGGGCGACGATCTCGCCGCTCGAGCCGCCCTCCCCGCGAACCACTGATCCGAGCACCGGCTCCGGGTAGTGATCGGGCCTAGGATCAGCCGGTGGTGTGGTGGATCGATCTCGCAATAGTGCTCGTGGCGCTCGTCACGCTCGTCGCGACCGCGGTGAGTGTCTGGGGGGACGGCCGTCGTCTGCTCCGCGAGGTCGCCGCTGTCCGAGAGGTCCTCGAGAACGCCCGGCACTAGCCTGAGTCGGTGTCCGGCGCCGCGTCATCTCCCGCAGCGCCGAAGACCCCGGCGGAACGCTACGCGGAGAGCCGGCGTCGGCAGGCCTCGAAGCAGGTGCGTGAGTTCGCGGCCGGATACCCATTCGGTCTTGACGACTTCCAGACCGAAGCGTGCCTCGCGCTCGAACAGGGCGGCGGGGTCCTGGTGGCGGCGCCGACCGGCGCGGGCAAGACGGTGGTGGGGGAGTTCGCGGTCC
>CAXTUZ010000037.1:8248-14485 GCA_964247525.1 uncultured bacterium
GCAGGGGCTGAAATGTTTCTACACGACGCCGATCAAGGCGCTCTCCAATCAGAAGTTCAACGACCTCGTGGCCCGGCACGGGGAGGACGCCGTCGGCCTCTTGACCGGCGATACGACCATCCGGGGCGAGGCACCGATCGTGGTGATGACGACCGAGGTCCTGCGGAACATGCTCTACGCGCACTCGAGCACGTTGGACGGGCTCGGTTTCGTGGTGATGGACGAGGTCCACTACCTGTCCGACCGCTTCCGGGGAGCGGTATGGGAAGAAGTGATCATTCACCTGGCCCCCGACATTCCCCTCGTCGCGCTCTCCGCGACGGTGTCCAACGCGGAAGAGTTCGGTGAGTGGCTCAAGCATGTACGCGGGCGGACAGCAGTCGTCGTCGCCGAGCAGCGTCCCGTCCCATTGTGGCAGCACGTTCTCGCCGGTCCGCGGCTCTACGACCTGTTCGCACAGCCACCCGCCGCGCCGGCGACGGTGAACCCTGCGCTGACGAGGCTTGCCCGTGCGGAGACGCGGCGTCCCGCGGGAACGATGGCCGCTGCCCGAGGCACCGCCCGCGGTGGACTTCGTCACGGCCGCCCGGCGCGGTTCCGGCCACCGCATCGCGCGGACATCGTCGCGGTGCTCGACGCCCAGGGCATGCTGCCGGCAATCTCCTTCGTCTTCAGTCGGGCGGGCTGTGACGCCGCGGTGCGGCAATGTCTGCGCGCCGGGATGCGCCTCACCACGCCGGAGGAACAGGCGCTCGTACGTTCGATCGTGGCCGAACGTACGCATGAGCTTCCTGATCGCGATCTGGCCGTCCTCGGGTACTGGGACTGGCTCGAGGGCCTCGAGCGAGGGATCGCCGCTCATCACGCCGGCTTGCTGCCACTGTTCAAGACGGTGGTCGAGGAATTGTTCAGCCGCGGACTCGCCCGCGTCGTCTTCGCCACCGAGACGTTGGCGCTCGGTATCAACATGCCGGCGCGCACCGTCGTCCTCGAAGCGCTCACGAAATGGAACGGTGAGTCTCACGCCGACATCACTCCCGGTGAGTACACGCAGCTGACCGGACGTGCGGGGCGGCGCGGCATCGATGTCGAGGGTCACGCAGTCGTGCTGTGGGGTCCGGACCTCGATCCGCGCCGGGTCGCCGGGCTTGCGAGCACTCGGACGTACCCGCTGCGTTCGAGTTTCCGGCCGACGTACAACATGACCGTCAACCTGGTCGACGGCCTCGGCCGCGCTAGAGCCCGGACCCTGCTCGAGCGGTCGTTCGCGCAGTTCCAGGCCGATCGCTCGGTGCAGGCGCTCCGGCGCCGCATCTCAGCGTCCGAAACCGTACTGGACGGCTACGTCGAGGCCGCTACATGCGACCTCGGCGATGTCCGGGAGTACGATGCACTTCGCCGGGAGATCACCGCACTCGAACGCGCGGGTGCACGCAAGCGCGGGACCGCACGACGCAACGAGGCCGTGCAGGCGCTGTCGGCGCTACGTCCGGGCGAGGTCGTCCTCGTCGCCCGCGGACGGCGAGCGGGCGTCGCAGTCGTGCTGTCGGCCGGAGATCCGGGGCCCACAGTGCTCACCGCAGACCGGCAAATACGCCGATTGACGCCCCTCGACGTCCCGAGCGCGCCCGAGGTACTCGGACAAGTACCGGTACCCAAGGACTTCTCCGCGCGCTCGCCGCGTGCCCGCCGGGACCTGATCTCGACGCTCCGGACGAAGGGATTCCTGGCAGAACGCCACCCGGCTCGGCCGCGAGCAGCTACGACAGGGGAGCGCCCGGACGGTGATCTGACCCGCCTGCGCGCGCGATTACGCGACCATCCCGTACACCGCTGCCCGGTTCGTGACGAGCACGTGCGCTGGCTCGACCGGGCCTCGACCCTGGAGCAGGAAACTGCCGGGCTACGCACGCAGGTCGTGGCCCGCACGGGATCGCTGGGCAAGGTGTTCGACCGCGTGTGTGCGGCCTTGACGGAGTTGCGGTATCTGGACGGAGACACGGTGACGGCGAGCGGCCGGATGCTGGCCGGGTTGTACAGCGAGACCGACCTGCTGATCGCCGAGTGTCTTCGCCGGGGAGTGTGGAACGAGCTCGATGCGCCCGCGCTGGCCGCCATCGTCAGCACCCTGGTGTACGAGGCACGACGGGACGACGCACCCAGCCCGCCCGTTCCGCCGTCGATCCGCGATGCGCTCGCGGCGACACACGAGGTGGCGGCGGAGCTGAGCGCGCTCGAGACCGAACATCACCTCGCGACGCTGCGCGCCCCCGACGCCGGACTGGCGGCCGCTATCTACGACTGGGCCACCGGGTCGAGTCTCGAGCGGGTGCTCAGCGACGCGGAGGTTTTGCCGGGCGACTTCGTTCGCTGGTGCCGGCAGGTGATCGACGTCCTCGGGCAGCTCGCCGATATCGCGGAAGCCCCGCTCGCCCAGACGGCGCGGCTGTCGTCCGCGCACCTCGACCGCGGTGTCCTGACCTACGCATAACACTCGACCGTGGTAAATTAGTTGCATGAATCAAGCAAGTTCTGCGCGAGCGACAGCAGCACCCGGCGGGGTGAAACCCACCGACCATCTTCAGGCTGAGCTGCTCCGGTGGGCGCGAGCGATGTCCAGTGTGCGCATCCCCCTTCCGGACGGCTGCACCATCGAACGGGGGGCGTATGCCGTCATGGCTCAGCTCGCGACCCACGGGAGCATGCGTGCGGGGCAGCTCGCGGGCGACCTCGGCGTCGACTTCTCCACGGTGAGTCGTCAGCTCTCGCTCCTGACAACCCGCGGTTACGTCCGTAAGGACGTCGATCCCGCCGACGGACGGGCCGCGGTGCTGTCGCTGACCGACTCCGGTCAACAGCTCATGGTCGACGGCGCCGCGATCCGGCAGGAGTTCTTGGCCCGGCTCCTCTCGGACTGGGACGACGAGGAGATCAGTACCTTCGCCCAGCTGCTGGAGCGGTTCAACAACGACGCGGCGGCGCACAGAGGTCGTCGGCGGGGGGAGCTCGCATGAGCGCCACGGTAACCGCGGCGCGCCCCTCGCCGAGCCCGCGGACCGAACTCACCCAGCGGCAGGTGAACCTGATCTTCAGCGGTCTGATGCTCGGCGTACTGCTCGCCTCGCTCGACCAGACGATCGTGTCGACCGCATTACCCTCGATCCTGTCGGACATCGGGGGAGGGACGCACCTGTCCTGGGTCGTCACGGCGTACCTGTTGACCTCCACGGCTACGACACCCCTGTACGGCAAGGTGTCGGACCTTTACGGCCGCAAGCGCGTGTTCCAGTTCGCCATCGTGCTGTTCCTCGTCGGCTCCGCCTTGTGCGGGCTCTCCCAGAACATCGGGGAGCTGGTCGCGTTCCGGGCGGTGCAGGGGCTGGGCGCCGGAGGGTTGGTGTCGCTGGCGCTGGCGATCATCGGGGACATCATCGCGCCGCGGGAGCGCGGCCGATACCAGGGCTACTTCGGTGCGGTCTTCGGCCTCTCCTCGGTGGCGGGCCCGTTGATCGGGGGTTTTTTCACCGACTCCCTGTCGTGGCGCTGGGTGTTCTACGTGAACGTCCCGGTCGGCCTCGTCGCGCTCGCGGTCACCGGAACGGTGCTGCGGCTGCCGCACGTCCGCCGTGAGGCGAAGATCGATTACCTGGGCGCGTCGGTCCTGGTGGCCGCGGTGTCGTCGCTGTTACTCGCGACGGTGTGGGGAGGTCAAGAATACGCCTGGTCCTCCGCGGAAATCATCTCGCTGCTGGCCGGCAGCGTCGTGCTTCTCGGCGCGTTCCTCGTCGTGGAGCAGCGGGCGTCGGAGCCGATTCTTCCACCGCACCTGTTCCGCAATCGAACCTTCGCGGTCGCGGGTGCGGTGACCTTCATGGTCGGAGCCGCCCTGTTCGGTGTCATCGTCTACCTTCCGGAGTACCTGCAGGTCACCCACAATTCGAGCGCGACCGCGAGCGGGCTCCAAACACTCCCTCTGATGGCGGGGATCCTCATCTCCTCGATCGGCACGGGGCGATTGATCAGCAAGCGCGGCCGCTACCGGAGATTCATCGTCGGCGGCACATTCGTCCTCACGGCGGGCCTCGTGCTGATGTCGACGATCGACGAGCACACCTCGCTCGGCCTGCTCTCGCTGTACATGCTCGTGGTGGGTCTCGGCATCGGCGGGTGCATGCAGAACCTGACCTTGGCCGTGCAGAACGCCGTTGACTACCGCGACCTGGGGTCCGCGACCGCCGCGTCGACCTTCTTTCGCTCGTTGGGCGCCTCGATCGGCGTGTCCGTCCTGGGAGCCGTCTTCACCGCGAAGCTGAACAGTTCGCTGCACAGCGCCGGGGCGACCGGAACCAGCGGGTCACGATTTCAGGTGCGTGTCGTGCAACATCTGCCCGAGCCGGCGCACGGTCTCGTGTTGCACGCCTTTGCGAATGCGCTCGATCTGACCTTCATCGTCGCGACCGGGTTGGCAGTCTTCGCCTTCCTCGGCACGCTCCTGCTACGCGAGATTCCGCTCGGGCTCGAGTCCGGGCTAGATCAGGCGGTTTCCGTCGAGACGGCCGCAGCCCGACACGCCGGAATCTAGCCGTCGCGGTGCTGGCCGGGTGGTGGGCAGGTTCGGGAGGTGCCGTCCGGTGGCGGTGAAAAGCCGGCAGCCAACGCGAGAGCCGCGAGAAGCCGTTCGACACTGGAGCGCGCCCCGTGTTCAGCGGCAAGGGCAGCCAGCCGATCAGGGTCAGGGGGCTCGGCGGGCAGTCGTGCATCGATGTCATCGAGGGGGACATCGGTACGCACCGGCATCACGGCCCCGGCCGCCGTCAAGTAGGACCGGCTCGCTGCCAGCTTTCCGCCACCGGGAACCGGCTCTCCGGCATCGAGGGCGGCCAGCATCGCCTGCACCGAGCCGAACCGCGCAAGCAGGTTCGCGGCCGTCTTCGCGCCGATGCCCGGCACCCCTGGCAGTCCGTCACTGGGGTCACCGCGCAGCAACGCGAAGTCGACATAGGCAGCGGCACTGGGAATGCCGTACTTGGCGGCGACCACGGCGTCGTCGTACGCCCGGCCCTTGTCCACGGTATACAGCACACGCACGCCAGGGCGGATGACCTGGAACAGGTCGCGGTCCCCGGTGACCACATCGACCGGCCCTTCAGCACGCGCGGCAAGCGTCGCGATCACGTCGTCAGCCTCGTATCCGGGTGCGCCCGCGGTTGCCAGACCGCAGGCCGCGAGGATCGCCATGATGATCTCGACCTGTGGGCCCAGATCGTCCGGCACGTCCTCGAGTCCTTCCCCGTCGCTACCTTCACCGGTCTCGAGTACCCGGTGTGCCTTGTACGTGGGGACCGCCTCGACGCGGAATGCCGGACGCCAGTCCAGATCGAGACAAGCGACGAGACCGGCGGGGCGCTCCTCACGCACGAGACGGGCAACGTGGTCGACGAAGCCTCGTACCGCGTTCACCGGGCGGCCGTCCGGCGCGGTGACCGACAGCGGCACACCGTGAAAAGCGCGGAACCACAACGAGGCGCTGTCCAACAGCAACGTTGCGCCAGGCACCCGGCCAGGGTCCCACGCGGGCCCACCCGATAGGTTCAGCGGGTGCGCCGAAGGGGATTGGTTCGGCCTCGGCGGACGCCTATTCGAGCGGGTGCATTAGTTGGGGTTGCCACAGCAGGTCTGCTGGCGGTCATGTCCGCGCCGGGACATACGGCAAGCGCGACAACCGCGTTCGCGGTCGACACCGCCACCCTTCGAACTCACGTCGGACTCGCGTCGTACCGGGTGTGCCCGGATCTGTCCGCCCTGGCCGGCGGTTGGGCGCTCCGCATGGCCAACGGGGTCGGACTCGCGCACAACCCCGGGCTCGCCGCCCAGGTGCCCCGGTGGCGCGGCATCGGCGAGAACGTAGGCCGGGGCAACGGCGAGCCCGTGGTCCAGCGGGCGCTGGAGCAGAGCCCGGGGCACCGGGCGAACCTGCTCTCCACGAAGTTCGCTGAAGTGGGGTACGGAGTAGCCGTCGCGGCGGACGGCGCGCTCTACGTCGACGAGATCTTCCGTACGCCGGTAGGCGCCCCCTGCGGCCATGCGGTGACCCGCGTGCAGCCGGCGACGCCACGTCCCGCTCCGGCGCTCCCCGCGCGCTCGAGCACGTATGCGAGCGCGCCGGCGGCACCACGCCCACGTGACCGGTCCGCAACAGCACCAACGCCTGCGCCGCTTCCGTCCGCGTTACTGCCG
>CAXTUZ010000038.1:0-13956 GCA_964247525.1 uncultured bacterium
CCCGGCCCCATACGAGCGGCGGTAGCTATGTCAACGTGGACGGGGAGGCCACAAACGCCGAGAGTGTACGGCGTGCCTTCGGCCCGCGGACATTTGATCGGCTGAGCTCGGTGAAGGCCCACTGGGACCCCGACAACGTGTTCCGCCACTCCATGCCACTGGGACGCTGAGGGTGCCAGGAGGAGGCACGGGCGCCTCGAGAGCTTCCTTGGCTGGCGGGCTGAATCTTTGCAACGACTTTTCGCGGCGCGGTTCCGCGCTCATCGATGGTGGCCGTTAAGGGTGAGGACGCACCCAGTTGATGACGCGTTAACCCGGCGTCAGGCGTTGAGGACGCCGCAATCGATCCCGATTGGACTGGCGGGGCGGCGGTCGCGGTCTTCGTGTTTGCTGGGGACAGAACATCAGTGCTGAGCTCTTCGGCGAACTGCACCAGGCTAACGGTAGCCTCAGAAATACACGTCACCGTCGCGCCCACAAGAGAGGAGACCTGTGCTCGATTTGGAACCGGCCACCCGCGTCCTAACTAAAGTCGTCAACGGCGTGGGCGAGGATCAACTTTCCGCGCCGACCCCCTGCAGCGACTCCTCGTTGGGGGCGCTGCTCGACCACGTCGACGGTCTGGCCCAGGCATTCACCGCCGGCGCCCGGAAAGTGGTTCCCGAAGGCGGAAGCCAGGCACCGTCTGCAGATGCAGCCCACCTCAACCCCGAGTGGCGCACCGTCATCCCGTCCCGGTTGGCCGTCCTCGTCCAAGCGTGGAGTGACGATGACGCGTGGACAGGCGTCGCCGAGGTCGGCGGAGCGGTCGCGCCCGGTGACACCACCGGCATGTTCGCGCTCAACGAGGTCATCGTGCACGGGTGGGATATCGCGGTCTCCAGCGGCCAGCCGTTCCACGTCGATCCCGAACTTCTGGCTGCGACGCACGAATTCGTCCGATCGTTGGTAGCGCAAGCGCCCGAAGGCACCCCCGGCCTGTTCGCGGCACCGATTCCGGTGCCCGACCGCGCACCCTTGCTGGACCGCCTCCTCGGCCTCACCGGTCGCGACCCCGGCTGGACGCCAACCAATCGCGCGATCTAGCCGTCGACCGTTTTCTTAGCGCGGCGGCGCGTCAGAGGCGCACCCTTGATCGGAGACCACGGGTCAGATCGCACTCGACGAGGACGGCAACCTCGTCAGCGAGGGAGGTCGCGGACCAGACCCGCTACGTCTTCGACAGCTCTCCCGAATGTTCGAGAACACTGGCTCTTCTCTCGGCGACGCTGTCAAGGTGCAGATCGTCCTCATCGACGTATCTGCGTTGAACGATCTCGCCCGTCCGCATCGAGTGCATCGCTACGTTGGAGCCGGTGAGCACCCTCGTCCAGCTGCTCGACGTGGCAAGGAAAGTCGCACGTCCGGACCTGATCGGCTACGGCCTCCTTATCGGCCTCCTCGCCGGGTTCGCGACCGACGCGGTCGTCACCGCCACCGGCGCATAAGCCCGGGAACGCGATCGTCGTCTTACGGTAGCCTTTCGGCCGATTGGCAGGCGACGGATGGAGACTAGGTGGGGCACGGCGGGAAGACGGCGATCGTTGGTGGCGCGCTGCTCACGACCGTGTTAAGTGGGTGCGGTTCGACCCACCACGCGGCGCCGATCCCCTCAACCGTGACAACGACTGCTTCCACGTCACACCAGGTTCCGGTGATACCGACTTCCTCGTCCTCGCCGGCGAGCGCCGCCCCGTCGACATCCGTCGGGCAGCAGGTAACCGGGGCGGGAAGCGCGTTGACGGCGCCCGCCGCACCCACTACGAAAGCCCTCGCAGCAGCCCAGTATCCGAATTGTTATGGCTTGGCCGATAGCGGCTTCCGGTCCCAAAGCTGCGTGAAGGTCGTCAGTCCACTCGGTAGCGCGGTGGCGTTCGTCGAGGTCCGGAGCGGTAGCGAACGTGACCTGATGTACACAATCAGCGGCGCTACCGCGCACCTTGCGTTGCGCGCGGTACGCGCACTTCCCGCGAACCCGGACCGCTCCGACGACTACAGCCCCAGCGCGACTGAGGTCCTCGGGAGCGACCTCGCCAACGACAACACGAGCAAGGCGATCTTCTACACCCCGGTTGCTTCGAGCAGCATCTCCACGACCGCGTTCGTGACGGTCGACGTTGTCGAAGCAAGCGGCACTGTGGTTCTGCACCGCAACCTCGCCGGCGGTGTCGCCCGTAAAGCGTTCGGCGGCGGCCTCGAGACGTGGACGCCCGAACCCGGTGGGAGGGCCATCCACGACATCATTCAATTCCGACAGGGGGCCTGGCGCCTGGCGGTCTCCGCGCCGGTGGGTAGCGACACGATCCCCGTCAACACCGGAGCGTTCTAGCGACACACCGCTGCACAACCCTCCAGCCCGATGCGCCTGTCAGCGCTTGGCTTTGGCCTTGTTCACAGCCGCGGCATCGCAAATGAGGGCCTTCAGTGCGTCCTCGTCGATCGTGTCACCCTCGCGAAAGTCGATGGCACGACGCGTGTTTCCTTCGAGACTCGAATTGAACAGTCCTGAAGGGTCCGCCAGCGCTGCGCCCTTGGCAAAGGTCATCTTGACGACGCTCTTGTAGGTCTCACCCGTACAGATGATCCCGTCGTGCGACCACACCGGGACACCTCGCCACTTCCATTCCTCGACCACCTCGGGGTCGGCGTCTTTGACCAGCGCGCGCAACCGCCTTAGGGTGTCGCCCCGCCAGTCCCCCAGCTCGTTGATCCTCGCGTCGATGAGCCCCGACGCGGACGGGGTTTTCGTTGATCCGCTCATGGACGGCGCGAGATCCGGTTACGCCCAGGCGCCCATTGTGCGGAACGCCAACGTGCCCGTCTCCCCGATGACCGAGTACTTGCTCAGATCCGGCGCGGTGGTGACTTCCTCAACCGACGGACCGATCCGGTCGGCGACTTTGCGAAGCGCCTTGCCGTCGAGTCGCGGGAAGCAGTTCAGCGCGTTTTCGCCCGCCATCTTGCGCACCTTGTCGACGGGGAGGTCATGGTAGGTGTTGGCCAACGCGAGCCGGGTCATCGGATAGCTGTCCGGGTCCTCCGAATAGCTGAAGGTCCCCTCCGCGTGCGGGTAGTCCGAACCCCACATGTAACGGTCCTCAAGACCTTGCTCGACAACCGCGACAGCTTCGGCCCGCGACTGGAAACTGTTCCCGATCCACACATTCTCCGCCATGTATTCGCTCGGCAGCCGCGGCAGCGGATCTTTCCGCCAGATCGCCGGCGAGAACGTGACCGAGTCCATTTTCGCCTTGAGCTCGTTCCAGTACACGCCGGGGTACTCGGTGATGACGAGCTTGAGGTTCGGGTGCCGCTCGAAGATCCCGTGCAGGGCAAAGATGATGATCGAACGCTGGCCCCACTCCACCTGGTCCAGCAGAGTGAACTCGTGCTCGTATTCGTTGTTGAGCGGCCCGAGCGGCTTGTCACTCGGGGGCGCCACGCCGATGTGGGAGGTCAGTGTCATGTCGAGCGCCGCGGCTGCGGCGAAGAAGTCCTCATACGCCGGATCCGTGGGCTGAATCATCCCGAGCGCGCCAGGGGCGGGGAAGTTCACCCCGTTCAGACCAAGGTTTGCCGCCACCTCCAACTCCTTGATCGCCGCCGGGATGTCCCACATTGGGAGCTGTGCCAGCCCCAGGCTGCGCTCGGGTTCCACCGAACAGAAGTCGGCGAGCCAGCGGTTGTAGATCTGCCGTCCGACCCCGGCGAGTTCCTGCTCCTCCTTGGAGGCAACGCCGTTGCCGAAGCTGTTCTTCAGGTCGAGCGGGAACGGTTCGCCGTTCAGGCTGTTGTGAAAGATGATCCCGCCGGCCACGCCGTCGCGGTCCATGTCCCGCAGGCGGGCGTGCGGGTCGTAATGACCGAGGGTCTGGACGTTGCGCGCGAAGCCGGTACGGTACTCCGGAGAGAAGGTCTTCAGCAACGCATTCGTGTACGCCTCGGCGTTCGCCCAGGGAGACGCCGCGTACTCGTCGAACTGCGCGAGGTACTTGCTTTCGCAGTAGGGGCGCAGGACCCTCAGGGGCGGTCCGACGTGGGTGTCTGACGAGAACACCATCACCGGCTCGTCGTCGCGGTTCTCAGTATCCTGATTCACGGTCACCTTGTGGCACTCCTCAGTTCAGCGCGTCAGACTTCGCGAGCGTTAACAACGTAGATCCCGCGCCAGACCGGCGCAAGGCAATGGCGGTCATGCGGTGTTTGCGTCACCAGCGTTCGCAGCGGCCGCCATGTCCTCTGCCATCGCCGGAAAATGGCTCAGCAGACCGCCGTCCGCACGGACGTCGACCCCGGTGATGAAGCCGGCCTCCTCCGAGGCGAGGAACGCGACGAGGTGTCCGATGTCTTCGGGCTTGCCGGCCCTGTTGATCAGGTTGTGCGTTACCGATCGCTCGATCTGCTCAGGTGTCCGGGCCCGCATGAGCGCCGGAGTGACGATGATGCCCGGCGAGACGGACACACATCGGATTCCCTGCTTGCCGTGATGGGCGGCGACGTTACGGGTGAAGCCCAGGATGGCGGCCTTCGATGTGCCGTACATGACTTGACCGGAGGACGAATGACCGGCGTCGGACGCCGTGTTGATGATCACGCCACCACCTCGCTCGATCATGTGCGGGATCGTGTACTTGGCGCCCAAGGCGTATCCGATGACGTTGATCCGCAGGACGTGTACGAACGCCTCGACGTCGACCTCGAGGACCGTTCTGTCCCTTGCGTTGACCACCGGGTCGCTCACCGCCGCGGCGTTGTTGTGCAGGATGTCCACCCCGCCGAACTCGGTCACGGCAGTCGCCACCATGCGCTGGATCTGAGCCTCCTGCGAGACGTCCACCGCCACACTGACCGCGCTCAGGTTCTGCTCGCACAGGTGCGCGGCAGTGCTGTGCGCCGCGGCGCTGTCGATATCTGCGACCACGACGTGGGCACCGCACTGCGCGAGGACGGTGGCCGAAGCCCGTCCGATGCCCGAGGCCGCCCCGGTGACTATCGCGATCTTTCCCCGCAGGTCGATCACAACGGCTAGCCGACCGGAAGGACGAAGGTTGGGTCGTACTCGATGAACTCGACGAAGTGCCCGAGTTCGACCCGCGTGTCGAGGTAGGCGAACCGGACGACGTTCGGAATGTGCCCGACGAGCTTCCAGGACCTTCCCATCTCACCGACCAAGGAGGTCGCGTCGTCGAGCCGGTCCAGTTTTACCCCGAAGTGATGGAAGGTTCCCGCGCTGCCCGGTCGGACGTGCTCACCGAACATTCCGACGTCGCCGGACACCGGCGCAATCAGCTCGATCTGGCGCTCGCCCACCATCGCGACGGCGACGTCGAGAACTCCCTCGACCGGCGCACCGTCGAGAAAGCAGTTCTGCATCGGGAGACCGGCAATGAACGTGAACTGCGTCGACGTCCCGAACGTCTTCTCAAAATATGCGGCGCTGTCCTCGACGTCTTCGCAGACGTACGCGATCTGCCAGGCGTCGGCGTAGTAATCGCTCAGGGATCGCGTCATCGGTCGCCTCGAAGCGGGTCAGGGTGGGAAGACCGGACGAACGTAGCCCGCGCGAAGGGGGCAGGCAAGGTCTCCACGCGCGCCGCGCTAGTGCAGCCACCTTTCCCAGTCCGGCGGGACCCGGCCCTCCGGACCCGGGGTCGGCTGGCTCACGGGATGGTGCGCAGGCGCGGCGAGGGGCGGTCCGTCGGCCATGTCATCGGTCTCGTAATTCCAGAACCAGCTCTCCCCCGGTTCGAAGCTTGCGATGATCGGGTGACCCGTCGACCGGGCGTGCGCGGTCGCGTGCTGGGACGGCGAGGTATCGCAACACCCGACGTGCCCGCACTGCGCGCAGCGGCGCAGGTGAAACCACCAGCCATCGGTCGCGAGGCATTCGACACACCCGGTGCCGCTCGGCGTCGCGGCCGGATCGATTCCCCTCGTACTCATCAGCGTGCTTCCTTCGTGGACGGGATGTCGCCGTCCGAGGCGGCAAGGGGAAGTCTGACCTGAAACCGCGTGTCGCCCGGCCTCGACACCACCCGGATGTCTCCACGGTGCTTGTTCACCACGATGCGCCACGAGATGTCGAGCCCGAGACCGGTGCCCGCACCGAACGGCTTCGTGGTGAAGAACGGCTCGAAGATCCGTTCCCGCAGCTCCTCGGGGACGCCCGGGCCGGTGTCGCCTATTTCGACGAGGAGAAACGCATCGTCGCGCGCGGTCCGGATCGTCAGGGTCCCGCTGCCCTCCATGGCGCCGAGGGCGTTGTCGAGCAGATTGGTCCAGACCTGATTGAGTTCCGCCGCATATGCCGGCACCGCGGGCAGCGTTTCGTCGTACTCCTTCACGACGGCGATCCCGCCCAGGTGGCTTCCGAGCATCATCAAGGTGCTGTCGAGCAGTTCGTGGACGTTCACAACCTGGTACGCGGCGCGGTCCATCTGCGAATACTGTTTCGCTGCAGCGACGAGCGTCGACACCCGAGCGGTCGAATCCTGAATCTCCGACATCAGCAACTCGATCTCGACCGTGTACGCGAGCCAGCGCACCGCCCCTTGCAGGCTGACCGTGTCCGCGGTGGCTGTCACGTTCACGGTGGCGGCCACCTTCGCGAGGAAGTCGTCGTCCAGACCCGCCTGCACGAAGATCGGGGCGAGTTCCCAACCTCCTGCTATTCCGTTGCGTTCGAACCACTCCCCCAACCTGTCCTCACGATCGGAGGCCTCGAGCGGGCTCAGGCTCGGCGGCTTCGCAACGAGTTCGACGGCCTCTTCCTGAAACTCGATCAGCGTTCCGAGCGTCGCGCCGTCGTAACGACCACTCGCCACGAGCGCGAGCTTGTGCCGCATTCCGGCCACCCGGTCACGCAGTGCCGCGGTCGCCCGTACCGCCGCCGCCGCGGGATTGTTCAGCTCATGGGTCAGACCTGCGGAAAGCGATCCGAGCGCCAAGAGGCGCTCGCGCTGGCCGATGGCCTCCTGCGCATTCTTCGTGCCGAAGAAAAGCCCTTCGAGCAGATGCAGGGCCATCGGGAACCACTGGCGCATCAGCTCGCCGAACTCCGCGGCGCCGAGGACGAAGAACCGCGACGAGGTCACGACCCGCAACGAGTTTCCGTACGCCTGGCGCACCCGATCGCCCAGGTAGGCCTGCGTCGCGCCCGCGTACACGCCGCGCTGCTGCGTGCGGGTGACCTCGATGTCGTCGGCGCCGACGCGCCGGGACAGGACGACCGAGCCCGAAAGCAGGACGTAGAAGCACGAGGCCGGATCGCCTTCCCGGTATACCCAGCCCGGTTCGAAAGTCTCGACCTGGCCGCGTTCACACAGCCACGCCAGCTGATCGTTTTCCAGCCGCTCGAACAGGAACAGGGTCCGCAGTTCCTCCTCGTCGCACTTCATCGCTTCTCCAGATAACGGTGTACGAGCATGACGGCCATCGCTCCCTCGCCGACCGCCGAAGCAACACGCTTCGGTGAGTCCGAACGCGCATCCCCGGCGACGAAAACACCGGGCACACTCGTCTCCAGGTGGTACGGCGCCCGATCGAGCGGCCAGCCGGGCGGGCTCGTGCCGTCTCCCTGCAGGTCCGGGCCCGCAAGAACGAAACCGTGCTCGTCGCGGAGGACGAATCCGTCGAGCCAGTCCGTGCGCGGAGCCGCACCGATGAAGATGAATACGCGCTCTGCCGCAACGGTTTCCGCGACACCCGTCGCGCTGTTGCGGAGCACGAGGCGTTCGAGGTGCTGCCGCCCTTCGCCGGCAACGACCTCGGTGCAGGTGCGGACAGAGATGGTGGCGATCGCCGCGATCTGCTGGATGAGGTAGTGCGACATCGACGCTTCGAGAGAGTCTCCGCGCACCACCAGGGTGACGCTTCTCGCGTGCCGGGAGAGGAAGACCGCCGCCTGGCCGGCCGAATTGGCACCTCCGACGATGAAGATGTCCTCGCCGCTGCAGGCGGACGCTTCGCTCATCGAGGAGCCGTAATAGACGCCGCGGCCGGTGAACTCGCCGAGTCCGGGGGCACCGAGCTGCCGGTAGGAAACCCCCGTTGCGAGCAGGACGGCGTGCGCATCGATCGCGTCGCCGTCGGCGAAGCACACCCGGCGCGTCGGCCCGTTCGCTTCGATCCTCACCACCTCGCGGGTGGTCACCAGCTCGGCGCCGAACTTCACCGCCTGCCTCCTGGCCCGGTCGGTGAGCTGCGCACCGGAGACACCGTCGGGAAATCCCAGGTAGTTCTCGATCCGGGAACTTTGCCCGGCCTGCCCACCGGCGGCCGTACGCTCCAACAGCAACGTGCGCAGTCCCTCAGAGGCTCCGTACACTGCGGCACCGAGACCGGCCGGGCCCCCGCCGATCACGACCAGGTCGTAGAACTCCGCGGCCGGATCGGTCGCCAGGCCGACGTGCGCGGCGAGCGCCGTCTCGGCCGGATCGACGAGCACCTCGCCGTTGACGCAGATCACCACCGGCAGCGTGCGGCCGTCCGCGCCGGCTGCGGCCAGCAGCCGCGCGCCCTCGGGTTCATCGGACAGGTACCAGCGGTACGGCACCTGATTGCGAACGAGGAACTCTCGAACGTCGGTGGAATGTGCCGACCAGCGATGGCCGACAACCTTGGTCTCGGGCACGGCACGATGGTCGCTGGCGGTCCACGCCGCGAGCAGGTCGTCGAGTACCGGATAGAGCTTTTCCTCCGGCGGATCCCACGGTTTGAGGAGGTAATAGTCGAGGTCGACGACGTTGATCGCCTCGATCGCCGCATTCGTGTCCGCGTACGCGGTGAGCAGGACGCGACGAGCGCTCGGATACAGATCCATCGCCTGCTCGAGAAACTCGATCCCGGTCATCTGCGGCATGCGGTAATCCGCGACCAGGACCGCGACCAGGTCGCCGCGCAACTTCATCTCGCGCAGTGCATCGAGAGCTTGGGCGCCGGATTCGGCTCGCACTATCCGATGGTCCTCGCCGTAGCGGCGGCGCAGGTCCCGGGCGACCGAACGTGACACGCTGGGGTCGTCGTCGACCGTGAGGATCGCCGGTCGCGCCGGCTGCGTCACGAACGATCCCGTCGGCAGGCCACCTCGTGATTCTAGGCGGGTCGCACCGCGCTCAGTCCTCGCCTCCGAGGTCGTACTCATAGGCCTCGTAGATGAGGTCCGCCCCGCGTTGGCGGTGCCGGCTGAGCAGCGCGAGCAGCTCGGTTCCCTGTTCCCGTACGACTTCGACGTCTTGGGTCGGCGGATGCTGCGAGGCGGCGACGATCTTGGCGACCAGTGCGGTGGCCGCGAGATGGTCACGCACCAGGACGTCGACCGCATGCGCGAGCCGGGGCGCGGCCTCGAGCACCTCGCCGTGGAAGCCGTCCGGCCCCTCGCTGGTGGCCACGTGCTCCTCCAGGTTCGCCTGCACCTCGAGCGCGGTCTGGGCGACCGCCTCGTGCCACCCTTCGATCTGCCCGGCGGGCGGCGTCGCGAGCGCACTCTCGAAACCGCTCATCGCCGTACGCAGGGACAACCGTCGCTCTCGAATCTCGGCCAGCCCCGGATCGGGCAGCGTCGTTGCCGGTTCCATACGTACCTCCGATGCGGCCGCGATGTGCCGGAGATGATGCTGCCGCTCTCGCGCCGGTGTGTCCAGGACACCGCGCGGAGAAGGGGCCCGCCGCGAGCGCCGGAAACATCGATGCCCTACCGTCGCAGCGCGAACGTCGCACCAGCGACGCCGGCAACGGGAGGCCGAGAGGACCGGCATGGAACTTGGTACGGACACCCTCCAGAAGGCTCTTCGCGTCAATCTCGACCCGCGCTGGTACGGGACCATCGCCGAGATCGGGGCCGGCCAGGAGGTCGCGCGCTGGTTCTTTCGCGCCGGCGGTGCGGCCGGCACGGTTGCCAAGACGATCTCCGCCTATGACATGTCGGTCAGCGACGCGGTGTACGGAAAGTCGGACCGCTACGTCTCGAAGGCCCGTTTGCAGGCGATGCTCGACCACGAGTACGGCCTGAACCTCGAGCGGCTCGCCGACACCCGCGGCGACACCAACGCTTTCTTCGCCTTCGCCGACACGGTCGTCGCGCGCAGCTACAGCGGGGGCAACGAGTGCCACGGCTGGATGGGCGTGAAATTCCAGTCGCACGTCCGCGACGAGCCGAGCCAGGTCGTCCTGCACGTCCGCATGCTCGACAACGAGGCGTCGTTGCAGCAGGAGGCGCTCGGGATCGTCGGCATCAACCTCTTGTACGGCGCGTTCTTCCAGCACCACGAGCCCGAGCTGTTGGTCGAGAGCTTGCTCGACCGACTCACCACCGGTCGCATCGAGATCGACATGATCGAGATGACCGGCATCGAGTTCCGCTCCGTGGACAACCGGTTGATGGCCCTCAAACTCGTGCAGCTCGGGCTGAGCGGAGCAGCCATGTTCGGACCCGATCGCGCGGTCCTGCAACCGAGCGAGGTCCTCCGCAAGAAGGCCATCCTGGTCGAGCGCGGCAGCTTCCGGCCCCCGACTGTCGTGAACATCAACATGCTCGAGGCGGCACTGGAGAAATTCGAGGCCGATCCGGCCGTGCAGGGTCAGGACATTCTGCGCCTGACCGAACTGACCATGGCGAACCTCCTCGCGGGCGGTTCGGACGTCGACCGCCGCGACTTCCTCGCCCGCGCCGACCTGCTCGCCGCCTGCGGAATGACGGTCCTGATCTCCGACTACGTCGGGTACCACCGCCTCGCCGCGTACCTGGCGTGGCGGACCGAAGGCCGGATCGGCATCGTGATGGGCGTCCCCAGCCTTCTGGACCTGTTCAACGAGGCGAACTACGCCCCACTTCCCGGCGGCATCCTGGAGAGCTTCGGCCGGCTGTTCAAGAACGACCTGAAACTGTTCGTGTATCCGATGCTGCGGAACGGGGAAGTCGTCACCATCGATACGGCGGGCGTCGAGCCGAGCCTGCAGCCGCTCTACGACTATCTCGCGCAGCGAGGGAGTTTCGTCGACCTGGACAACTACAAGCCGGAATTCTTGCCGATTCTCAGCCGCGATGTGCTTCGCCGTATAGCGACCGATGACTGCGAGTGGGAGACGATGGTGCCGAGAGAAGTGGCCGACATGGTGAAATCACGTGGATTCTTCGGTCACCGCAGGGACATCGAGTAGAGCCGTCCCGCTACCGCAACGTGCGAAAGAACTCGCGCACGTCGGCCAAGAGCAACTCGGGCTGTTCCATCGCGGCGAAATGGCCGCCGCGGGGATATTCGTTCCAGCTCACGATATTCGGGTGGCGCTTGGTCGACAGCGACCGGATGGGCAGGCACATGTCCTGCGCGAACAGCGCGACGCCGGTGGGGGTGTCGGACGACTCGATTCGCATAGGCGGGTGCGAACCCTCGTAGTACAGGTTGCTCGACGAGGGAGCACTGCCGGTGAGCCAATACAACATGACGTTCGTGAGCATCTGGTCCCGGTCGACCGCATCCTCGGGCGCGGATGTGGAATCGGTCCACTCGAAGAACTTCTCCACGATCCAGGCGAGTTGACCGACCGGCGAGTCGTTGAGCGCATACCCGAGCGTCTGCGGACGGGTCGCCTGAATTCGCCCGTAACCGGAGAGCTCCGCGTTGTAATGCGCGGTCCTCGCCATCCGGGCCTCGTCATCGGGGCTCATCGCCTCGCGTTCGGCATCGGTGGTCGGGGGGACCACCGTCATCATGTTCAGATGGACCCCCGCGACGTGTCGCGCGTCAAGAATGCCGAGGTGCCAGCCGATGGTCCAGCCCCAGTCCCCTCCCTGCACGCCGTATCGGTCGTAACCGAGTCGCGCCATCAACACGGCGAAGGCCTCGGCGATACGTCCCGGTCCCCAGCCCGTTCCGCTCAGCGGCATCGAAAACCCGTAGCCGGGCAGGGACGGCGCGACGACGTGGAACGCGTCGGCCGGGTCCCCGCCGTACGAGGCAGGGTCGGTCAAGGGTCTGATGATCGTCAGAAACTCGGCGATCGAACCCGGCCAACCGTGTCCGAGGATGAGCGGTAGAGCAGCGGACTCGGCCGAGCGCACGTGCAGGAAGTGGACGTTCTGCTCGTCGATCCGCGTCGTGTACTGCGGGAACGAGTTGAGCATGCGTTCCTGCGCGCGCCAGTCGTAAGCGTGCCGCCAGTACCGGACGAGCTCGCGCAGATAGGCGGGCGGTACGCCCCTGTCCCAGCCGTCACCAAGTGCCGCCGGCGGCCATCGCGTCGAGTCGAGGCGCGCGTGCAGGTCGGCCAATTCCTCCTCGGCGATGTCGATGACGAACGGGCGGATCTTCTCGCTCCGAAGGCCATCGGACATTCCTTTGTCGTTCATCGCTGTACCTCCTGTCCGACGTCGTGCCGGCACGGACATCCAACCCGACCGGGAGGGACTGAACGGATGCCGGCGTTGTGAGGATCGGGTTCGGATCGTTACGATCGCGTGAGGAGGCCACATGAAACGGCTCGACACGAAAGTTGCGGGCGAGCTCGCCGCGATCTTCGCGGTCGCCGTGGCCGCTCTCGGCATCGGTTTCGGTTTTAAGCTCGAGGCCGGCAACTCCGCCACGCACAGCCGGTCGCAGGTCCTGAGCGAGAACGTCCTTCCCTCGGTGGAGAGCACCCCGACCGCCGCGACCCCCAAGAGGCGCGCAGTGCTCCCCCGACCGCGCGTGTTGCCGCGTACCCCGCCCAGCGCGCTCGTCACGCCCGTTCCCGCCACAAACGTCGACTCCGAGCAGGGCAGCGGGCAGCCCTCCGACCCGTTCTCCCCGGTGGATCCGGCCACGGCGATCGGTCCCGCTGGTCCGGCGCCCGTCCCCGTTGCTCCGGTGATCGCTGCGCCGACACCCACGCCCGCCCCGCCTCCGAAGCCCGCACCGCGCCCGAAACCCACACCGGCACCGAAGCCACCCGTCGTGACTCCTCCGAAACCCACTCCGACGCACGTCGGGCCCGTGCCTCCCGTCGTCGTGACGCCGGCCCCGGGCTGGGCAACGTTCCCGATCCGCCATCCGAAGTAGCGCGTGCGTCTAGCCGGTGCGGGCCGGTCCGACATAGGCCGCGAGTACCGCCGGTGAGGTGAGGACCTCGGTGACCGTGCCGTGGAGCGATACAGCGCCGGATTCGAGGAAGTACACCTCGTCGCAGACCTCGGCGACCAGCGCCAGGTCATGCTCGACCAGCACGATCCCGACATCGCGCTCGGCGACCACGCGCCCCAACAGGTGACTCAGACGTGCGCTCTGCGCCCGATCCAGCCCGCTGGAGGGCTCGTCGAGCAGAAGGATCCGGGCGGAGCCGGCGACGCAGCGCGCGAGTTCGGTCAGGCGGCGGTCGCCCGCGGAGAGCGTCGCGACGATGCGGTCCGCGCTCTGGGCGATGCCACAGAGCCTCAGGGCCTCGTCCGTCGCTGCCCGGACAGCTCGACGTTCTGGTCGGGTGCTCACCACGTGCGCCAATGGACTTCGGCCCGCGTACGCCGCTTCGGCGCCGAGCGCCACGTTATGGCGAACGGTCACGTTCTCGACGAGCTCCGGCTGCTGGAAGGTCCGGCCCACGCCGCGCCGCGCCCGGGCCGCGGTCCGGGCTCCGATCAAGCTCCGCCCGTCGAGGGTCACCGACCCGCCGCGCACGGGAACCAGAGCGCAGAGAGCGTCGAACGTCGTGGTCTTGCCCGATCCGTTCGGCCCGATGAGCCCGGTGATACGCCCGGTTCGGGCGCTGAACGTCAGCCCGTCGACGGCGATCCGATGACCGAAGGCGACGCGGAGCCCGGCCACGTCGAGGCCGCCCGGCTCTGCCCGAGCGCGGGCCCGCGATGTCCCTGCTGCCACCGCCCGCGCCGGACGACCCGACGGTGCGCCGCCGACCACGCGCACCAGCCACGGTCGCAGATACGCACAC